>RRZV01000090.1 GCA_003931895.1 Mesohalobacter salilacus
TTGTGGTGGAGCAGAGTTGTTTTGCTTTGCTGATGGTTCTAGTGTTGACTTTAACTCAGATGTTTTAGTTACAGGACTTACTGCGAACACAACTTACTTCCTTCAAGTTTACACAGAAGGTTTCTCTGAAGGAGCCTTTAGTTTAGCTATTACTGATTTGCCAGCATGCGCTGAGCCTCAAAATCAAAGTGTAACAAATATAACATCAACTTCAGCTGACTTAAACTGGGATGATGTTACCAATGCGACAAATGGTTTTGAATGGTTTGTTTTTGCATCAGGAGATGACCCAGCGACAGCCACACCAGTTTCGACTGCTACCGTTGGTGCAGGAGTTACAACAGCTAATGTTACAGGCTTGACGCCACAAACAGACTATGATTTTTACGTAAGTTCAGATTGTTCTGCTGATGGTACAAGTACATTAGCTGGTCCAGAAAGCTTTAGTACGCTTGCATTACCACCAGCAAATGATGATTTGTGTGATGCTATTGCTTTGACAATTGGCACACCTTCAGCGGGTAGTGATTATACAAATGTGGGTGCAACAGCACAGGCCAACGAACCCATAGCAACATGTTTTGCTGGGGGAGTTGACAAATCAGTATGGTTTACATTTGTCGCGCCAAATTCTGGTTCAGTACAAGTATCAACCGATATTGCGGGAGCAACTTTTACCGATTCAGAGATTGCAGTTTATGATGCGCCTACTGATTGTTTAGACCTCTCGACACTAGGTGCTGAATTAGGTTGCGACCAGGACGGAGGTATGACTGTTGGTTTCAATTCAATTGTTGACTTAACTGGTTTAACTCCTGGAAACACCTATTATATTCAGGTAGATAGATGGAATACAGCTACACCTGGAACTTTTGGAATAGAAGTTAATGAAACTTTATCAACAGAGTCTTTTGATAGAAACAATTTCTCTTTCTATCCAAACCCAGCTCAAAATATGCTTAACCTACAAACGACGAGTCAAGTCGAAACGGTTAAAGTATATAACATGCTAGGTCAACAAGTGTTGTCTGAAACCCCTAACACGGTTTCACCTTCACTTAATGTAGATGCTTTACAAGCTGGAACTTATATCATGAATGTAACCATCAATGGTTCATCTGAAAACTTCAGATTTATCAAGAAATAGTTCGTTTTTAATTAGAGTTAATTCAAAATCCCAAAGCAATTTTGCTTTGGGATTTTTTTATTAAACCTATCTTTACCATATGAATTATGAGTTTTCATTTATTATACCCGTTTTCAATAGACCTCAAGAAATCAAAGAACTACTCGAGTCTTTAGCGAAAGTTAAACACATTGATAAGTGTGAAGTCCTTATTATTGAAGATGGCTCTGAAAACAAATGTATAGATGAAGTAAATTCTTTTAGTGATGAGCTACATTTGGTTTACCATTTTAAAGAGAATTCAGGCCCTGGTGATTCCCGAAATTACGGTATGCAAAAAGCAAAGGCTGATTACTTTATTATTTTAGATAGTGATGTATTATTACCAAGCGATTACTTAATTAATTTAAAAAAATCTCATAAAGCACAATTTGTACATTGTTTTGGCGGTCCTGATCAAGCTGGTCAAGGTTTTTCCTCTGTACAGAAAGCTATTAATTATGCTATGACTTCGTTTTGGACAACAGGAGGTGTTAGGGGACACGAATTTCAAAAGAAAAAATTTCAACCTCGCAGTTTTAATATGGGGTTGTCTAAAAAAGCATTTCAAAAATCGGGAGGGTTTTCAAATATACATCCAGGAGAAGATCCTGACTTGGCTATACGTCTTAAAAAATTAGGTTTTAAAACAGCTTTATTTTCAGATTGTTTTGTCTATCATAAAAGACGAATTAACTGGAGCAGCTACGCTAAACAAATGTATAAATTCGGTCTTGTTCGACCTATTTTGAACTCTTGGCATCCTTCAAGTCATAAAGCTATATATTACTTTCCGACATTATTTTGTTTGGGTATCTTTTTAGCTATACTTCTAATATTTTTTGGTCATTATGTATTAGCATTCTTATATTTATTGTATTTTTCATTGATTTGCATGGATGCATTTATTATAAATAAAAACCTTAAAATAGCTTTTTATGCTATGTACGCAGTTTGCATACAGTTTTTTAGCTATGGATATGGATATCTAAGAAGTACTTTATCAATTATTATTTTTAATAAATCTCCACAAAAAAAGTATCCAAATTTATTTTTTAAGACTAAAATATGAAAGTAACTCATCTTATAAAACTATTTACAGCCAAAAACTATAAGGCCTATATATTGTTTTTAGCTCTGACTTTTATTTTATGGTTTGTTATACAACTAGTAAAGCCTTACAATTACAACACAAATTTAAATATTAAAATTAACGAAGTTCCAAAGCATGTTATAATTGACACAACAACTAAAACTATTAATGTGAATATTAAGGCAAATGGATTAAAATTATGGCAATATAATTTGTCATCTAAGACGCTTAAAATCAGATTTAAAGACTTTAAAAAAGAATCAACTCAACTAATAATTTCACAAAACTCAATCCTTAATAGAATAGTTAACAATTTTAATTTTGATTCTGAAAAAATCTCTATTGAGAATGACGAAATAGCTTTTAAATTTAGAAAAAAAGCAACTAAAAAAGTTCCAATTAAAATATCGGCACAGCTCAGTTTTAAATCAGGTTACAACACCTTACAATCTCTTCAGTATAAGCCAGATTCTATTGTTATTACAGGGTCAAAGAGCGAATTAAAAAAAATAGATTACGTCGAAAACCAAAAATTGGTTCTTAAAAATATTAAAGACACTTTAACTGGTAAAATCGGTTTAAAAATGCCATCAGAGACTATTGAAGCTAATACATCTCAAGTTGAGTATTATTTACCTGTTGAAAAATTTTCTGAAAAAACTATAATGGTTGATATACAAACCGTTAACACCCCTGATAGCTTACAACTAACAACTTATCCTAATCAAGCTAAAGTCTCTTTTTTGGTGAGTTTAAAATCTTATGACAAAATATCAGATTTAGATTTTCAGGTTGTTTGCGATTATAAGAAACGCTACGAACAGGATGCTATAATGATTCCTCAACTTAAAAAAACTCCTGAGGATATTATCAATCCAAAAATGCATATCAATAAAGTGGATTATCTCATTAAGAAAAAACAATGAAAAAGCCTCTAGTTATTGGTGTTACAGGTGGAATAGGTAGTGGAAAATCCACAGTCGTCAACATTTTTAAGCAGCTCGATGTGCCTGTTTACATTTCCGATATAAAGGCAAAATATTTAATGCAAACCAATCAAAATCTAATTAGCAGTATCAAAGAACAATTTGGTAAGGAAGCTTACGATGAAGATGATAAGCTCAATAAAGACTACTTATCTCATATTGTTTTCAATAACCCTAAAAAACTTGAAATTCTAAATAATTTAGTTCATCCCGTTGTTAGAGAAGATTTTAATATATGGTTATCCTACCAGAATTCAGATTATGTTGTTTATGAATCTGCATTAATTTTTGAGCAGCGACAAGAAGATAATTTTGACTATATCATTTTAGTGATTGCTCCAAAAAAAACACGAATTAAACGCGTAAAGAAAAGAGACAATATTTCAGAAGATGACATAAAAAAACGAATGAATAAACAAATGGATGATAAGCTTAAAATAAAAAAAGCAGACTACATTATTAATAATATAAACATTGGCAATTTAAAAAAGGATATAGTTGAAATAAATGATAAAATATTGAATATATAATATAAAAAATATTAAAAAAATATAAATATCATACCGTGTTAACATTAGGTTAAACGCCTTAACATCTCATCATTAAAACGATAATTTTGAAAAATTAATGTGATTAGTAAATCACATGATTTTAATGATGCATTAATGAAATACTCTTATTTCAAATTCATAGTTATATTGATGAGCTTATCGCTGATTGGTATTATTGTGGTTCAAGCTTATTGGATCAAAAACTCTGTAGTCAATAGCTCAAATCAATTTTCAATTAGCGCCAAAGAAGTCTTGATTAATGTTGCAGACAAAATTGAAAAAAACGAATTAGACAGTTATTACTATAAATTTTTAAGTCTTTCTGATAGCTTAAGACCAATTAATAGTCAGGTTAGCGAGCTGTTTAAGATTAATGAAGAAAACTATTCTACGGACTATTTCATCTATACCAATAGTATTCTAAGAGAAGATTACAAAATGGCTTCTCCTTTTTTGATAGGCAATAAAGACAGTATTGAATTTAGAAAATACATCAATAAAAAAGTCACTAAAGTTGTTAGAAATAAACATATTGATGGCCAAAAACAAAATATAGAACAAGGCTATAAAAAAATAGAACATCTAAACGATCTTGAAAGGATTCAAATTACAGACGGCGTCCAGGCGGAAGCCAATAACATTCCAATTCACAATCGTATCAATAATGATGAGATAAATTCTCTAATTGAGTCTGAAATCAGAAAGCGCAACATAGATTCTGATTTTGAATTTGGCATTTACAACGACAACTTGCCTACAAAAGTTAAATCTGAGGATTTTAATCTAAACCACGATGCTATTTATGGTATTCCTATTTTTGACTATAATGAGCAAAGTTTAGATTATAAACTTTACGTCAGCTTTACTGATAAAAAATCTCAAATCCTTTCTTCTATAGCTTTTATGGGTGGGGTTTCCATTATTTTTACCTTAATTATCGTTTTAGCATTTGCTGCCGCTATTTCTCAATTGATAAAGCAACGTCAAATTTCTCAAATCAAAACAGACTTTATCAATAATATGACGCATGAATTTAAAACACCAATTGCAACTATCAATTTGGCTTTAGATTCTATAAAAAATCCAAAAATTGCAGAGCATCCTGAAATGCTAAAACGCTACCATAAAATGATTAGAGATGAAAACAAGCGGATGCATGCTCAAGTCGAAAATGTGTTGCGCATTTCTAAGCTCGAAAAGAATGAACTTGATATTTCGAAAGAAAGATTAAAACTTCACGACATAATACAACAAGCCATAACACATGTTGAACTCATTGTGAAAAATAGAGAAGGTTACATAAAAACTCATTTTGATGCAAATAAATCGTCAATTTTAGCCAACGAGTCACATTTTACAAATGTTATTGTCAATATGTTAGACAATGCTATAAAATATTCCTCAGATGAACCTAAAATAGATATCTACACCGAAAATGTAAAAAATTATATTGTTGTTAAAATTGCCGATCAAGGTAGCGGTATGTCAAACGCTGTTCAAAAACGCATTTTTGAAAAATTTTATAGAGAGCACACAGGCGATGTGCATAACGTGAAAGGTCACGGACTTGGCTTGGCTTATGTTAAGCAAATTGTTGAAGACCATCACGGTGAAATCACTGTAGAAAGTGAAAAAGGAAAAGGAAGTACGTTTATAATTAAATTACCACTAATATCATAACATATGGAAACTGAAAACAAAAAAATTCTTTTAGTAGAAGACGATCCAAATTTTGGAATTGTTCTTAAAGATTATTTAGGCATGAACGACTACAATGTTACTCATGCTAAAAACGGAATGGAAGGTTTTGAAAAATTTAAAAAAGATAATTTTGACCTTTGTATCCTCGACGTCATGATGCCGTATAAAGATGGCTTTACCTTGGCAAAAGAAATAAGAGAGAAAAATGAAAATATCCCCATCATTTTCTTAACGGCCAAATCCATGAAGGAAGATGTCTTAAAAGGCTACAAGGTTGGAGCCGATGATTATCTTAATAAGCCCTTTGATAGTGAAGTGCTATTGATGAAAATCAAAGCTATCATGCAGCGTAAAAGTGTTGATAGTCTTGCTGATTCAAAACAATTTGAGTTTGAAATCGGTAACTTCTTTCTTAATTCAAAACTTCGTTTCTTAACCTATAAGGAAGAAGAACCAATTAAGTTGTCACCAAAAGAAAATGAATTGCTTAGGTTATTGGCCCTGCATGAAAATGATTTAATGCCAAGAGAATTAGCATTAACCAAAATTTGGCGAGACGATAATTACTTTACATCAAGAAGTATGGACGTTTATATTGCTAAATTGAGAAAGTACCTCAAAAAGGACGATACTGTAGAAATATTAAATATTCACGGTGAAGGCTTTAGACTTGTTGTACATGGAAAAGACAACGATAAAGCTTAATTAGTACAAACAGTTTCATATTGCCATAACCCGTTAAATTTATGATTTGACGGGTAGAGTGGTTTTGATGTAGTCTGTAATCTTATCAACATTTGTATCATACTCAAACCAATTGATGTCCTTCTGTTTTCTATACCAAGTCAGTTGGCGTTTGGCATAACGACGCGTATTTTTTTTAATTTCTGCTTTGGCTTCTTCAAAGTTTAATTTACCGTCAAAATACTCAAATAACTCTTTATAGCCTACAGTTTGTAAGGCGTTTAGATTTCTATATTTATAAAGCGATTGAGCTTCTTTAAGCAAACCATTGTCAAACATGTTATCGACACGTTGTTCAATTCTCTCATAAATAATAGTTCTATCTGCTGTTAAGCCAATTTTTATAGGTCTAAAATCTCGATTTGAAGTTTTGTTGGTATTGATAAATGAAGAATAGGATTTAGACGTGCCAATACAAATTTCAAGCGCTCTTATCAAACGATGTGGGTTTTGTATATCTACAGTTTTAAAATATTCAGGATCAAGTCGCTTTAACTGATCTTGAAGCGGTTTGATGCCTTCATTTTCAAAAATGGTGTTCAGTTTTTTTCTGATGTTTTTATCCACTTCAGGAAAATGGTCTAAACCTTCTAATACCGCTTTCTGATATAAACCGCTACCACCTGTTAAGCAGAGTATATTTTTATGTTGAAAGATTTTATTAATCTTTTTTAAAGCGTCTTTTTCGTAATCACCAACGCTATAATTATCAAAAATAGAAAGGTGTTGAATAAAGTAGTGTTGAACTTGTGCGAGTTCTTTATCAGATGGCACAGCGGTGCCGATTTTCATTTCTTTATAAAATTGCCTCGAATCGCAGGAAATAATTTCAGTATTAAATGCTTTAGCAATTTCAATACTCACCCGAGTTTTGCCTATGGCAGTCGGGCCAAAAATACAGACTAAGGTTTTGTTTGAATTGGTCAAGATTTATTTTAATTCTTGTTTTAAAAAGTTTTTGAGGTCTCTATTGGCACCAAAAAGCACCAAAACATCATTATCATTGACCACACTATCAGGGTCAGCTATACCTTCAATTTTTTCGTTGAGCTGAAAAGACTCGGTTTCTTTTTTGTTTTTAGCTTCTATAACGGTTAAGACTAAAATATTAAATTTTCTTCTCAAATGCATTTCTCTTATCGATTGGCCGGCGTATTTTTTAGGAATCTTGGCTTCAACAATAGAGAAGTTCACGCCTAATTCAAACGAATCTACAATGTTTTGAAGCGAAAGCTTTTTAGACCATTTTTCTGCAGATTCTTGTTCTGGCCTCACAATATCATCTACGCCAATGGCTGTTAATACTTTTTCGTGCAATGGAGTAATAGATCGACTGATAATACGTTTTGCATTTAAGTTTTTAAATAAAGCAGTCGTCATCACATTGGCGCCTTCGTCTTCGCCAATAGCAATGATAACTATATCTGTATTACTAATAGGGAGACCACTTACGGTATTTTCATCCGTAGCATCCATTCTTATGGTATGGGTGATTTTTTCTTTGTAATATTCCACCTTTTCAAGACTATCATCTATCGCAATGACTTCATTTTTATTTTCAGTAAGTTTTTGCGCTAAAGACGCTCCAAAATTTCCAAGACCTACTATGATATATTTCATGACCTATTCATTTTATTTTTTAAGTAATAATAATTTCTTCTTTTGGATAATTGTAATTTTTCTTCATTACTTTTTTAACCAAAGCAACAATAAGCGTCAACATACTGACTCGGCCGATAAACATTGTAAACACTATTACAATTTTACTGGCTGAGCTAAGACTCGATGTCACACCTAAACTAAGTCCAACCGTGCTGTAGGCTGAAAAACATTCAAATACGACATCTAAAAGTTTTAATTCAGGATTAAGCACTGAAACTAATAAAATACTCAGACCTATGACAAACAAAGATAAAACGATAATGGCAAACGCCCGGTTGATGGAAATTTGACTGATCTCACGTCTGTAAACTTCAAGTTTGTCTTTTCCTCTTGCTAAATTAAAAATATTGAGTAAGGCTACAGCCACTGTTGAAGTCTTAATTCCACCACCAGTAGAAGAAGGTGAAGCCCCAATCCACATCAAAAGTATGGTAAATAAAATACTTGGCACCGCTAACTCAGCCATATCTATGGTGTTAAAACCCGCTGTTCTTGGCGTTGCTGCAGTAAATAAAGCATTGACGAACTTGCCTTTTATGTCTAAATGGGCTAAAGCACCATCATATTCAACTAAAATAAAAAAGATAAAAGCCCCTAAGGTTATTATTCCTGTGGTAATGAGATTTATCCTGCTATTGATATTCATTAACCAAGGTCTGTGTTTGATGTGTTTTTTGAAATCAAAGAGTCTTAAAATTTTATTTTTTAAATAAGAAACAATGTTAGCAACAATAGGAAAGCCTAAACCGCCAAATATAAAAGTTAGAACTACAGCAGCTTGCAACCCATAATTGAACCTAAATCCAGTTTCGTAAAGGCTGTTGCTGAGTGTTGAAAAACCAGCATTACAGAATGCCGAAACCGAATGAAAAATAGAAAAGAAAATATGTTCTCCAAAATTATTAAAACTTGAAGCATCCAGACTAAAATAAATAAATACCGCTGAAACTCCTTCAATGAAAAAAGTGATGCCTATGATATATTTTAAAGTGCCAAAAACAGCATTAACTTTATTACTTTGAGTGATTTCGCTGAGCATTAATTGACTCTCATAAGACGAACCACTTTTAAAAAAATAGCTAAAATAACTGGCAATGGTCAGGATACCCAAACCACCAATTTGTATCAAAACCATAATGATACCTTGACCAAATGGTGTGAAAAAAGTGCTTGTATCTACAACTATTAAACCTGTAACACATACCGCACTTGTGGATGTAAATAAGGCATCAACAAAACTGATTTCGGTGTATGTAGCCTTTGGCAGCATCAATGCCAAGGTTCCAAAAAAAATGATCAAAATAAAACTGAGAATAAAAATTTGAGAAGGGTCAAGTCTTGTTTTGGAATATTTGAAATTTAAGTTAGAAAGATACCGAATCAATCCCAGAAATATCACTATTTGTAACCAATGGTGAGATTCAAAAAAGCTAATTTCAACAACCCTAAATTGGTTGAGTAATAAAAAAATTGAAAATCCTATAAAGATAATATCAAACAGCAAGACTTTAAACCCACTTACTTTTGCTTTGAGCAAATACTCAAAAATTAAAACAGTAAGATTTGAAATAATTGTGATGATAAAAAAAACATCTAAAAATTGTGTTTCAAAATTGCTATGGCTAAAACCAAAATCAAAAAGAATAAGTAAAGTAGCTACAATACTTAGTACAATATTTAGTTTTTTCAAAACTTTAAATGCCGATGATAGCGTCATAAATCTATCAATTTATATCTGTTAGAATACTTTCTCATATAGCTTTGAACAATATGTCTGGCATCGCGTTGATGTTGAATTGGCGTGATTATCCGATTCAAAATTTCTAACTTTTGAATTTGTAAATTTAAATCAAAATATGCGAATCCAAGAATATTACCATCCTTTATGTAAACCAAAGATTTTTCGCCAGGTTCTCGTCCTTTGGTAATGAGTAAAAAACTTTTGTTTTCAAAACTATACCGAGCTATGCATTCCTCTGCTCTTATATTATAGTCTTCAGCTTCTTCTTTGCCCAAACAAGCCCCACGACAAGTTTTAATACCATAGTTAAAACAGCTTTTTTGATGATTGCCAAGACTGGTTTTATTCAGGCAAAGCTGGTATGTGTCAATAATTTGTTCTAAAAAACTTTTTGCTGATTTTAAATTTGAAAATGTCGTTAAAGCACTTAATTTATCATTGATAGGCTTGACTTTAAAATTTAAATAGCCTTCATTGTCTTTTTGGATATAAACGCCGTGAGTCAATTGCGTTTTGGTTAATGCACGATTAAACTCGGGTTGGAGTGTTTTGATGTATTCATTTTCCTTGAGAAGTGCAATGAGTTCGTTTCCAGTAATTTCAAATTGTACATCCTCGGTTAGGCGTTGAATAGATTTCGATTTTGGATTGTCTTTAGTAAAATGTTGATTGATGCGTTTTCTGATGTTTTTACTTTTACCAACATAAAGTGGATTTTTGTCTTTGTCATAAAAAAAATAAACCCCAGTTTCCTGTGGCAGCGTCTCTAAAAAGTTAAGCAGTTTGCTATCGACTTGCTTTTTAGGCTTTAGGCGAACGTGGTTTTTTAATATGCTTTTATCTTGGTCTTTGTTTAGTAAAAGTTTGAGTAATTTTACTGTAGCTTGAGCATCACCTTCTGCACGATGCCTTCCAGATAAAGGAATTCCGAGTGACTTTGTCAGTTTTCCCAAACTGTAAGATGGCATATTAGGAATTAGTTTTTTAGAGAGTTCTACCGTGCAAAGCGATTGTCTCTGGTAGTCATAACCTAAACGAGAAAACTCCGTGCGTAAAATACGATAGTCAAACTTGGCATTATGTGCCACGATAATACAATCTTCAGTGATTTCTACAATGCGTTTGGCGACCTCGTGAAATTTTGGGGCAAAGCGTAGCATTTCTTGATTGATGCCTGTGAGCTTGACGACAAAGGCTTGTATTTTTCGCTCAGGGTTAATAAGGCTACAAAATTTATCAACGACTTCGTGACCGTCAAATTTGTAGATGGCAATTTCAGTAATACCTTCTTCATTGTATTTTCCTCCAGTGGATTCTATGTCTATTATGGCGTAAATTGATTACTCTTTTAAGATGTTAAAAATATTTTTGGCAAAGCTAAAGTGAAAAAAGGAAATAAACCCACCGGTGTAAATAATTAAATTATATAAAACCGTCAAATAAACTTATTTTTTGAAGTATCTCGAATTTTGTTGGGACTATTGAAATTAGGCTTTATAATGAAACTATAAAAAAGCACTGTGAAACTTAAAATCAACTATTTCGCTCTATTTTAGTTGGATTTTGTCTGGTGTCAAAAACATCATTTATTTCAACTTTACCTTCTGAATAATTAATGCTGTAAATTATTTTATAGATTTTATAAATCAAATATCTAAAGTCTTGATTTCTTTTAATCAGGAGTTCTTCAATTTGTCCCATTTCGGGTTGCTGCTCAAGCTTGAGAACTTCGTTATAAATCCCATCTGTTATTGCTTTAGCAACATTAAAACTTACTTTGTTTTTGTAATATTCAAATATATTTTCAAGTTCTCTTTCAGAAAACTCAGTCCAATACACCTCTAACGCCATTTCTCCATTTTAGCCTTTAAGTCACTTGCTTTAGTCAATCTTCCATTTTTAGAATCTTCCAATGATTTATCAATGCGTTTGTTGAGTTCATCAATACTCATTGGCTCAAATACTTCTTTTTCAGAATTTTTATTTTCTTTGTGTAGAATATTTTCTAAGCGATTAATGATGTCTTCACTTTCAATTTTTAGAAATTCTTGAACAAATTCTATTTTTCTAGTCTGAATATCCATGTCTGATGGTTTTTATCAAATATACAAATTATTAGGTTTATTACTTTTTTAATATAAAAGCACTAAAACATTCACCAATTATCATAATCTCTCTTCCCAAAAATCTTACTGCCTATTCTAACCATATTAGTGTGGTGCTCGAGTGCCAACTCATAATCACCACTCATTCCCATTGATAAGGTTGTAAATTGATATTGGTCTTTTAAGTCAAAATACAAATTTTCAAGTTGTGTAAACTCCCTGTGAATTTGTTGCTCATCATCAGTAAAAGTGGCCATCCCCATTAGACCCACAATTTTGACATTTTCAAAACTTTGAAGCGCATCACTTTTTAAAATATCGAGTAAATCATCTTTGTCCAATCCAAATTTGGAGTCTTCTTCAGCGATTTTCAATTGCAATAAACACTGAATTTGTCGTTCTTCGTTTTTTGCACGTTTGTTGATTTCTTTAAGTAACTTTAAGCTATCTACGGCGTGAATTAAATGCACGTATTTGGCCATATATTTCACTTTATTGCGTTGCACGTGACCAATCATATGCCAACGAATATCTTTGGGAAGCGCTTCGTATTTATCGGTCATATCCTGGATTTTATTTTCTCCAAAATCTCTATGACCAGTATCATAGGCTTCCAGAATATCTTCGTTAGGTTTGGTTTTAGATACGGCTACCAAAGTGATACCATCGGCTAATTTTTCTTTTATAGTCTTTAAATTTTTTTTGATGTCTGTCATCTTCAATCGTTTTTAAAATTCATAAATCGTTACACCGCTTCTCAGTTTCGGGTCTATATAAGTCGTTTTTGGCGGCATCACCAAGTCTTCATCTGCTATATTTTTGATTTCTTCAATGGTTGGTGGCAACATCCCAAAACCAACGGCATATTGCTTTTGATCAATAGCACTTTTAACGTAGGCCATGTCTTTTTGCCCTTTGACATAATCGATGCGATTATCATTTTTTAAATCTGTTATATTTAAAATAGGCTTCAGAATGGTTTTATAGAGGATTTGAGCATCTAATTTTTCTAAAGCATTTTCAAAGTGATACTGAGATTTTCTCAAATAAAGTGAATAAAACTCACCATCCAAATACATACTAAAATGGTGTTTATTATGGGGTTTGTAATAAGTTTCCCCGCGATTTTCGATTTTAAAATGTTCATCGAGCTTAATCAAAAATTCGTCTTTATCTAAACCGTTCAAATCAGCTATTAAACGGTTAAACTCATGTATCTTAAGTTGATCTTCAGAAATGAGATAACTCATAAAATAGTTGTAGTCTTCATCGCCATTGTGAGCGTCATTGTCTTGAGCTAAATTTTGAGCTAATAAAGCTGATGATGCACAACGGTGATGGCCGTCAGCAATGTAAATATTTTGCATTTCTGCAAATGTGTGTTCTATGTTTTCAATATCATTTTTGTCGTTAATCAGCCATAAATAATGGGTTTCTCGAGAAGTTGTGGTAAATTCATACTCCGCACGTTCAGAACAGTAACGCTCAATTATTTCATTGATAGAATCTTGTTTTGGATAGGTCAATAAAACAGGGTCAGCATTAAATCTGACTGTTTTTAAATATTTTGAAAATGTTTTTTCACGCTCTAAAATAGTGTCTTCGTGCTTTTTAATTTTACCATCAATATAATCTTGACAACTCGATTTGGCGACAAGACCAGTAAAAATCTGTTCGTTGCGATAGACAATTCGATGTATGTAAAACTGGGCTTGATTATCTTTAATAAAGATACCATCTTCTTTAAATTCTTGAAATCGGTTTTTAACCATTCCAAAACGTTTTTTTCCAGAAACTTCCTTTTGGTATTTATAACCAGGATTGACGATATGCAAGAATGAAAATGGATTATGGTCAAGTCGAGCTTCACGTTCTTTTTTAGAATAAGTTTCGTAAGCTCTTGAGGCGATCAAACTGACCTTGTCTCGAGTCGGTCGAGTAGCTTTGAAAGCTTTGACTATAGGCATATTTTATGATGTAAATTGAGCTGAAACTTTCTCAGCTTTTCTGCTTTCGCTATAATCGTAGAAACCTTCTCCAGATTTTACACCGAGTTTACCTGCTCTAACCATATTGACCAATAACGGACAAGGTGCATATTTTGGATTTTTAAAACCTTCATACATCACTTCAAGAATAGAATGGCAAACGTCAAGACCAATAAAATCTGCCAATTGTAGCGGTCCCATTGGGTGTGCCATACCGAGTTTCATGACGGTATCAATTTCTTCAACGCCAGCCACGTTGTTGTATAAAGTTTCGATGGCTTCGTTTATCATCGGCATTAAAATACGGTTGGCGACAAAGCCGGGATAGTCGTTGACTTCGGTCGGCACTTTTTTGAGATTTTTAGATAATTCTAAAACCGTATTTGTGGTTTCGTCTGAAGTGTTATAACCTCTAATGACTTCAACTAATTTCATAATGGGCACCGGATTCATAAAGTGCATCCCGATGACTTGCTCTGGACGTTGCGTTACAGCTGCAATTTTTGTAATAGGAATTGAACTGGTATTGGTCGCCAGAATGGTATCATCTGGACAGATTTCATCTAATTTTCTAAAGAGATCTAATTTTATTTTTTCATTTTCAGTCGCAGCTTCTACCACAAGACCGGCATATTCTGCACCTTTTTCTAAATCAGTATAAGTGCTGATGTTGTTTAAAGTTTCTTTTTTTTGAGACTCAGTGATTTTATCTTTAGCCACCATTCTATCTAAATTTTTAGTAATGGTGGCTACGCCTTTATCAAGGCTATTTTGAGAAATATCAATTAAACTGACTTTGTATCCAAATTGTGCAAAAGTGTGAGCAATACCATTGCCCATTGTTCCTGCACCGATAACGGCTATATTTTTCATAAGTATATGTGTTTAAAATTAAAAATTATCAATTACAGACTTTGCCACTTTTAGCGCATCCGCTGCTTGTCTAAAAGTAACTTGAGTAGGTTTATTTTCGTTTATGGCTCTTGCAAAACTTTCTAATTCCTCAAGAATAGCATTGTTTTCTTGCACTTTAGGGTTGTCAAAATAAATTTGCTTTTTCACCCCTTCAGCATTTTGAAGAATCATATCAAAGTCACCTGGTGTTTTTGGAGCATCTTTCATTTTGACGACTTCAGATTTTTTTTCTAAAAAGTCCACAGAAATGTAGGCATCTTTTTGAAAAAACCGCGCTTTTCGCATATTTTTTAAAGAAATCCGACTCGCTGTGAGATTGGCCACACAACCGTTTTCAAACTGAATACGGGCATTGGCAATATCTGGCGTTTCGCTAATCACAGAAACCCCACTGGCGTTGATGGATTTTACTTCAGAATCGACAACGCTTAAAATGGCATCAATATCGTGAATCATCAAGTCTAAAACCACGGGAACATCCGTGCCACGAGGATTAAATTCTGCGAGGCGATGCGCTTCAATAAACATCGGATTTTTTATCTTCGGTGCACTGGCGATAAAAGCTGGATTAAACCGCTCCACGTGACCCACTTGACCTTTGACTTGATGCTTGTCTAACAGTTTAATCAAGGCTTCGGCTTCTTCAACAGTGTTGGTGATGGGTTTTTCGATAAACGTATGTTTGCCTGCTTCGATGGCTTGCTTAGCCATTTCAAAATGTGATAAAGTTGGTGTAACAATATCAATCACATCCACATCGTTTAAGAGGTTTTGGTAATTGTCATAAAACTTATAGCCATTGTCTTGGCTTATGTTTTTAGCATTAGTTTCATCCATATCAAAAAAACCGACAAGTTCATAAGCTTCTGAAGCTTGGGCTAATCTCAAATGAATTTTTCCCAAATGACCTGCGCCAACGACACCTATTTTCAGCATATTTTAAATTTTTATCAAAAATAACATTTCTTTTTTGAATTTAGATTGATGATTGTAAAGCTTTAGTATAATGATGAGAAGTTTAGCTTTAGATGTTTTAAATTTATTTAAAAATTAATTATTTCAATTCAACTTTGGTATTTATTTTTTATTTTTGATTAAAACAATGCGATGAACATTCAGGCTGAAAAAATAGAATTGATTCAAATGCTTTTGGATACTGAAAATCCAAGATTAATTGAACGAATAAAAAAAATCTTTCACACAGAAAAAACATTAGATTTTTGGGATGACCTGTCGATTGAGCAACGCAAAGAGATTGAAAAGGCTTCTTTAGAGATTGAAAATTCCGATGTAGTAGATTACGATGCTTTTATGCAAAAACACAGATAAATTGGCTAGGAAGGTTGTCATTTCAAAAACAGCAGAAAAGAAATTAGATAACTTGTTTGAGTATTTAACTGAAGAATGGTCTATTAAAGTTAAAAAAGACTTTATTATAAAATTAGATTCATCGATTGAATTGATTATGAGTCAACCAGAGATATTTCCTAAATCTAAAAAAGGGAAGGGTATAAGAAAGTGTGTAATAACTAAGCAAACCACCTTATATTATCGCTATAACTCTAACCAAATTAACATTGTAACGATATTTGATAATAGACAAAATCCAAATAAACTGGATAAAGAGATTTGAATAATGAAAAAATCATCTTGTAACCCATTTAAAAAGTAAAAAAACTAAAACTTATCATATTACCAAACCCCCGTCTTAGCCCCGATTGGAGCGGCAGCTTGTGCAGGTTTTTGTTATACCAAATATCCTATATAATAAGACAAATAAATAGTTTCTACTTGGCTTACTCTTCGTTAAAAAAATAAAACGTAGCTAAGGCTATGCTTGATTTTTTATGCCTTGATTAAGCCAAGTATAACTCAATTTCTTATAATCTCATTTTATAGGATATTTGGTATTATTTTTTGTGGGCGAGGCGGGGCGACCATCGGAAGCCACGAAACGCACAGACAAAAAAAGCAAATGACCAACAACTATAGCGGAAAGCGGGAACGGACTTGAGTAAATAAGCCTGAACTTTTTCGCTTCAAAAAATCAAGTTTAATTTTTTTAAACCTGTCCTATTTAATTACTTTTACTGTTTTAAAATTTTGCATTGAAAGATACTTTTAAACAACAAGGTAAGCGCAGACAACTGGTTGAAAAACTGAAGGATAAAGGGATAAAAGATGAGCGGGTTTTGGAGGCGATAAGCCGCATACCACGGCACTTGTTTATGGAGAGCAGTTTTGAAGATTTTGCTTATCAAGATAAAGCGTTTCCGATAGCTGAAGGGCAGACGATTTCGCAGCCTTTTACGGTGGCGTTTCAAACGGAATTGATGCAGGTTGAAAAAGGAGATAAAGTGTTGGAAATTGGCACAGGTAGTGGTTACCAAACTGCTGTGCTTTGTGAAATTGGCGCACAAGTTTACAGCATTGAGCGACAACAAAAACTCTACAAATCGACTAAACGCTTTTTAGAGAAATTAGGATATCGACCAAAATATTTGAGTTTTGGTGACGGCTATAAAGGCTTGCCAGAATATGCGCCTTTTGATAAAATTATCGTCACTGCTGGCGCGCCCTTTGTGCCTAAACCCTTGATGGCTCAATTGAACATTGGCGGCCGATTAGTGATTCCTGTTGGCGAAGACCCTCAAATTATGACCTTATTTGTGCGAACGGCTAAAGATAAATTTGATAAACATACTTATGGCGAATTTAGGTTTGTGCCCCTGTTGGAAAATAAAAATTAATGTTATGAAAACGCAATGGTTTAAAATTATAATTCTTCTTTGTTTTGCCGTTTTGATGTCTTGTCAAAATCAACCAGAACTGGTTAAAATTAAAGGCCAACAAATTGCGATTGATTCTAATTTAACTCAAGATAAATCTCTTGAAGAATACATCGAGCCCTACAGAAATGCCATTCAAGAAGAAATGAATCGCCCTTTGAGTTATACTAAAAAAGCAATGTTTAAGTCTGATAACCCTTTAAATTCGGCTATTGGGAATATGATGGCTGATGCGGTTTATGACATGGCTAACCCTATTTTTTATACTCGTCATAAAGATTCAATTGATGGGGTTTTGTTGAATTACGGCGGTATTCGCTCAGGAATTAATCAAGGTGTAATTACAACAAAAACTGCTTACAATATTATGCCGTTTGAGAATATGGTGGCGGTTGCGGAATTAGATGCTCAATCAATCAAAGCAATGATAAATTATTTAGGCAAAAATCAAGTGGCTCATCCGATTTCAAATATGCAATTGCGTATAAAAAACAATAGTGAAATTTTAGATTTTAAAATTAACGGTAAACCCATCAACGATGATAAAACCTATTTTATCGCAACGTCTGATTATTTGTTGCAAGGCGGAGATAATATGATTTTTTTTAAAAACGCAAAGCAGGTTTATAAGCTCGACTACAAATTGAGAAACCTTTTTATAGATTACTTTAAAAAGCAGGATACCATTTCTTCATCAGCCGACCAGCGTTTTGTCAAAATCCAATAATATGAAACGGAGAACATTTATCAACCAAACTATAAAAGTTAGTAGTGTTATTGGATTAAGCAGTGTGGTTAATCCTACGATTTGGCAAAAATCTTACGATAAACACATCACGATTTTACACACTAACGATGTGCATAGCCATATTGACCCATTTCCAAATAATCATCGCAAATTCCCTAATCGAGGCGGCGTGAGTCGTCGATACAATCTTATTCAGCAGATAAAGGCAGAAAACCCCAATACGCTTCTTCTCGATGCTGGTGATGCTTTTCAAGGTACGCCGTATTTTAATTTTTATGGTGGCGAATTGGAATATAAATTGATGTCTAAAATGGGCTATCAAGCATCAACTATTGGTAATCACGAGTTTGATAATGGCATTGACAATATTACAGCACAATTACAACACGCCAAATTTGATTTGCTCAATGCTAATTATGATTTATCAAATACATCGTTGGACGGCTTGGTAAAGCCTTACCAAATTTATGAAGTGGACGGCATATCAATCGGCGTTTTTGGACTCGGCATTGAGTTGGAAGGTTTGGTGTCTAAAAATCTTTATGGTGAAACGAAATATATTAACCCCATTGAAATCGCTCAAGACCAAGTGAAAATTTTAAAGCAAGACCACCAATGCGATTTGGTTATTTGTCTATCTCATTTGGGTTATCAATACCAATCAGATAAAATAAGTGATATTCAATTGGCCAAAAGCACGAAAGATATTGATTTGATTATTGGTGGTCATACGCATACATTTTTAGATCAACCCTCTAAAGTTGTTAACCAAGCAGGAAAAATCACTTTGATCAATCAAGTCGGTTGGGCAGGTTTAAATTTAGGAAGAATGGATTTTTATTTTAATAAAATCAATGGAAAAGGCGTGAAAGATGTGGTTATTGAAGTCTAACTTTGGAGTTATGGCTTAAGGTGATTTATTAATAAATTCTAAATACAATTTTTTTTAATATCTTTAAGGTAATGTTTTATCAAATAGAGCAACAATGAAAACAGTTGAAATAAAGAAAAAATTAATTAACGAAATTAATTTATCCAACAATAAGAATTTATTAGAAGAATTCTATTATTACCTCAATCAAGACAATAAAAGCCAAATCCCCTACAAATTAAATAATGAGCAAATTACTGCGGTAGAGGAAGCTCGAACTCAAATTAAAAACGGTGAATTTTTAACGGGTGAAGAAGCTGATCAAGACATAGAAAAATGGCTAAACAGGTAATTTGGTCTCTCAGGGCGCAAAATGATAGGATAGCGATTTTAGAATATTGGATAAAAAGGAATAAATCCAATGAATACAGCAAGAAATTAAATAATTTGTTCAAAGAAGCTATAAAATTAATTGCAGAACACCCAGAAATTGGAAAACCAACCGACAAGTATGACGCTCGAATCAAAATTGTTCGTGATTATTTAATCATTTATGAAATCAAAAAAGAAAATATTAATATTTTAAGTATTTGGGATAGTAGGCAAAATCCAGAAAAAATAAAATTCTTATTGAGAAAGTAACTCATATTAAGGGTTAAACACTCAAAAATAAAATCTTACTTTTGCGCTATGCAAAATGAAACTATTCAAAAACTTCATACTTTAATTCAATCGCCTAAAAATAGTGTGGTTATCGGTCACAAAAATCCAGATGGTGATGCCGTTGGCAGTTGTATGGCTTGGGGTTTGTTTTTAAAACAACTCAATCATCAAGTAGAAGTAATAATGCCTAATGCCTACCCAGAATTTTTAAACTGGGTGCCTAATCAAGAACAAATTTTGATTTATTCTGATGAAAAGCAAAGTGCGCAAAAAGCTATTCAAAACGCTGATTTAATTTTTACTTTAGATTTTAATCATTTATCTCGAGTAGGCGAGGAGCTGCAAAAAGATTTAGAAACCGTTGATCAACCTTTTGTGATGATAGACCATCATCAAGAACCTGACACTTATGCTGAGGTGACTATTTCACATCCTGAATATGGTTCAACTGCAGAATTGGTTTTTGAGTGTATTGACCGTTTAAAGGCTACAGATTTAATCGATAGAGACATTGCAAGTTGCTTATATCTCGGTATTATGACCGACACGGGTTCGTTTAAATTTCCTTCTACCACGGCGAGAACACACCAAATTGCCGCGGAATTGATTGAGAAAGGCGCTGTTGCACATCAAATTCAGCAACAAACATTCGATGCTAATTCTCACAGCAGACTAAAACTTTTAGGGCAGGCGATGCAAAACTTAGAATATCTCGAAGATTTTGGCGTAGCATACATACATCTGAGTCAAAAAGAATTAGACGACAATCATTTTAGAAAAGGTGATACCGAGGGTTTTGTGAATTACGGTTTGTCGATTAAAAATGTGGTTTTAGCCGCTATTTTTAAAGAAGATGCTCAACAAAAGATTATTAAAATTTCGTTTCGCTCAAAAGGAAATTTTGATGTCAATCAATTTGCAAGACAGCATTTTGAAGGAGGTGGTCACAAAAATGCAGCCGGTGGTAAAAGTGAATTGAGTCTTGACGCAACTATCAAAAAATTTGTAAGTTTACTACCCGATTATAAAACGGAATTAAATGCAGCCCTTTAAAATTGTTTTTAGCTTGTTATTACTGGTTTTTTTAGTGGCTTGTCACCAGCCCAAGCCAAGAAAACCAGTGAGTTACCAAAGCGGATCTTTTTTAGATGAATCCCTAAAACGCAATCAAGCTTTACTTAAAGCTGAAGAAAAAGCGATTTTTAAAATCATTGAAAACGATAGTGCTAATACTTACTTCAATTCCTCTGATGGATTTTGGTATCATTATATTCAGAAAAACAACAGCGATACCATAACACCACAATTTGGAGATCAAGTCACGTTTACCTATAACTTGAGGACATTTGCAGAAGACACCATTTACACGATGGCTGAAGTTGGTCAACGACAGTATTTAATGGATCAACAACGCTTAATGACAGGTCTTCGTGAAGGTCTAAAAATCATGAAAGCTGGCGAACAAGTCACCTTTTTATTTCCATCATCTCGTGCTTACGGGTTTTATGGTGATAAAAAAAGAATAGGATCTGACGTGCCTTTAAAAGCAACAGTAAAACTAAAATCGATAAAACAAACAGAACAATGAAAACACTTTCAAAATTACTTTTATTAACCTTAATCATTTCAAGTATGTCTTGTCAAGATGAATATCCCAATTTAGATGACGGGCTATATGCTAAATTTGACACCAATTACGGTGAATTTATCGCTCAACTTTACCACAAAAAAGCCCCGATGACTGTCGGGAATTTTGTGTCTCTCGCCGAAGGAACAAATCCTAAAGTTATGGAGAAATACCAAGGGATTAATTTTTATGATTCCTTAACTTTTCATAGAATTATTAAAGATAATATCATCCAAGGTGGTGACCCACTTGGCACGGGTCAAGGTGATCCTGGCTATAAATTTCCAAATGAGACTAATCCTGAATTATCTCATGATACTATAGGTGTATTGTCAATGGCCAATGGTGGTCCTAATACTAATGGCAGTCAATTCTTTATTACACTTACACCAAGACCACGATTGGATGGTTCTTACTCGGTATTTGGTCAAATTGTAGAAGGTCAACCTATCGTTGATTCTATCGGAAATGTTGAAACTGATGCAAGAAACAAACCTGAAGAAGATGTGAGTATAAACACTGTAAAAATCATTAGAAAAGGTCAAGAGGCCAAAAACTTCGACGCGGCAAAAGCCTTTGAAAATGGTATTGCAGAATTTGAAGAAGCTCAAGCCAAAAGACAAGAAGAAATCAACAACAAAATAAATAGCCAATACGACAATCTTGAAAAAACCGAATCAGGTTTAAGATACGTCATCACTGAAGAAAATCCTGACGGCGAACAACCACAAGCTGGCGATAATGTTAGCGTGCATTACGAAGGGCGGTTAATAGACGGCACTGTTTTCGATTCGTCTTTTAAAAGAAATAAACCTATTACATTTCCACTTGGTCAGCGCCGTGTAATTGCAGGTTGGGATGAAGGCATTGCACTGATGAAAAAGGGTGAAAAAGCCACTTTGGTCATTCCACCAGATTTAGGTTACGGTCCAAGAGGTGCTGGAGGCGTTATTCCACCAAACGCCTACTTAATTTTTGATGTCGAGTTGGTCGATATCAAATAAAATGAGAATAAAACAATTCACTAAAAGCTACAATGTTCAACTATTGAATGTTGTGGCTTTTTTTATGATTTTGAATTTAACGAGTTGCAAAACGGCAAAATTAAATACTTCAGCACCTTATCAAGTTAAATTTTTAGACGAATTTATTTTAAAACAAAAATCTTTTAAAAACACTGAAATAGGCGGATTGTCTGGCATAGATTATAATGGTGAATATTTTGTTTTAATTTCAGATCAATCTACAAATCCTGATATTTTTCAAGTGGAAATTCGCATCAAAAATCAAAAAATTCAATCTGTTGAATTTAAAGATGTTAAAACGCTGACTTGTGATGATATCAAGCGATTTGATACAGAAAGTATAAGATTTTTACCAAAGGGTTCTGGCTATCTCATTTCAACAGAAGGATCTATCAATTCTAATATAAACGCTCAAATTTTAGAAGTTAACGACCAAGGTCAATGTCAAAAGAAATATGATTTACCCAAACATTTTGATTTAGATTATTCAAACAAGCCGAGACACAATGGCGTTTTTGAAGGCTTAAGTCTTGATTATAATAAACAAGGTTTTTGGGTGGTTAATGAAGTGCCACTTCAAGAAGATGGTCGTAAACCTAAACTCTACAATTCATTTTCGCCTGTGAGAATAACCCATTATAATTTTGATAATTCTCAACCTGATATTCAGTATAGTTATGATTTAGAGCGTTTGATTAAAATTCCTTTTTTACCCTTTGGGCTCAATGGCGCAACTGAAATTTTGCAAATAGACAGAACACATATTCTATTAATAGAACGTTCATTTTCTGCAGGTCACGGTTCAAAAGGGAATAGAGTGAAATTATTTTTAATCGATATGTCTTCGGCTGAAAATACTTTAAACAAAACCAATTTTAAGAACTATAAAGGTAAAAGCCTTTCAAAAACTTTGATTTTCGATTCAAAAAAAATTAAAAACAAATTAGAATTTGGCTTTATTGACAATATAGAAGGCATAAGTTTTGGCTCGGATTTACCAAATGGAAATAAAAGTTTAATTTTGATCAGTGATAATAATTTTAATGCCATAGGAAAACAACTTAATCAGTTTATTTTACTTGAACTTATAAAACCTTACTAATGAATAATACGAAATATTTGTTTGCTTTTTGTCTTATTGTATGCTTTGCCTGTCAAGGCGATAAGAAAAAAGTTAGACAACTGGATATACCTTCTGGAGAAACACCAAAAGAGACCACATACTTTTTGATTCGGCACGCAGAAAAATTAAGAGATGATCCTTCTGAAGAAAATCCTGAACTCAGTGATAAAGGTTTTGAACGAAGTAAATATTGGGGCGAATATTTTGAGGACAAAAATTTAGAAATGTTCTATACCACAGACTATATGCGAACATTTCAAACGATGATTCCAATTGTTTATCCATACAAAGACCAAGTCCAGTTTTATGAAGCGAAAGACACCTTGTTTACTGAAGAATTTTGGACAAAAACCTATGGTAAAAATACTATTATTGTTGGTCATAGTAACACAACTCCAAAATTTGTCAACGAAATTATAGGTCAGGACAAATACAAACCTATTCCAAACAGTATCAATCACAGACTTTACAAAGTTAAGATTGATAAAGATGGGTTTGTAGCTCAAGATACATTTGTCAATATTTTGCTCAAATAATGATTGTAGAAATTTTTCTTATTGTTTTTTTATTGTTTTCCACTTTGCATTATTGGCCGTCTCAGCATTGGGTGTTTCGTAATGTAGCTTTTGCAAAAATTCAACTGAGTGTTATTCAATTTATTGTCATCATCATACTTGTTGCACAATTTTCATATTTAAGTGACATCAGTAAAATGCTCAGTGTTTTAATAGTTTTGACTTGGCTTCACAATTTGTTTATCCTTTTGCCTTACACGCCAATTTATCCAAAAGAAAGTCGAAAACTCAAGACTTCAAAGCAGGTAATAAGTTTTTTATCAGTTAATGTGTATCAATACAATCAAAAGTATCATCTGCTTATCGATTTAATTAAACGGCTTCAACCAGATATTTTGCTGACAATGGAAAGTGATAAACATTGGGAAAAAGCCTTAGAAGACGTTGAAGATTTATTTCAATATGCTAAAAAAGTGCCACAAGACAATACTTATGGCATTCATTTTTACTCCAAACTCAAAGCTAAATCTATACAAGTCAATTATTTTGTTGCTGATGATTTACCGAGTATTGAAGCGAATTTAATATCAAAAAATGGAGATGAATTCATGTTTTTTGGCGTGCATCCACCTCCGCCAAGCCCAACGGAAGAAGAAACTTCAAAAGAAAGAGATGCTGATATTTTGGCCTTAGGTAAAAGAATAAAAAAACTCAACAAACCTTGTTTAGTGATAGGCGATTTTAATAATGTCGCTTGGTCAAAGTCTTCAAAATTGTTTAAAAAAATGACTCAACTGTTTGACCCAAGAATCGGACGTGGCTTTATCTCTACGTTTCACGCGAAATATCTATTTTTTAGGTTTCCCATTGATTTGATATTTCATTCAAAATCTATTTATGTCCAAAAGTTAAAAACTGAAAAACACATCAATTCAGACCATTTTCCTTTGTATGGTGAATTTGTTATCGATCATAAAGCTGAAGAGCAACTAACTGAGATAGAAAAACCATCAAATGGGGAAAAAGAAAGTATAGATGACATGATTAAAGAGGGCAAAGCAGTTGAATCTGAGAATAGATAAACATTACAGTTTTGTGTAATCTACCTAAATAACCTATAAATTTTAGAGTTTTACAACTAGGTTTTGTGCTTTAAGCCTAAAATGTTAAATTTTCAGTGATTTGGTAAATTAAAAAAAATACTATAAATTTGATTTAAAATATCTCAAAATGCTAATAACACTCGACACTCGACACTCGACACTCGACACTCGACACTCGACACTCGACACTCGACACTCG
>RRZV01000076.1 GCA_003931895.1 Mesohalobacter salilacus
AGCCTATAAGTAATTAATTAAAATTAGGCACCCTTCGACTGCGCTCAGGGTGACATAACTTTCAGGTATTTGTTAATTGACTTATTATTAATGTTTTAATAATCGAACTCAGGTTATAAAGTTGCAAGTGTAAAAGTTATATGCTGGAAGGTTACAGGTTGGTTATGTCATTCTGCAAAAAACAACTTAAAGAGCATTTGTTCAGAATCTTTAATTTATATAACTATTGTTTATGTTGTTACTATAGTTTATATTTTTTACGCTTATTTTTTTAAATCTGAGTGTTTATACAAACTTTATTTCATTCAAACTCTTCTTCGTAGTAAGTTGATGCATCTTGCAGTAGCATATCTAAATATTGGTTTTCTCTTTGGCATCGGGCTTCATCCCATTTTAGATATTTGATTAAATCTTCTTCTACTATATGTCTAAACTGATGAACGCTTTCGATATCAAAATAAAGTCTGCCAGTTCGGCGAACAAAGAAGTCTGATAAACCGTTGACCATTTCGTGGTGCACGGTATACCACAACTCAGCTCTAATCAAGCGTTCAATTGGTGTTGGATTGATAAAGAAATTGAGTTTTTTCAAAATAATATCAGATTGCTTACCATAATTTGAAGTCAAATACCACGACTGATATTCGTCTTCAATACCTTCACTTTTAAGTTTATGGGTCAGTATTTTTTGGTATTTTTTTACTTCTTCTAAATTTTTTAAAGGCTCTGAAGTCAGTTGAATTTGTTTTGTAGTTGATGGTTTTAATCGTCTAAGTTTTTTCTTTTTAAACTGTTTTAAAGCTTCATCAATAGTACGTTGAGCCATTTTTCGGTAACCCGTTAGTTTTCCTCCAGCTATAGACACCAAACCAGAATCGGACACAAAAATTTCATCTTTTCGAGACAAATCTGAAGGGTCTTTACCCTCTTCGTGAATTAATGGACGTAAACCAGCCCAATTAGATTCTATATCTTCAATGGTTAAATTCAAATCAGGGAACATATTATTTGCGGCGTCAATTAAATATTTAGCATCGTCTTGGGTTGCCACTACCCTATTCAAATCACCAGTGTAATTCGTATCAGTAGTTCCAACATAAGTTGCTCGACCACGTGGAATGGCGAAAATCATTCGCCCGTCAGAAACGTCAAAATAAATGGATTGTGAAAGTGGAAAACGCTCTCGTGAAAACACCAAATGCACACCTTTAGTTAAGTGTAATCTTTTATTATTCAATGAAGTATCTTTAGTCCTCACCTTATCTACCCAAGGTCCAGCTGCTGAAATATAGGCTTTAGATTTAATTTCAAAGGTTTCGCCTGTATTATTATCTTTCGCCTTAATGTGTTTAATTTTGCCATTGTCTTTATACACAAAGTCTGTCATTTCGCAATAGTTCAAAACATCAGCTCCATAAGCGGCTGCTTTTTTGAGAAGTTCAACAGTCAATCTGGCATCATCTGTTCGGTATTCGGCGTAAAAACCGCCACCTCTAAGGTTGTCTTTGTTTAGTAAAGGTTCTTTTTCGAGGGTTTCTTTAGCAGAAAGCATTTTTCGTTTGTCATCACCTTCTACATCAGCTAAGAAATCGTAAACTTTTAATCCGATTGAAGTCATGGTTTTACCATAAGTTCCACCTTCAATCAAAGGCAAAAGCATTTTTTCAGGCACGACCAAATGTGGCACGAGGTTGTGAACAATAGCGCGTTCACTTCCAGATTCCTTGACTAAACCAATTTCCATTTGTTTGAGATAACGCAAGCCACCGTGAATCAATTTTGTGGATTTGTTACTGGTACCAGACGCAAAATCGTTTTTCTCTATCAAACACGTTTTAAGTCCACGGGAAGCGGCGTCAAGGGCAATTCCTGCGCCAGTCACACCACCACCAATGATCAAAATATCGTATTTGGTATGTTTAATTTGATGAACAAGAGGTTTGCGATCTAAAACTGAAAAACGGATTGGGGTATCTTCGCGAACCGCCAATTGATTAGTATGAGCAGTTTTGGTTCGTTCCACAGCTTGTTTCCAACCATCATAAAGTTTAGATCGTTCAAATTGAGACATTTCAGGCTTAAAAGTCTGATCTATATTTCTGATTTGAGTAATATCTTCCTTTGTCCAAATCCCAGCTTGAATCCCTGCCAGAAAAGCTGCGCCCATAGCTGTAACTTCAAGCATTTCGGGTCTTTCTACTTCGGCATTTAAGATATCCGATTGAAATTGCATCAGATAATTATTAGCGGAAGCGCCACCATCAACGCGCAAGGCTTTCATTTGTTGACCGCTGTCTTCGACCATAGCTTCAAGCACGTCCCGTATTTGGTAAGCAATGGCTTGAACGGTGGCTTTGGTCAAAGCATTTTTATCGGTATCTAAAGTCAGTCCAAAAATTGAGCCTTTGGCTTTCATGTCCCAATGCGGCGCACCCAGACCTGCAAAAGCAGGAACAACATACAAACCAGAATTGGTTTTGGTTTCATTACAAATTTTTTCAGTATCTGCGGCTTGTTCAATAAAACCCATTTTATCTCTTAACCATTGCACCGAAGCACCAGCAACAAACACACTGCCTTCAAGGGCATATTTTACATTTTCTTCTGGCAAAGTACAAGTCAAAGTAGTTAATAAACCATTGGTAGAGATATTGGCTTTTTTACCTGTATTGAGCAACATAAAACAGCCAGTGCCATAAGTGTTCTTAGCAATTCCCGATTTAAAACCGCCTTGACCGAATAATGAGGCTTGTTGATCACCAGCGACTCCCAGAATTGGGATTTTGATGTCATTATATTCTGCATATCCAAAATGTGAAGCCGAATGTTGCACTTTTGGCAGAGCAGATTTTGGAACATCAAGGACTTCTATCAATTGATCATCCCAACTTAAATCTTTTATATTGTAAAGTAAAGTTCTCGAGGCGTTGGTATGGTCTGTTAAGTGATTTTTGCCATTTGTAAATTTCCAAATTAACCAGGTATCAATGGTTCCGAATTTTAATCTATTTTGTTTTGCTAATTCTCTTGCTTCTGGCACGTGTTCTAAAATCCATTTGAATTTTGTACCTGAAAAATAAGCATCAACTTTGAGACCTGTTTTTTGTATAATATCATCTTCGTGGCCATTATCTATGAGTTTATCACAAATATCACTACTTCTTTTATCTAACCAAACAATAGCGTTATAAACCGGTTGACCAGTTTGGGCATCCCAAACTACTGTTGTCTCTCTCTGATTGGTAATGCCAATGCCTGCAATATCTTTTACAGCTATTTTATTTTGATTTATGACATCGTGAAAGACTTGTTTTTGATCTTCAAATATTTCTAAAGGGTCTTGCTCTACCCAACCGGATTGCGGATGATATTGCTTGAGTTCTTTTTGAGCGATGCCGTGAATTTTTCCAGCTTTATCAAATATAATTGCTCGTGTACTGGTTGTACCTTGATCGAAAGCGATAATGTATTTTGAAGCCATACTTTAAAACATTGATTGCTAACAAATATGATAAAAATAAACTAGCTTTTCTATAAAATCAGAATCATAAAATGATGTAAGCGTTTGTATTTTAAAATGCTTAATTAATCAGTAGATTTTCTGTTATTTTCTAAATCGGTTTCGTAAAAATTAAAGTTGCAACTCTAATTTAGAATTTAATTTGTAATATTGAAATATTAATTACTTAAACAATTCTAAATTATTTACCATAACAATTTTTTTTAAACTATAACCCATGAACAAAAAAGCCTTTTTAATATTGATTACCAGTGTTTCTGCTCTTGGCGGTTTACTTTTTGGTTATGACACAGGTGTGATTAACGGTGCACAATTTTTTCTCAGCAAGTATTTTGAATTAGACCCTGGCATGAAAGGTTGGGTCGTAGCTAGTGCCTTATTGGGATGTTTAGTCGGAGCGGTCTCATCTGGATTTTTCAACACCTTATTTGGCAGAAAATACACTTTAATTCTCTCGGCTGTGCTGTTCACTATTTCAGCTTGGGGTTCTGGTATGCCTTCTGTTTTACCAGAAAGTGTGAGTCTATTAGTCGTTTTTAGAATTATTGGCGGTATAGGTATTGGCTTGGCCTCGATGTCTGCCCCTGTTTATATTGCAGAAATTGCGCCATCTAAACAACGTGGAATATTGGTAAGTTTTTATCAATTGGCCATTGTAGTTGGTTTCTTTGTGGTGTTTTTAGTGACTTATTTTATTGGAAAAGATTTAACCGAGGCACAAAACATTCAATTTGGCTGGCGAAGAATGTTTTGGTCAGAATTAATTCCTTGTGCATTATTTTTAGTAGCTTTATTTTTCGTGCCAAAAAGTCCGCGCTGGTTATATTTAAACGGGAGAGATATAGAAGCTTTTAAAACTTTGACTAAAATTCACGGCGAAATGTTGGCCATAGATGAACAGCGTGAAATCAAAAAATCTATTGAAAAAAACCAAAATCAGTCTAAAAAAGTCAATTACTTTTCAAAAACCATACTTGGCATTATTGTCATTGGAACGGTTTTCTCTATGCTACAGCAGTTTACAGGCATCAATGCGGTGTTGTATTACGGTGCCGATATTTTTGAACAAGCTTTAGGCTTTGGTAAAGACGATGTGTTAGCACAGCAAATCTTATTAGCCGGCGTTAATCTTGTGTTTACTTTTGTTGCCATGTTTTCCGTAGATAGATTTGGGCGTAAACCACTGGTTATTATCGGTAGTATAGGGATGATAACCGGGTTTTTATTACTGGGTTTTAGTTTAAAAAATGACGCTGTTGGATTAGTCTCTTTAATTGGCGTGTTGTTGTTTATCGCTTCGTTTGCCATGTCTATGGGCCCTGTAGTTTGGGTGGTTTTATCGGAAATGTTTCCCAACCGCATAAGAAGTGTGGCCATGTCTGTGGCTGTAGCAGCACAATGGGGTTCCAACTATATTGTGTCTCAAAGTTTTCCTGTAGTGATGGAAAGTGAACTCAACAACAGTCCATTCTGGAATGGCTCTCTACCCTATTTTATCTTTATAGGATTTATGATTATTTTGATATTTTTCATTCTAAAATATATTCCGGAAACCAAAGGCAAATCGCTTGAAGAATTGGAGGAAATTTGGGAAGAGAAGTTATGATGAAAATTTTGTGTTTACAGAATAGTTCGTGAAACAAAAAACTTAATAAAAATTTATTTTAACATAAAATTAACTTAATTATTTTCATATGTCTGTTTTTTTTTTTTTGACATTTGGTCAATATTAATCTTAAAATTTTTTAATTATGAAAAAAGTTATGTTATTTTTAATGTTGGCGGTGTTTACATTGTCGATGAGTAGTTTTACAAATGTTAACGAAATATCAGTGGGTGACCCCTTAAGTTGTAATAGGGAAGCAAGAGATGCGGTAATTCAAATTGCTCATATGGAAGAGGGAGTTCATCCTAGTGACAGTGATTTTGAACAAGGTTGGATAGAACTACATCATGAATTATACTTAGATTGTCTAAACAACTAAACATTTCATGTTGAAACAATAAAATGGTGATATACATGTATCATCATTTTATTTATTATTAAAATATTTAAAATGAAATATTTAATTTTAATTATATTTATTCTTGCAATAAACATTAAATGTTATTCTCAAAATTATGTTGCACGATATAAAGCTTTTTACCCCAATTCAAAAATTGAAAAAATCAAGACTTCTGATAAAATTTCAGAAAAAGTTAAACAAAAATATTTAAGAGTTTTAAAAAATAATAAACCAGTATATGCTAAATTATTTATGAATGATACAGCATCAATATATTTTGTTGAACAACAAATGCTAATTGACAACCAAGATTTTAATCTTAATATTTCAAGAGCTGGAAAAAATAACAAATTTTACATTAAAAACAGCACTCTATTTTATGAACTTAATATCAATAATAAAAGTTATTGGGTTAAGCATGATAATAGAGATTGGGATGTGAAAAGTAAATCAAAAACTATATCAGGTTTTAATTGTAAACTAGCAACTTCATCAAATGGGAAAAAAATCACAAAAGCGTGGTTTACGAATGATGTACCATTAAATTATGGACCACATAAATTTTATGGTTTGCCTGGATTAATAGTTAAAGTAGAAACACCTGTTTTAACTTTTTTATTAGAAGACTATAAAACCAGTAGTAATAATGATATTTTTAATGTAGAGATTGATAAATTTATAAGTGAAAGCGAAAAAAAAGAAATATTAAAAAAGGGGATGAAGAATATTTTTGGTGAAAATTAATTAAAATTGAAGCTTTACAGTTTATTTTTTCAAAACTATTTATTATTAATTTTACTAATTTTATCATTTACTATTCATGCTCAAACCCACCAATTAACTGGCAAAACTCAAGATAGCCACCAAAACCCAATTCCTAATACCAATATCATTGCCACGCCTTTGGCTGAAGATGCAAACATCACTTTTGCCATAAGCAGTCTGCAAGGCGAATATAAACTCAAACTTCAAGATAACGCTAGCTACCAAATCGCCATTACGCATTTGGGC
>RRZV01000086.1 GCA_003931895.1 Mesohalobacter salilacus
TCCAATCCCCAACACAAACATAATAGCCACGCCTTTGGCTGAAGATGCAAACATCACTTTTGCTATAAGCAGTCTGCAAGGCGAATATAAACTCAAACTCCAACACAACATGAGTTACCAAATCGCCATTACGCATTTGGGCTTTAAAAAAATAACCGATACCATAAAGCTAACCCAAGATCGGGTTAAGAATTATACCCTTTACGAAAGCACCGAGACCCTTGAAGAAATCCTGATTAAAGCTGAAATGGCCGTCATCGTCAAAGAAGATACCATTACTTACCGCACTGACCAATTTAAAACTGGTGAAGAGCGCAAACTTCGGGATGTTCTTAAAAAATTACCCGGTATAGAAGTCGATCGCGCGGGCAACGTCACTGTAAACGGCAAACCCGTGACCAAACTGATGGTCGATGGGAAAGAGTTTTTTACAGGAGATGAAAAATTGGGCGTTAATAACATCCCTGCCGATGCCGTCGATGAAGTCGAGGCTCTCGACAATTACAGCGAAGTGGCCTTTCTTAAAGGCTTAGAAGACAGTGACCGTATGGCACTTAATATTAAACTCAAAGAAGGCAAAAAGAAATTTGCCTTTGGCGATGTAGAAGTTGGCGGTGGCCATGAAGACCGTTATATCATCCATCCCACTTTGTTTTATTACAGCCCCAAAACCGCGGTTAACGTCATTGGGGATTTTAATAATATTGGTAAAAAATCGTTTTCAGTACAGGATTATGTCAATTTTGAAGGCGGTTTTGCCCAAGCCATCAATGACCCGTCAGGATTTTTTAATTTGTATCGAGACGATTTTGCTCAATTTCTGAGTGAAACTGATTTTGTCTTTTCTAAAAATGATTTTGGAGCGGGCAGTATTTCGCAAGAAGTCTTTAAAAACACCACGTTTGACGCTTACTCTATCGTCAACAAAGGGAAAATGCGCACACGCACAAGTATTTTAAATGAATATCTTGCCACAGATACTGCTGATGAACAACGGGAATTAACAAGCGAAGAAACCACAATCTTTAGTATCAACAAACTCAAATTGAGTTATGATAATTTTGATGATACCGACATCAAATACAACGCTTTACTTAAAACCTCAGATGCCGATGGGGTTAATCAAACCAATTCCACTACTGAAAACACCAATCAATTCATCAACACCACACAATCGCCAAATTCCACATCTTTTATTCAGGAAGTCTCTGCCAATAAACAATTTTCCTACAAACACACAACAAGTCTCAATACCAAATACCAAATCAAACGCCAATCCAATACCGTAGATTGGTTGTTTAATCAACCCGTATTTTCAGGTATTATTACATTTATAGACGAAGGCGAAGAATTTAATTTATTACAAAATACCCGAGAACGTAGCAATCTGTTACGCTTAAATTTAAAGCATTATTGGGTGCTTGACAATTTTAACCACATCTACCCGATTGCTGGGCTTAATTATTTTAATTCAGATTACGACAATACTGATGCGCAAATTTTAAACGACGGCAGTTTAAATTCTTTTGAGTCGGCAGGGTTTAACAATGCGATAGATTATAGACTTTTAGATGCTTATGGCGGTTTTCAATACAAATTTAAGATTGGAGACTTTATCGGAAAACCAGGACTTGTTGTTCATAATTACAATTGGAAAGTTGACCAAATGAATACAAGCATTGCCGACAACCAAAAAACAGTTTTACTCCCCGAAGTCGATTTAGAATACAAAGCCAACAGCAGTAAAAAATTGAGTCTAAAATACAACTTGATTTCCAATTTTGGCAATGCCCAACAATACGCTAATCGTTTACGACTATTGTCTTTTAACAGTTTAAGTCGTGGTAGCGAAGATTTAGAAAACCAATTGTATCATCGGTTACGCTTGCGGTATTTCAACTTTAATATGTTTAAAGGTGTAACTTTAAGCACAGGATTTTCATACACCAAACGCGAGCGTAGCATTAGAAGTCGCACAGAAATTGAAGGTATAGATCAAGTCAACACCTTGTTTTACACAGATTTACCGGAAAATTCTTATAACTTGAATTTTATGTATTCTAAACGCCTGGGCAAGTGGCATTTAAGCCTGAGCACCAGTGCTTCACTAAGAGACTACATCAGAATTATCAACGAAGCCGAAACCGATTTTGACTCCCAAAACCTCAACTACGACCTCAAAGCCGAAACCCGTTTTAAAGACTGGCCAAATTTTGAGTTTGGCTTTTCTCAGACGTTCAATACCTTGAATTCTGACAATTTTGATAATGAATTTATGCAAATCCAGCCTTATGTATTTGTAGAATACGACTTTTTAAAAGACTTTTTATTCAAGTTTGATTACCGTTACAACTACTTTGAAAACCGCGCCCAAAACACCTTCAACCGTTTTGAAATTGGCAGTACATCCTTAGAATACTGGAAAGAAGGCAGCGCATGGTCGTTTCAACTCGGGATAGACAATTTGTTTGATGTTCAGTTTAAGCAAGAAAATTCAGTCAGCAATTTCCTCGCCAGCGATCGCAGCATTTTTATTCAACCGCGCACCGTAGTTTTTAGTGTCATTTATAAACTTTAGCTTAGCGGAAGTCTCGCCTGTGCGGATAAATAAGTTTGAAAGTTTCAAGTTGAAAAGTTTCAAGTTGAAGAAAATTGAAAATTCTACTCGCGTGTGACTTTAGCGAAGCGATAATAAGCTTATTGCCAGATGTATGTTAAAATTTACAAACCCAATAACCCGAAGGTTTCAGTATAAGGCACATCAATACTAATGATATCAAATTTTGGATTGGTTTCTTTTTTCAATAAAGTTAAAGTTTGTTTTGAACGAATATCAGAAGTTACAAAATAACTTATACTTTTATCTAAATCAGATTGTGCGAAAAGCTTTGAATCATTAGGTATTATTGCTCTTGGAGTTAATTTATCTAATTCCAATTTGTTTGCTATAAATATTATTTTGGCAAACTCACCCGTTCTTTCAGCATCTTTTAGATTAAACGGCAAAATTTGAACATTTTTTAGGGGTAAGTCTTCAAGTTTTCCAAAGACACAGTATTCTGCAATACTGATGGTAGAAACTTTTAAGACCACATCATTTTCCAAGAAATATTTAAAATAGTTTACGGCGTTTGAATGAAGTGGATCTTCGTCGTTAAGTAATCTGATAAAAAAGCTTGTATCTAATAGAACACTATGCTTCATATTCACCTCTTAGGTTCAACAGTAACTCCTCAGAATTTATGTTTTTCCAACTCGTTTTAGCATTCTTAATTAGTGAATTTAAATAATCCTTGTCAAATTTTGGCTGATAATCAATTAATTCTAATAAAGAAAGTGACTTGGTGTCAATCTCACCCGTTTCAATATTCTGTTTCCCACTTGCTCTAACGCCAAACTCTTTATAAAGTAAATTCACTTCTCTTTGCTTTAAAAATTCTTCACCAGTTTCAATTGATAAATAACCGTGATCTATGGTATCCAAATGAATATTGGCTTTATTTTTTCCACCAGCATCTTTTAAAGTGCCATAAAAGTAAAACTCAGCATCAGCCCAAATATTCTCCGTTCTAAAATATTGAGTTGAAGGATTTATTGTCAACTCATTATCATTATCAAATGAAGTTTTAATTTGAAATTCATAATTCTTTTGTCGAGATAAATTTTGAATATTTTCTATGGCTCTTGCCGTCTTTAATTCTAAAAAATCAATAGAATTACTCACTTGAATTTGACTTAATATGGCACTAAAACCAATTACTGACTGAATGCTTGTCTTAAATACATGCCTAACCGAACCCTCTTGAATATCATAAGTGATTATGGGTCTATCTTTTTTATTATTTGGGTATAATAAATCTTCAACATTGTTCAAGATTGCTGAAATATGTTTGATATCATAATTTTCAGGACTTAAACTTGTATTTCCCGAAGTCCCAAGAACTCTAATTTCTATGTTACCAATTTTTTGCATAATTCAAATATACAATTTTTTCAAATATCCTTGATTGGTTTAAATTCAGTAGGAAATAATATGAGGATTTAACGTATTAAGTCCAAAACCCAACCTCACCAAAACCTTGCAACGCTGCAGTGACTTTAAGCTCAGGTTTTAACCACTCTGCAGCTGTGGCAGCACCGGCTAAAATGATTTGTCCGGGTTTTAAGACAAGGTTGTTGTCTGAAGCGAGTCGAGACAGCTCAATAACTGATTGATAGGGGTTGTCAAGAATGGCTTGAGTCATTCCATCTTGAACTATTTTATCATTAAATTTCAACTGTATAGGTAAACCTGTAATATCTTCCTTTAAATCTTGCCATTCGCCTATGCAGTAACCAATTGAAGAACAATTATCAGCAATCACATCTTCCAAAGAAAATTTAAAATTTTTATACCGCGAATCGATGACTTCAATAGCGACCGCCATTTTATCAATGTATTGTGGCAGGTCTTGCATAGTCAATTGACAATCAATGGGTTTTGAAATCCTAAATGCGACTTCCGGTTCTGCTCTTGGGTGAATGTATTTTTCTAAGTTGATATGTTCATTGGGTTTAATTTCCATGCTATCGGTCAGCACGCCCCAAATCAAATCATCAACGCCCATTTGTTGCATTTTGGCTTTACTGGTAAACCCGAGTTTGTAACCTGTGATAGCTTCGCCTCTATCTAAACGGTGTTGAATGAGTTGATGTTGAATGTTGTAGGCTTCTTCTAATGAAAATTTGACGCTTTCAGAAGCTTGAGCGATTGGTGTTGCTGTGGTGGCAGCGGTGTCGAGTTGTTGGGATATTGTTGTATTACTCATGATGTTAAGTTTTCTCGCAAACCTGCCAAACGGCAGTCAGGGCGCAAAGGTGCTAAGGTTTTCAATTATAAACTACAAAGAAACATAATAATTTGTAAATCAAAAAAACATAATAGCTAAGGTCATTTTACTTAGAGTATAAATTCTACATATTTAGCAAAAAACGTAGATTATAATCTTTATATTTGGCTAAATTTGTAGATTTGAAGTATATTTGTATTAAAACTTTTCATTATGCTAATAGAAAGAATCTTAAAAGAGTCCATTTTAAAGAGATGGGGTGATAATAAGATTATTATCGTTACAGGTCCAAGACAGGTTGGTAAGACTACATTGATACATAAAATATGTAAATCTAAAGGTAAATATTTGGTTTTGAATGGTGATGATTTTGCAACACAAGAACTTTTAAAGAATTTTTCTAAAAAAAAGTGGCAAACTATAATAGGGAATTACAAAACTGTTTTTATTGACGAAGCTCAACGAATTAAAAACATAGGATTGGGCGTAAAAATCATATACGATGAAATCCCCAATGTAAAAATATTGCTTTCAGGATCATCAGCAATAGATTTGAATTCAGAAATTAAAGAGCCTCTGACAGGTCGAAAGTGGGAATTTAACCTATTTCCAATTTCATGGCAAGAATGGATTAATCATACCAATTTTATAGATGCCCGAAGTGACTTAGAAAATCGTTTACTATACGGGATGTATCCTGAAATTATTCTAAATGAAGATGACAAGAAAAACTTATTAATGGAACTGAGCAGCAGTTATCTTTATAAAGATTTACTAGAATACGGTGGTATTCGTAATCCTAAAATAATTAATGACCTACTCAAGGCTTTAGCATTTCAGTTAGGAAATGAGGTTTCGTATAACGAATTAGCACAGCTTTTGCAGATAGACCGCGCAACGGTTGAAAAATACATTGATTTGTTAGAGAAATCTTTCGTTATTTTTAAACTTCAAGCTTTAAATAACAATCAAAGAAATGAAATAAAAAACTCTAGAAAAATATACTTTTATGACAATGGTATCAGAAATGCTATTATTCAAAACTTTAATCCAATTGGTCTTCGAAATGATATAGGTGCACTTTGGGAAAATTTTGTTATATCAGAAAGAATTAAAAAGAATAAGTATCAAAAAATATATGCTTTTCAATATTTTTGGCGCAATTATTATGGACAAGAAATTGATTATGTAGAAGACATCAATGGAACATACTATGCTTTTGAATTCAAATGGAATGAAAAGCGTAAAGCTAAATATCCTAAAGCTTACCAAAAATTATATCCTGACAGTTCTTTCCAACTTATTAATAGAGCAAACTTTGAAGAGTTTGTAATATAAAAATTTAGATATATTTATCCCCGAATAGCATTGGTCACTTAGGTTATACGTGAAAAATATTGAGTTCATTGGAGTTAAAATTATTTATTTTTTGCTTAGAGCCAAGACATTTAAACGTTTATCACTTCCTCCTTTAAGTAGCTGTTGGTATGTTTCATAACAATCTCCAATTTATTTTTTAAACTTAAATGTTCTGGTAGGTGGCCTTCTTTTAATAAATACAAAATCACTTTATCCTGTGCTCGCCCTCTGACTTTAGCGTCGTGATAACCGATGTCTTCATTAAAGGTTACCAACGAATATTTAGACGCATAATCATTAGGGAATTCCTTTTCAAAAGCCAATTCTAACTGACGTTTTTGTAAAAACAACTCTTGCGCGGTGTGGGCTTTCATCTCGTGAAAATTATCGAGGGCCAAATCAGCTATACCGTCGGCATCTTGTTTTCGGTTCTGACTAAATTTTTGAAAGGCTTGGTCTAAATCAAAATTGGTTTCCTTTAAAATGTCATCAAACACCGCCACATCTTCAAAAGATGCATTCATGCCTTGCCCGTAAAACGGCACGATAGCGTGAGCGGCATCACCCATAATCAGAGTTTTTTTATACGTCCATGGTGAGCATCTCACGGTGCCAAGAGCAGCTGTTGGATTATTAAAAAATTCGGTGGTCAATTGTGGCATTAACTTATAAGCATCAGGATAATCTTGTTGAAAATAGGCTTTAACCATTTTAGGATCATTCAAATTATTGAAATTGTATTCTCCGCCTTCATAAGCCAGAAATAAAGTCACCGTAAAACTGCCATCTAAATTCGGCAAGGCAATCAGCATATTTTCACCTCTTGGCCAAATGTGTAGCGCATTTTTATAGATTTGGTGTTGACCATCTTTCGGTAAAATGCTCAATTCTTTATAACCATGGGTTAGAAAATTCTGAGAAAAGCTGAAACGCAAATCTCTATTTTTCATTAAAGCTTGTCTAACCACAGAACCCGCGCCATCCGTGCCGATGATATAATCGGCTTGTATGTCAAAATTTTCATCGGTTTTTTCATTTTTGAAATCAGCTTTAGCGTTTTCAACATCTACATTTTGGCATGCCGCTTGAAATATCAAATGGACATTCTCGTGTTTCTCGACTTCATCCAAGAGTAAAGCGTTAAGACCAGACCTGGAAATAGAATTGATATAATTATCATCTTGTCCGCTGTAAGGCGATAGTTTTGTGTTGGAGTCTTTATCGTGAAGCATTCGGCCATTCATCGGGATGCAAAGCGATTTGACTTTATCTTGAAGACCAACGCGTTTTATGCCTTTGATGCCTCTATCTGAAAAAGCGAGATTGATGGATCGTCCAGCAGAAATATCAGCATTTCTCAAATCAGGACGCTTTTCGACCAAAGTGATTTTGTAGCCATGTTGGGCAAGTTTTAAAGCTAATAACGAGCCGCATAATCCTGCGCCAACGATGAGCAAATGCTTATCCTGCATATCTAATATCTTTTAAAATTTGAACAAATTGGTAAACGTCTTCAAAACTATTGTAAAGTGGCGCTGGCGCTACGCGTATCACTTGGGGCTCACGCCAGTCGGCTACAACGCCAGCTTTCGTCAGCTTATCAAACAAGCTTTTGTCAGCATCGAGAAATTGTATAGATAACTGGCAGCCTCTTTCGTCAGGATTTTTTGGCGTGATGATGTTTAGGTTTTTATCGTTTAATTCTACCAACAAGTATTCTAAGAATCCCGTTAAATCTTTAGATTTTTTAATCACATTGTCAAAACCCGCTTGTTGATAAATATCAAGTGAAGCCCTGATGGCTGCCATAGATAAAATCGGTGGATTACTCAATTGCCAAGCTTCTGCTGTTGGAATGGGTTTAAAATCCTGACGCATATTAAATCTTGTGGATTTGTCGTGTCCCCACCAACCCGTAAAGCGTTTTAAATCTGTTGTATGATGTTTTTCGTGCACAAAACAGCCACCAAGACTTCCTGGTCCTGAATTGAGGTATTTATAGGTGCACCACACGGCAAAGTCAACGCCTAAGTTATGTAAATTAGGTTGAATATTGCCAACGCCATGTGCCAAATCAAAACCTATTGTAATTTCGTGCTGATGACATACATTGGTGATATGTTGCATATCGAAATTTTGTCCAGTATAATAATTGGTGTTGCCAATCAAAACCAATACAATTTCGTCAGCATGGTCTTGAATAATTTGATCAAAATCTTCTAAATCATACTGCTGGTCTTCTCTGGGTTTCCATAAAATTAAAGATTCTTTTGGGTCAAAGTTGTGAAATTTTAATTGAGATTCTACAGCATATAAATCAGATGGAAATGCATCGGCTTCAATGACAATTTTATGTCGTTTGGAAGTCGGTTGGTAAAACGACACCATCATCAAATGTAAATTGACCGATAGCGTATTCATGATAATCACTTCGCTTTCTTTTGCCCCGACGATTTCAGCCATAGGTTCAGACAGAAATTCGTGATAGGGCATCCAAGGATTTTTTGCGTCGGTATGACCATCTACTCCAAATTTTGACCAGTCTTCAAGTTCTTGTTGAATATAATCTAAAGTAGATTTGGGTTGGAGTCCAAGAGAATTTCCACAGAGATAAATTTTATTATCACCTTGATTAGTTTTTGGGAAATGAAATTCATTTCTAAATTTTTTTAAACTGTCATTTGTATCGCAATTTTGCGCAAATTCTAGGCTATTTTGATACGTCATATTAATTGATACTTATATCTCTAAAGTTAAGTTGAAAACCAGTCTCGGGATTGCGGTGAATCATATTAATTTTAATACCATTAAAGTTTGACAAGTCTTCAAAGGTATTGGTTAATGCAGGTTCTTTTTTGCCACTCGGGTAATACGCCCATTCTATAATGTGGTAATTTTCGTTTAAATAAACATCATAACGGTCGCCAGGCGTGTAGCCGCCTTCATTTGGATATTTTACAATGAGTTTTGTGCTTTCTTTTTGTTGAATTGGCGATATTACATTTTCAACTGTCTCATAATTAAAAACACCCCATTCTAATTGAAAAGGAAAGAGTAACCAAAAGCTATCGTTGACAAAAGCTTTATCGGTTTTCACAAATTCTTCCATAACATTGCTTCTCTTGTATGAGATTCTTTCGTTTTCATTCACTAAAGTCACTTGTTGTTTTTTGGGATGCCAAATCCAATGTCTTAGCATTTCCTTTTCACCGGGATTGACCACAAAACTGAATTCAATTTTTTCTACTTTTGGCCAATTTTCAAAACCGTAAGCATCAGCAATTTTATTTATAATTGTTTTGGTTTCTTCAGTTTTATTCGCCGTTTGCTCTGAAGTTGTGTTTGTTTTTTCTTTGTTTTGCTTTGCATTGTTTTGACACGAAGTCAACGTCAAAAATGCGATAAGGACTAAAAATAGTGTTTTCATAAGTAAATTTTAGGTTGATAAACTGTTTGTAAAGTTGTAGAGCACCTTTAGTACAGGATGTGTTTTTTGTTGACTAGGATACAAAAATAAGTCATCGAGATTTAACTCCGCATGACCTAATATTTCTTTTATTTGGTCGTCCCCAATTTTTTTATAAGCCATAGACCAGTCTTTAAATTGTCTGGTGTTTAATTCTCCTGAATCCAGTAACACCAAGTCATTATGCCGACTATCAAGCTTAATTTTTTCATAAACTTTATCAATTTCTGTTGCTTCACCTTCTATGTATTGTACAAATTTTCCCTGTATAAGTAATAATATGCCAGTAATGGCCAAGCGTTTATTTTTTTCGCGTATTTGAAACAATAATTGTTCAATACCCTCATTAGTAAGCACTTGAGCTTGGTTACTCATATAAGAAACGAATTTTAAATTATTCACAGATTTTTTTTGTTAAAATAATAAATTTTAATCTATTCTTTAAAGGATTTTAAAATTTTAATTACAACTTGAGCAATTTTTATAAACTGCTAAATAAATTAAATTTGTCTAAACTTTTTACTGTCTTTTTTCTTTTTATCAATCTATTTGTGTTCGAGCTAATTGGTCAAGAAATCAATCATAAAATCAGCTTTACACACGATAACGATTTATATTTTATTACGGACAGGTACTACTCAGCAGGTAATCATCTAAGCTATACGACACGAATTAAAAATAGTGACAACAAGCTCAGTATTTTAAATTTTACACTTGGACAAAACATTTACACACCTGATAAAAAAGCTTTACCAGACACTACGAGGTTTGACCGACCATTTGCGGGTTGGTTATTTTTTAAAACTGAATTTACGCAATCTTCAGAAGATGAAATTTGGTCTTGGCAATTAGACTTAGGCTTAACTGGACCGCAATCATTAGCTGATAATGCTCAGCGCAATTACCACAGACTTATTGGCGAACAATTGCCAAGCTGGTATCTTCAAATACCAAATGATTTTCATAGTAACGTGGGACTCCGCTTTCAAAAAGGATTTTCAGAAAATAAATTCATCAGTTACACTAAGGCTAAATTGGGTACTAAAGATATTTACATTCAAAATGGAGTTGAATTGTTTTGGGGAAGTCATCATCGTTTTAATCAAAACTCTTTTACAGGTATGCCAAAGCACAACGACAAAGAATGGTTTGTTAATTTTGGATCTTATTATAAGTATGTTTTTTATAATGCACTTATTGAAGGACATTTATTTAATAACAATGCCGTTTTTACAAAAAACATCACAAACCACCTACTGTTATTTAAACTTCGAGGATTTTATCTTTGGAAAAAGAATAGCATAGAAGCTACCTATCATTTTAATACTAAAGAAAATAGTGAAGCTAAGTCTCAATCTTATCTCAGCATTACTTTATCAAAATACTTTTAAAACTTAAACTATATAAAATTAATGTGAAAGTTTTATATTATTTTAATCTTTAGAAGCTTTTTAAAACCTTTCTTAAGTTTTTATGTTAATTTTACGCTTTTCTTTTCAACTATGAAGCAAAAAACTACACTTAAACAACTCTCAAAAGAACTCAATGTTTCTGTTTCTACAGTTTCTAAAGCCTTAAATAATAGCTCAGAAATCAGTGCTAAAACCATTAAACGTGTTAAAGAATTAGCCGAGCTTTATGGCTATAAACCCAACCCTGTTGCTGTTAGCTTAAAACGCAATAAAACGTTTACTATTGGTATTTTAATACCAGATATTCTCAATCACTTTTTTGCCAAGGTTTTGCACGGTATAGAACAAGAGGCCAGTCAAAAAGGCTATAAAATTATCACCTGCTTAACCAATGAATCACTTGACAAAGAAAAAGAATATCTCGAAATGTTAGAATACAATAAAGTCGACGGTGTAATTGCAGCCTTAAGTCAAGAAACACAAATGAAACAAGATTTTAAGCATTTTAAAAATTTAGAAAACCCACTAGTTTTGTTTGATAGAGTATCTGATGAAATTGAATGCCATAAAGTATTAGTTGACGATCACAAAGCTGCTGAAGGAGTTTTTGAATATTTAAAAAATCAAAACCGGAAAAATATAGCTGTTGTTTCTACTATACCTCATTTGAGTGTGAGTGTAGCTAGGCTTCAAGGTATTATGAAATCTGCCACACAAAGCTCTACTAGCATCAAAACCCTTATGGTAAATGAAGCTAAGGATGCCGAATCTAAAATCAATGATTTTTTTAAAAACGAATCTTTTGACGCTCTTATAGGCTTAGATGAAACTGCGGCATCAATAGCCATCAATACCGCAAAACACAATAACATTAATATTCCAAAGGATTTAGCTATAGTTGGTTTTACTGATGGGTTATTAGCCAAAAACGCGTATCCCAAAATGAGTGTGGTTTCTCAACATGCTATTGAATTAGGAGGAAACACGGTAAAGATATTATTAGAAAGTATAGAAGATAAGTCTTTAAAACCTAAGCGTTTTATCCAGCCTACAACGCTTATCAAAAGAGGGTCATCAGAATAAATTATCGCGTAGTATCGCGATAGACCATTTTAGTTGGCAAAACAACTTCGTTGTCTTGGTCAACATCTGAAACAAAAAAGCCATTATCAATTTTATTTAAAAGCATTTCAGCTACCTTTTCGCCCATTTTAAAACTGGGTTGAGAGACACAAGTCAACTCAGGAATAAACATACTGCTATAATGTAAATTTCCAAAACCTATAACTTCAATATCTTTAGGAACTTTATACCCAAGTTTAGTCAGTGATTTTATACACAAAATAGCGTAATTATCGGTTGAGCAAAAAAAAGCATTTGGCATTTCCCTAAGTTTAGAGAGAAAATTAAAAACCTCATAAAACTCGTGTTCCTGGTGGTATGACTTACAATTTAAAACATGCTGTTTTTTAAATGACTTCTGATGTTTTTTGTGCGCTTCAACAAAGCCATCAAAACGTTTATTAAACACACTTTTTTTTGAAGTTCCACCTATATAACCAATACTTTCGTTTTTATGTTTTATAAGATCTTCAACAGCTTTAATAGCAGAACTAAAATCATCAATTTTAACGTGGCCAGCACCATCAATTTTATGGTTTATATTATCAAATAAAACCAGCGGCATTTTTCTATCAATAAGTTCCTCAACGTGTTCGAATGAATTTGTTTCGTGAGTAAAACACATCGCAACTCCATCAACTGTTCCTCTTTCAAAGGCTAAAACATTTTCTTTTTCGTAATTAAAAGAATTTCTAGATGAACTAATCAAAATTCTATAATTATGTTTCCTTGCATAATAATCTATACCTCGGCAAACTTCAATAAAGAAAGGTTCATCATATCGAGGAATAATCACACCCAAAATATTGGTTTTTCCAGAACTCAAACTTTTTGCAATCTGATTAGGTCTATAGCCCATTTCCTCGGCAATTGCTAGGACTTTATTTTTTGTTTCTTGTTTAACTCTTGAGCTATCAGACATAGCTCTAGAAACTGTTGCAATAGAAAGTTTCAATGTCCGCGCTATATCTTCTAATCTTACTCTATTGTTAATTTCTGCTTTCAAATCTTTAAAATATTAATAAAAAGTAGTGTGTTTTAATGAATATTTAATAATACAAACGTTTACATTATAATTTTGCACTAATCAATTGTAAAAATAATATAAATTATTGTTTAATTAGCGTTAACAAAGATATAAACGAAATCGTTTTAGATAAAATTTATGAACTTAAACTGGTTTAAAAAAGGTGTAATATATCAAATATATCCAAGAAGTTTTAATGACAGTAATAACGATGGTATTGGAGACCTTAAAGGTATTACATCAAAACTAGATTACATCAAATCACTAAACGTTGATATTATTTGGATTAGCCCTATTTTTCAATCCCCAAATAAAGACAATGGTTATGATGTGAGTGATTATTGTGCAATAATGCCGGAGTTTGGTACAATGTCAGATTTTGATGAGCTATTGAGTGAGGCTCATCAAAGAGATTTAAAAATCGTTCTTGACCTTGTACCTAACCACACTTCGGATGAGCACAAATGGTTCAAGCAGGCTAAGCAAAGTAAAAACAACCCCTACAGAGATTTTTATATTTGGAAAAAACCTAAACCCGATGGGAGTCCACCAAATAATTGGCCTTCCTTTTTTGGAGGACCGGCTTGGACATTACACGAAAATACTGGTGAATATTACCTTCACCTTTTTACAAAAAACCAACCCGATTTAAATTGGGAAAACCCAAAAGTTAGAGAATCGATTTATGAAGCTATGCGTTTTTGGCTAGACAAAGGTGTTGATGGATTTAGAATGGATGTTGTTTCATTACTCTCCAAAGATTTGAATTTTAAAGGTGTTGATCCAAAAATTGGATTTAGAAAAATTATAGAAAAACACTACGCTAACGGCCCAAAAATACATCACTACCTACATGAGATGTATGAGAAAGTGATGAAACACTACGACGCTTTTTCAATGGGAGAAGGCGTTGGTGTAACCCAAGACAACGCACATCTTTATGTCGGCGAAGACCGCAAAGAGCTTGATATGATTTATCATTTTGATATTTTAGAAAACAATATCATCAATGGCAAATTTGAAGAATCTAGTGAGTTTGATTTAATAAATATCAAAAAAATATTTAGAAATTGGCAAAAAGTCATGACTAAGGGTGGCTGGATAGCAAATGCTCTTGGAAATCACGATTTTGCAAGACTGGTGTCGCGTTTTGGTAATGACAAAAAATACCATAAAGAATCAGCCAAAATGCTGATTACTCTCATGGCTACACAAAATGGAACTTTAAATATTTACCAAGGTGATGAAATAGGTATGACCAATATTCACCTTAAAAGCATTGATCAAGTTAATGATGTGCAATCACGTAATTTTTATTTTGAAAATTTAGAAACGCAAAAATTTAGCAATGACAAAGCACTAGAAATGATTAATAACGAAGGTCGTGACAATGCTAGAACACCAATGCAATGGAATAGTGAAGACCAGGCTGGTTTTTCAGAACATGAACCTTGGCTACAAGTCAACCCGAACTACAACATCATTAATGTTGAGCAACAAATTAATGATAGTGATTCTATTTTAAGCTACTATAAAACCATTCTAGCTCTTAAAAAGGAGCATGACGTACTCAGTTATGGTAAATTTGAAGAGTTTGAGAAAAATAATAAAAACATTTACGCTTACACTAAAACCCTTGGTTATCAAGAGATTGTAGTATTTTTAAACTTTTCTCAAAACGAAAACCTTATAGATTACGAATTTGATAATGAGAAAAATTATGATATATTAATAAATAATTATAGATTTGTTACGAAAACGTTAAAGAATATTGAATTAAAACCCTATCAATCTCTAGTTTTTAACATCAATTAAATATGTATAATTCTAAACCTTAATAAAATGAGAAAAATGTTACTTAAACACGCTTTTTACATTATAGCGATGCTATTTAGCAGTGCTATGTTAGCACAAGTCACAGTGACGGGTGTGGTTTCTGACCAAATGGGACCACTACCTGGCGTGAACGTGCTAGAAAAAGGAACCCAAAACGGAACGGTTACTGGGTTTGATGGCGACTACACCTTAACAGTGGCCGAAAATGCGACCTTAGTTTTTAGCTATGTTGGCTTTAAAACCCAAGAAGTAGCTGTAAATGGGCAAACCACCATCGATGTCAAACTTGAAGAAGATGCAGCCAAACTTGACGAGGTCATTGTAGTAGGTTACGGCTCTACCACCAAAAAAGACAGAACTGGAGCCACCGAAACCATTAGTGCTGAAGATTTTAATAAAGGTGCGCAAACCAATGCTACTGACCTTTTGCAAGGTCGAACTGCTGGTGTACAAGTTACAACTGCTGGTGGTGAGCCAGGCGCTAATACCGACATAAGAATTCGTGGTGGCGCTTCACTAAGAGCTGGAAATAATCCACTTTATGTAGTTGATGGTATGTTAATAAATGGCGATGATACATCTGCTGGAACAGGTGATTTTGGTTTAGGAGGCACATCAAATAGAAACCCTCTAAACTTTATAAACCCAGCCGATATAGAAAGTATTTCTATATTAAAAGATGCATCGGCAACAGCTATTTATGGATCTCGTGGTGCAAATGGCGTAATTATTATAACGACTAAAAAAGGAAAATTCGGTGAACCTAAAATAACTTATTCTGCAACTTTTAGTACCGCTGAAGTTGCTAATGAAGTTGACGTGTTAGGTGCTGGAGGTTTTAGAAACGCACTACAAACTGAAGGTATAACAGATTTTGTTGATAGAGGAGCAAATGTCGATGCATTTGATGCTATAACACGAACAGCTCAAACTGCCAATCATAATCTAACCATTTTAGGTGGTGGCGAAAAAAGTAAATACCGTTACTCGCTTTCTGCTCTAGATCAAGAAGGTGTTGTTGATAAAACCAGAATTCAAAATTATTCTGCATCATTAAGTAATTCTTATCGCTTTTTAGAAGATGACCGTTTAAAAGTAGACGTTAATCTTATTGCAAGTTACGTTAAAGATAAAAGAGCTCCGATAACTAACAATGCAGGTTTTGAAGGTAATTTAATAGGGGCTGCATTATTTTGGAATCCCACAGTGCCTTTTTTTAATGAAGATGGCACTTTTAGACAAAATAATAATGCACCAAGTGATGACTTAGGCCCTGCTTTAAGTGCTAATCCACTTGCATTATCTGAATTTACAGATATTGAAGAAGAAACCTCAAGAATTGTTGGTAACATTAGTGCAACTTTTGAAATTATCGAAGGTCTTGATTATAAACTTAACTTTGGTGTTGACCGATCAGAGTCAAATAATAGAACTGGTATATCAAGAAACTTTGATTTACAAGGTATATGGGAAAGAGGTAGAGCGGTAAATTCTAATAGAATTCTTTACACTCAATTGATTGAACACACGCTCAATTATACTAAAGAATTTAATGAAGATTTTAAAATTCAGGCTCTAGCTGGTTATGGTTTTCAGCAAACATCTTCTAGAGGATTTTTTGCTAGTGGTGAAAATATTGACATAGACCCTGGTAATGAAAATGATTTCCTCGATGGGTTTAACGAGAGAGTAATCGGCTCATTTAAAGCACCAACAGCAGACTTAGAATCTTATTTCGGTCGTGCTATTTTTGATGCATATGGGAAATATACCCTAACCGCAACATTTAGAGCGGATGGTTCAAATAAATTTGGTGATAATAATGAGTGGGGTTACTTCCCTGCATTTGCAGCAGCTTGGAAAATAAATGAAGAAGAATTTGCGCCTGACTTTTTTGATCAGTTAAAATTAAGAGCTAGTTGGGGGCAATCTGGTAATCAAAACTTCCCTGCAGGTGCTGCTGATGAGAGATTTATTATCAGAAATGACGGTCAGGGGAATACCGTTGCCCAACAAGAAACCGCAGCTAATCCCGATTTACAATGGGAGGTTAATGAAACAATAAATGTTGGTGTTGACTTTGCTATTCTAGACAATAAGCTATCAGGATCAATAGATGTGTTTAGAAGAGATACTAATGAACTCTTATTTTTGGTTGATCCAATACAACCTGCACCACCAGGTACTAGAAGATGGGAAAATATTAGTGGAACTGTTGTAAATCAAGGTCTTGAACTAACTTTATTTTATGATGTCGTCAATACTGAAGACTGGAGTTTTACACTTGGTGGAAACTTCTCTTTCCTAGACAATGAACTTGAAGATTTTACTGGTGCACCTATTGATATAGGTCCAATTTTTGGTCAAGGATTGACTGGCGCAGTATCTCAACGTATTGATGATGGACAACCTATTAATTCCTTCTTCATGCCTGTTTTTGCTGGTCTAAATGCTGATGGAAATCCAACTTTTTTGACAGCTGACGGTGGAACAACAACGAATGCTTCAACAGAAGCAGAAAGACGTTTTGTTGGTGACCCAAACCCAAATCTCTTAGTTGGTTTGAATGCTAATGTTCGTTATAAAAACTGGGATATGGCTATCAATATGAATGGTGCTTATGGTCACGAAATATATAACAACACGGCTAATGTTTTAGCCAAAAACAACTTGACTGCTAGAAATATTTTAGCTGACTTAGTTGGAAATGGAGAAAACCTTGATGCCGCAAATGCAGTATCTACAAGATTTTTAGAATCTGGCGATTTCTTAAGATTAAGTAATTTAACTGTGGGTTATAATTTTAATAAAGACTTTTTACCAAAGTACCTTAAAAGTTTAAGGTTGTATTTAACTGGTCAAAACTTGTTTGTCATAACTCCTTACAGTGGTTTTGATCCAGAGGTTAACACAAGTAACACCTTAAATGGTGTACCTTCTTTTGGTATTGACTATCTAGCTTTTCCAAGAGCAAGAACCTATACATTAGGACTAAATGTTTCATTTTAATTAAAAAATTGTATATTTAAAGAAAAAAGATTATGAAAAGAACATGTTTAATAACGTTTTTGTGCAGCATTTTGCTTTTAGTAAGCTGTACAGATTTAGAAAGAGAACTTGGAAGTAGTATAAATAAAGAAACTTCTCAAGGTTTAATTGACGCAAGACAACTTGTAGACGCAAACTATACTGTATTAAGAGGATTTGCTACTCAAGATTTAATATTTGCACTTCAAGAGCATTCTGGTGATGCTGTCATGGGACCAACTCGTGGTGGTGATTGGGATGATAATGGAGTTTGGAGAGTATTACACCTTCACACTTGGGCAACAGACAATAATTTTATTCTTAATACATTTAATGACTTATCCGGTGGAGTTTTTAGATCAATTGAAGCTTTAGAAATTGCTGAAGGTCAAGAACGTGGTGAAGCTCTATTTTTACAAGCCTGGTTCGTTTATTATTTAAATGATCTATTTGGTCAAGTACCCTTTAGAGAAAACCTTGATAGTCTAGGTGATGTTCCTATTACTTTAAAGGGTGAGGAAGCTGTAAACTTTATCGTGGGAAACCTTGAAGAGGCAATAACGCTTTTACCAGAAACCTCTGACATTTCTAGAGCTAATAAAACAACAGCACGAGCTTTTCTCGCTAAAGTTCTACTCAACAAAGCCGTTTATGTAGATGATGATCGTATTCCTCCTTTTTCATTTGAAAACGCTGACTTAAATCAAGTTGTAAGTCTATGCGATGAAGTTATAAATTCAGGTCAATTTAGCTTAGAGACTGGCGTAAATTATTATGACAATTTCGCTCCAGAAAACGGTCAAATTGGTTCTGAACTTATATTTACACAAGCAAATACTAGAGGCGAGCCAGGTGGTAATGTAGCTTCTAGATACCTTATGACTTTACACTATAACAACAATCCTGGAGGATGGAATGGTTTTACAACTATTGCAGATTTCTATAATAAATTTGAAGATGGTGATGTTAGAAAAGGTGGTATTGACTACCCTGGTCATACAGAAGTTGGAGGCTTAAAAGCAGGTTTTTTAATCGGTCAACAGTTTGATGCTGATGGTAACCCTTTAGAAGATAGATTAGGAAATCCTTTATCTTTTACTTTAGAAAGCCCAATTATTTCTGATGGTCCAAATATTGAGGTCAGTGGTGTAAGAGGTTTAAAATATCTACCTGATTATCAAAATGTCGATACGCCAGAAAATGATTTTGTTCTATTAAGATATGCTGATGTTTTACTAACCAAAGCAGAAGCTTTATTCAGACTTGGGCAGGATGGAGAAGCGCTTCAAATTATTAACGATATCAGAACAGCTAGAGAAGCTTCTACGCTTAGTAGTTTAACTGCAGATGATATCATTGATGAAAGAGGTCGTGAATTATGGTGGGAAGGACATCGCAGAACAGATCTCATTAGATTTGGTGAATTTAATGATGCTTGGACTGAAAAATCAGCATCAGAACCTTTTAGAGTGTTATTTCCAATTCCTGAAAGAACAGTTGCTAATAATCCAAACCTAACTCAAAACCCAGGTTACTAATTTGAGTTTTAATAGTTAATTCAAAAGCCCTTTTGCAACTCAAGAGGGCTTTTTTTTATTAGAAATTAGAATGTATAAATTTTATTTTGTTTTTCTTGTTTTACTACAGCTTTTGTTTTCATGTCAAAACAATCATACAAGGCAAAACAAAAAAGATGTGGGCTTCAATTTACTTGACTCAAAAGCTACAGGTATAAATTTCAATAACACAATCAGCTCTTCACCCGAACTCAATATTTTAAATTATCTATATTTCTACAATGGTGCTGGAGTTTGTGTAGCAGATTTTAATAATGACAACTTGCCCGATATATTTTTCTCTGGCAATCAAACACAAAATCAACTTTATCTCAATAAAGGTGATTTAAAATTTGAAAATATTACTAATTCTTCTCAAATCCCCAAAAACAATTGGTCCACGGGTGTGACTTCTGTGGATATCAATCAAGATGGGTTGATGGACATTTACGTTTGTCAGGTTACTGGCTTAAATGATACAAAAGCTTACAATCAATTACTCGTTAATCAAGGTCTTAATAAAAAAGGGATTCCAACCTTTAAAGATGAAGCTAAAAAATATGGTTTAAATATTTCAAGCTATGCTCAACAAGCAGGTTTTTTTGATTATGACAAAGACGGTGATTTAGATTTGTTCCTCCTTAATCATTCACTTCACCCCAACCGCACTTATGGCAATGGCAATAAAAGACTAGAATTTCATCCCTTAGCTGGAGATAAGTTATTCGAAAATCAAAACAGCAAATTTGTTGAAATCACTTCTAAAAGCAATATCTTTTCTAGTGAAATTGGATACGGCTTAGATTTCAGCTTGAGTGACATCAACTTTGATGGCTTTACCGATATTTATATAGGCAATGATTTTTTTGAAAACGACTACCTCTATATCAACCAAAACAACAAAACATTTTCAGAAATTATTCATCAAAATCAAAATGCGCTAGGTCATACCACACATTTTTCAATGGGAAATGCCATCGCCGATATCAATAATGATTTAAAACCCGATATACTTTCCGTTGACATGCTTCCTGAAAACATCAAAGAATATAAAGTCTCTGGCACAGAATATCCTTATTTAACCTATCAACAATACCTTAAAAACAATTATGCGCCACAATACATGAGCAACACCTTACATCTTAATATAGGTAATCTCAATTTCAGTGAAGTAGCCAACGCCAAAAATATAGCTGCAACCGACTGGTCTTGGTCGGCGTTGATAGCGGATTTTAATAACGATAGCAACAGCGATATTTTTATCAGCAACGGTATTCTCGGAGCGACGAATGACATGGATTTTATCAATTTTATATCTGATAAAACCTACCAAAACAAAATCAATCAAGGTCTAAAAAAAGAAGACTTGAAACTTTTAGACAAACTTCCGAAATACAAAAAACAAAACAAGTTATTTTTAAATCAAAATAATAAAACCTTCCAAGACACCTTTAAAGACTGGGACGAACAGCCAGCCTCCTACTCTAACGGCGCCACTTTTGCCGACCTTGATAATGACGGCGATTTAGACATTATCGTCAACAACATCAATGACGAAGCGATGTTATATGAAAATCTATCGAATGCCAATTATCTAAAAATAAAGCCTGAAGGAAACAAACCCAACAAAAACGGCATCGGAGCTAAAGTCATTGTCTTTGTAGAAAATAAAAAAATGCTCCGTGAAAATTTTGTCAATCAAGGCTATATGTCCTCAACTCGTCCTGAAATACATTTCGGACTTGGTCAAAATCAAATCATAGATTCTGCATGGGTGATTTGGCCTAATGACCAATTTCAAAGTTTAAAAAACACAAATGCCAATCAAACGCTTACAGTAAAACAATCTGATGCGAAGTCAAAATTTGATTATACTTTGCTTAACTCATCAAATCCAATTGAAAATATTTCTCCCCAAAACATTCCATTTAAGCATCACGAATACCAATCATACGAATTTAGTCGGCAACCGCTTATTCCCTATATGAATGCCAATCTCGGTCCTGAAATTAGTATAGCTGATATCAACAAAGATGGTTTAGACGATATTTTTGTGGGTAATGCTAAACTCAAAGCAAGTCGTTTATTTTTGCAACAAAATAATGGTAGTTTTCAACCTCAGCAAGACAACGTTTTTAAAACCCATGAAAAAAACGAAGATCTTGACCAAGCTTTTATTGATGTGGATAATGATGGTGATTTAGATTTGATTGTGGTTTCCGGCGGCAATGAATTTCAATCTGGTGAACCTTTACAACCCCGTTTGTATCTAAACACCGATGGACAATTTTCATTTCAAGATCGAGCTTTTCCTCAACTTAACGAACTATTTAATAGCATAACCAAAGCCGATGTCAATCAAGATGGTTATGTTGACATTTTTCTTGGTGCTGGCATAGCTTACGAGACTTTTGGATTATCCCCAAAAAGTTATCTTTTAATCAATCAAAAAAACAACACATTTAAAGACGCTACTCTTGATTATTTCTCTTCACATCAATTAGGTATGATAAGAGACGCTCATTTCAAAGATTTAAATAATAACGATATTCCTGAACTTATTATCGCCGGTCATTTTATGCCTATTCAAGTTTTTGAATTAAAAAACAATTCATTTCAAAAACTGAACATCAAAGCTTTTGAAAAGTCAAACGGGTTATGGAATACCATACATTTTGTGGATATTGACAAAGATGGTTTTCAAGATATCATTGCTGGTAATTTTGGCACAAATACCAAATTGAAAGCGAGTCTAAACCAACCCATAAAACTTCATCTCAACGATTTTAACCTCAATGGTCAAACCGAAAGCTTGTTGAGTTATTTTCACCAAGACAAAGAAGTATTATTTAACACCAAAGATGAATTGGCAGCTCAAATTCCTTCAATCAACAAAAGATTCAGAAGTTATAAAGCTTTCGCCGAAGCTGAAATTGAAGATATTTTTGATCAAAAGTTTTGGATGAACGCTGATAAAAAATATGTTTATACTTTAGAAACAACATTTTTTAAAAATTTAGGAGATTTCAACTTTAAAGCTATCGATTTACCTCAAGATGTTCAATATTCATCAGTAAACGCAGCCTTAGATACTGACCTTGATCAGGATGATATTCCAGAGTTAATTTTAACTGGAAATCGATTTAACCTTAACACACAACTCGGACAATTAGACGCCAATCACGGTCTGATCTTAAAATACAAAAATAACAGCTTTTCTATTTGGGAAAATCACAACTTAAACCTTAAAGGTCGCATCAATTCAGCTGAAGTTTTGCAACTTAAAGATGAAAAATGGCTTATTTTTGGAACAAATAACGACAGCTTACAAATTAGAAGAATAATAAAATGAAACAGATCCTTGGAATTATAATAATACTTTCAATGCTGAGTTGTCAGGATAAAAATACAACTGCAGAAAAGACCAATTCTAAACAAAATATTCCAGAAAATCCTGTATTTGAATTGTTGTCAAGTCAGCAAACTGGAATTGATTTTGTCAACACGATTCAAAACAAAGAAGACTTCAATATCTTTCGTTATAGAAATTTCTACAACGGTGGTGGCGTTGGTATTGGTGACATCAATAATGATGGTCTTGAAGATATTTATTTTACTGCCAATCAAGGTCAAAACAAACTATACCTTAACAAAGGCAATTTTCAATTTGAAGACATCACAAAAAAAGCTAAAGTTGCTGGTAGTAAAGCTTGGTCAACTGGTGTGGCTTTTGTAGATATTAATCAAGATGGTTTGTTGGACATCTATGTTTGCAATGCGGGAAACCAAAAAGGCGATGACCAAAAAAACGAACTGTTTATCAACCAAGGTGATTTAACCTTTAAAGAAGAAGCCCAACAATACGGCTTAGATGAGTCAGGATTTACCACTCACGCCGCTTTTTTTGATTATGACAATGACGGTGATTTGGATGTGTATATTCTTAATAACAGCTTCATACCTGTTTCGAGTTTAAGTTTTAACAACAAACGTGAGCTTCGTGCCAAAGACTGGAATTTACCCGAAGACGTCAAAGGTGGCGGCGATAAGCTTTTAGAAAATCGAGATGGCAAATTTGTCGATGTCAGTGAAAAAGCTGGCATTTACGGGAGTTTAATTGGATTTGGCCTTGGTGTAACCGTTGGTGATGTTAATCATGACGGCTACAAAGATTTATATATTTCAAATGACTTTTATGAAAGAGACTACCTCTACGTCAATCAAGGTAACGGAACATTTAAAGAAGATATCATGAATCGCAGTGAGCATACCAGTTTATCTTCTATGGGAGCTGATATGGCCGACATCAATAATGACGGGCATTATGAAATATTTTCTACCGATATGTTACCCGAAGGCGATGCCAGATTAAAAACCACGACCAATTTTGAAAATTACGATTTACAACAACTCAAAATCAGTCGTGGATTTTATAACCAATTTATGCAAAATGCGTTACAATTTAATGATGGAACGGGTCATTTCAAAGAAATTGCTTTGTTTAGCGGTGTAGCCAAAACAGATTGGTCTTGGGGCGCTTTATTATTTGATATGAATAATGATTCATATAAAGATTTATACGTATCTAATGGCATCAAACAAGACTTAACCAATCAAGATTTTATTGATTTTTTTGCAGATGAAGTTTATCAAAAAATGGCCATTTCTGGCAAAAAAACAGCACAAGACTCCATCATCAATATTATGCCAAGTCATCCTATTTCTAATTACGCTTTTATCAATCAAGGCGATTTGACTTTTAAAAATAAAACTTACGACTTGGGTTTTGATATCAAAAGTTTTTCAAACGGAGCCGCTTATGCCGATTTAGACCAAGATGGCGATTTAGATTTAGTCGTCAATAATATTGATAGTGAAGCTTTTGTTTTTCAAAACAATTCTGAAGACAAAAATTACCTCAACCTTAATTTAAAATTTAAAACCCCAAACGTTTTTGGAATTGGAACTTTAGTAAATGCTTTTGTTGACAACCAAATCATCAGTAACGAAGTTATGCCAACACGAGGATTTCAATCTTCGGTGACTTATCAATTGCATTTTGGATTGGGCGATAAACAAAACATAGATTCTCTTCACGTGATTTGGCCAAATGCAAAATTTCAAACTTTAAAAAACATTAAAGCCAATCAAAATTTAAACGTCTCCTACGACAGTCTAAAAACTTCAGATTATAATTACTCTAAACCGCAATCCAATTCAAAACTTTTTGATATTGTAAAGCCTGAAATAAAAAGCCATAAGGAAGATTTTTATGTTGACTTTGACCACGAAGGCTTGATTTTTAAAATGCAATCTCGCGAAGGACCGACTATAAGTCTTGGAGATATCAACGGCGATGGACGAGATGACGTTTTTATGGGTGGTGCTAAAGGACAAGCGGCTCAACTGTTTAATTTGAAAGGTGAAAATATCTCTTCCGAAAATCAAAGGTTATTTAATGAAATGTCTAAATATGAAGATACCGCTTCGGTTTTTGCTGATATCGATAATGATGGCGATTTAGATTTAATCTTAGGTGCTGGAGGTAATTTTAAAGATGAAACAAAACAACTTTATAACATTCGCATTTTAAAAAATAATGGTCAAGGTATTTTTGAACTTTTTCAAAGCTTACCAAATCCCTACAACACTTCAGTTATTCAAGCTTATGATTTTGACCAAGATGGTGACGAAGATTTATTTATCGGCAACTTTTCTGTGCCTGGTACTTATGGTATAGATCCTAAAAGTAAGTTGTTAGAAAATGATGGAAATGGCGAGTTTACTGATATTACAGAACAAAAAGCCTACGACTTTAAAGATTTAGGTATGGTCAAAGATGCTATTTGGCATGACTTTAATAATGATGGCATAGACGACCTTGTCGTTGTTGGTGAATGGATGCATCCGATGTTTTTTAAAAACAATGGTCGACGATTAGAACAATTTGACACTAACCTAAATCCATATAAAGGCCTATTTAATGCAGTAATGGCTTTAGACCTCAATAAAGATGGTCAAAAAGAATTGGTCTTTGGCAATTATGGGCAGAATTTTAAATTACAACCCAGTCTAAATCAACCGGCAAAACTTTTTATCAACGATTTTGACGACAACGGCACGATTGAACAAATCATAACCCGAAGTATAAATGGAAAAGACAAACCTTATCAACTCAAACGCGAATTGGCAAATCAAATTCCAAATATCAAGAAAGATAATATGTCATATAAAAAATTCGCAGAGCAATCTATAGCTGACTTGTTTGGCAAAGATAAAGTCAATCAAGCTATTACAAAAGAACTGACTGAGTTGGCTTCATTTGTTGCTTTTAAAACTTCCGCAAACGAATACAACATTAAATATTTGCCACAAGAAGCCCAGTGGTCATCTATTCACGCTTTAAATTCAATAGAAATAGATGATGACGCTTTTATTTTAGCAGCTGGAAATTTTTACCATTTCAAACCACAGTTTGCTCGTCTTGATGCTTCTCATGGACATCTTATTGGTTTTAAACAAGATAATTTTTATCTTAAAAAAGATACTAATTTTAAAATAAACGGCGAAGTGAGAAGTTTAAAAACAACAACAGATAAAAATAACAACCACTTTATTTTAGTGGGCAGAAATAATGATAAACCATTAATTTTTAGATATGAAGAATAGTTTTTTCATATCACTTGTCTGTTTTTTGTTCTTGTTGTCTTGTCAAGATAAACAACAGATGAAATTTGAGCGTATATCAGCTGAAAAAACGGGTTTAAATTTTAAAAACCAGTTGACCAATACCGAAGATGCCAATATTTTAGACTATTTGTATTTTTATAATGGTGGTGGCGTGGCTGTTGGCGATATCAATAGAGATGATAAAGTGGATATATTCTTAACCTCTAATCAGGGCGATAACAAACTCTACATCAATCAAGGCAATTTTAAATTTAAAGATATCACGGAACAAGCTGGAATCCAACAAACATCCGATTGGAATACAGGCACAGCCATGGCCGATGTCAATGGTGATGGGCTCCTCGATATTTACGTTTGTGCTGTGGTTGGTATCAATGGTTTTAAAGGTCATAATGAACTTTATATTAATAATGGCAATGGAACGTTTACCGAAAAAGCAAAAGAATATGGTTTAGATTTTAACAACTATTCTTCTTCTGTAGCCTTTTTTGATTATGATAATGATGACGATTTAGATTTATACTTGCTCAATCACGCCGTTCATACCCAAAATTCTTACGGCAAAGCTTCTTTGAGAAATCAAAGAAACTATGAAACTGGAGATAAATTATTACGAAATGATGGTGATACATTTACAGACGTCAGTGAAGAAGCTGGAATTTACGGCGGTATAAACGCTTATGGTTTGGGTGTAGCAACAGCCGATTTTAACAATGACGGCTGGACAGATATCTATATCAGCAACGACTTTCACGAAGACGATTATCTCTACATCAACAATGGAAATGGCACTTTTACAGAATCTTCAAAATCTATGACAACAATGATGAGCCGGTTTTCTATGGGAAGCGATGTTGCCGATATCAACGCAGATGGTTATATGGATATTCTTAGTTTAGATATGGCTCCAGATGATGAAACTGTGCTTAAACGCTCAATGGGTGATGAAAATTATGAAATGTCTCAATTTAGAGTAGATAAACTGGGCTATCATTTTCAATATTCCAGAAATATGCTACAAGTCAATCAAGGTGGAAAGTATTTCAAAGAAACCGCTATCCTTAGTGGAATTGAAGCTACAGATTGGTCTTGGGCTGCCTTGTTTGCCGATTATGATTTAGATGGCCATCAAGACGTATTCATCTCAAATGGAATTCCTAAACGGCCTAATGATTTAGATTACATTAATTATATTTCAAACGAAAGTGTTAAACAAAAAATTGAAAACACGGGTTTAATTGACCAAAAAGCTATAGACAAAATGCCTGATGGCAAGCTTCAAAATAGAATTTATAAAGGTTCATATGGTTTAAAATTTAAACATAAAACAGAACACTGGCTTCCTGAAGAACTCACCTACTCTACTGGAACAGCTTATGCCGATTTAGATAACGACGGTGACTTGGACTTGGTGGTCAATCATATTAATGAAGATGCTGGCATTTATCAAAACCATTCGCCTCAAAGTAATACATTTTTAAAACTCGAGTTTAATTACAAACCCAAAAATAAAACTGGAATTGGCACAAAAGCGATAGCCTACTACAAGGGAAAAACACAATGGCAACAACTTTATGCTACCAAAGGCTTTCAATCTTCTTCAGAACAAAAATTGTTTTTTGGTTTTGATACCATTTCAAAAATTGACTCGCTAAAAATCATCTGGCCAGACCATACCTATCAAGTGGCAGAAAATATCAAAACCAATCAAACGCTTAATATTAAAAGGATACACAAACGCGATTCGTTTGATTATAAAACTTTAAAACCAAATACAAAGCCACTTTTAATTTCAGTTGATAGTTTACCAGGTTTAAATTTCACACATCAAGAAAATCGATACACAGATTTTAAGCGTCAGATTTTAATTCCCTATCAAATCTCTGACCGCGGTCCAGCCTCAGCGGTTGGCGATCTCAATAATGACGGGCTTGATGATGTCTTCTTTGGGAGTTCAAAATTTCAAAATCCACAAATTTTTATTCAAAATAATAGTGGTTTTGAAACTTATCAAAATGATAATTTCAAACCCTTGAATAAAGGTGAAAATATATATGCCGATATTTCAGATTACAACAATGACGGCAAAAATGATTTATTAGTAGGTCAAGCAGGCGGTGAATTTTACGGGCGTTCGCCTGCACTTTTAGACCGTCTCTTTGTTCAAAAAGATACAGTATTTTCAGAAATAAAACTCCCTCAAAATTTTCTTCACACATCAGTGATTTTAAAAGATGACGAAGCCTGTCCTAGTCTTTACGGTTTTGGGCACGCTGTAAGCAATGATTTTGGTCAAAAGCCTGATGTTTATGCTTTTAAAAATAATTGCGATGGTTTTGATACCATAGAATCTGAACTTTTCAAAAACTTTGGTATGGTCACTGATGCCCTTTGGTTTGACATCAATAATGATGGCACAAAAGAAATCATTACTGTTGGCGAATGGATGTCGCCAAAAATTTTAAGTGTAAAAGACCGAGAAATTAAAGATATTTCAGAAAAGTTTATCCCCAAAAATCTCAACGGACTCTGGCAAAGCCTTGCTTTATTTGATTTTGAAAACGATGGACAAAAAGAAATTGTTTTAGGCAACTTTGGCACAAATACCAAATTCAAAGCTTCTCATAACAAACCCTTACAACTTTACTATGCTGACTTTGACAACAATGGCCAAACTGAAAGTATTGTTTGCATTAACAAAAATGGCAAATATTATCCCATCAACAGCTTTGATGAATTAGCTCAACAAATGCCCTCGCTTAAAAAGAAATTTAATTCCTACAAAGCTTTTGCAGGTCAATCAATTGATGAAATATTCAATAAAAAGCAACTTGATAAAGCTAAAATTTTACAAGTTCACACCTCCGCTTCTGGTTATCTGAAGTTTGAGGATGAAAAATGGCAGTTTCATCCACTTGATGATTATTTTCAAATTGCACCTATAACCAGCATGAAACCAATTGATCTTAATAAAAATGGGGTAAAAGAATTATTAATCGGTGGAAATTATTTTGGTATAAAACCTTATCACGGTAGATTTGGTAGTTTTGCTGGTGGAGCTTTACAACAAAATGGACAATTTTTGACAGCTGAAGACATTGGAGTCAACTTTTTTAATAAAGCTGTGGTTAATTTTGATGTTTTAAACTTTGAAAAGGAAAAATATTTGATGGTAACCTATAATAATGATGCTATTGAACTGTATAAATTATAAAAAATGAAAACACTTAAATATCTCATACTGCTATTTATAGCTGTATTTTTAGGCTGTGAGCCAAAACAAAACATAGAAGTCACCCCAGACGATTATCACAGTGCCCTTGATAAGCTTACCGAGATAATGGTTTACGATATCTTTTCGCCACCAGTAGCCAGTCGAGTTTATGTTTACCCAAGTATTGCGGCTTATGAAATCGTTGTTCAAGACACGACAAACAACTATAATTCTTTGAGTGGACAAATTGAGCATTTCTCAGCCATTCCAAAGGCTAAAAATTTATCGGAGGTCAACCTTAATATGGCATCCGTTATGGCTTATCTCAACGTTGGTGAAGAACTGATTTTTTCTACTCAAAAAATTAAAACTTATAGAGATAGCGTTTATAAAAAATGGTCTAAATCTTCAAAATTTAATTCGAGCTTAGACTACGCTAATAAAGTGAGTGAACATATCATAGAATGGTCAAAACAAGATAATTATGCCCAAACACGAACCATGCCTAAATTTTCTATTAACACCGAAGATCCGTCGCGCTGGGTGCCAACACCACCTGATTATATGGATGGCATAGAGCCTAACTGGATGAAGATGAGGACGTTTGTTTTAGATAGTGCTTCACAATTTAAACCCGAAAAACCAACGCCGTTTTCTATAGAAAAAGACAGTCAATTTTATAAAGAAGTCATGCAGGTTTACAATACCGTTAACAAAGCTCGAGAACTTGGGGACAAATCCGAAATGATTGAAATCGCTCAATTCTGGGACTGTAATCCTTATGTTTCAACCCATAAAGGCCACATGATGTTTGCCACCAAAAAAATCACACCTGGCGCACATTGGATCCTGATCAACAAAATCACCTCTCAAAAAGCAGGTTTTAATTTTGCTGAGACCGCACGAAGTTATGCCTATTTGACTATAGGCGTTTACGAAGCTTTTATTAGCGTTTGGGATGAAAAATACCGAAGTAACTTGATTAGACCAGAAACCGTCATCAATCGCTATATTGATGAACAATGGACGCCGATTTTGCAAACACCACCTTTTCCTGAATACACCAGTGGCCATTCCGTCGTTTCAGGTGCTGCCTCAGAAGTCATGACCGATATTTATGGCGATGATTTTTATTTTGAAGATACCACAGAAGTGCCTTACGGCTTACCCGTTAGAAGTTTTAATTCTTTTCGTGAAGCGGGTAAAGAAGCTATGATGAGCCGCTTATACGGTGGAATACATTATATGCCAGCTAATAAAAATGGCTTAAAACAAGGACAAAAAGTTGGTCAATATGTTATTAAAAACATCAATTTGTAAATTATTTTATGAAAAAAATATTTGGATTTATTGGTACTCTATTGCTCATCATTATAATTTGGTTCAGTTTTTTAAAACCTTATGACCATCAAATCGAATTTGAAGTTAATTTACCTCAAGGCAGCATATATCATATGGTTTTAGACACCAATACTTGGGAAAATAAAAGCATAAATACCAAACATAAAATGTTGTATGAAAGTATAGAGCAAACCATAGAGATCAACAAAAAGCCATTTAAACTCTTGTGGGAGTTTGAAAATATTAAGGATACAAATTCAACAGTGAAATTGTATTTTAAAAATAAAAACCACAGTATTTCAGAACGTTATAAAAATTTGTTTAATCAAACTCAAAATTTAGATAGTCTCATTCAAATTTCAAAAGACTTAAAAGACAAGGCTCACAAGTTTTCTGAGCTTTTTAGTATAGAAATTCAAGGTCTCGATACATTAAGTTCCACAGCATATTTATATGTAGAACATCGTGCTAAGCGAGCTGATAAAGCAAGAGATATGATCAATAGTAATGCTTTACTCTTTAGAAAAAACCAGGATAGTTTAGTGGTTAAAAACGGAAAGACTTTTGTTAAGGTAAATAATTGGCAACCTAAAACTGATAGCATCTCATTTAGATATGCCTTTCCTGTAAAAAGTCAAAACAACTACCCTATTGATCAATTCGTAAAAGCCGATACTTTAAAAGCTCAAAAAGCTTTAAAAGCTGTATTTTATGGTAATTACAGTATTTCAGACCAAGCGTGGTTAGCGATGTGTCATTATGCTAAACGTAAAGACATTGAGCTGGAATTGTCTCCTGTGGAAATTTATTACAATAATCCTATGCTTGGTGGCGATGATAAAACATGGAGAACCGAAATTTATATACCCGTAAGAGAATAATTATTTTAAGATTAATAAAGTGACACTTTGTCAGAAACTCTAGACCTCGTATCTTTGCAAAAATCCAAAAGCCACACATGGAAAAGATTATTGACGAAACAAAGCAAGGTGAAGCTTTGGTGAAATCCCAAAATAAAAGCAATACCAAAAATCTATACATAGAAAGTTACGGCTGCCAAATGAACTTTAGCGATAGCGAAATCGTGGCATCTATCCTTTCAGAAAATGGTTACAACACAACGTTAAATTTAGAAGATGCGGATTTAGTTCTCGTCAACACCTGCTCTATTCGTGACAAAGCTGAGCAAACCGTCAGGAAACGACTTGAAAAATTTAACGCGGTAAAAAAACAAAATTCTTCTATGAAAGTTGGGGTTTTGGGTTGTATGGCCGAACGCCTGAAAAGTAAATTTCTAGAGGAAGAGAAAATCGTAGACCTTGTGGTAGGTCCAGATGCTTATAAAGATTTACCTAACCTTCTTGAAGAAGTAGAAAGCGGTCAAAGTGCTGTCAACGTCATTCTATCTAAAGAAGAAACCTATGCTGATGTGTCTCCTGTGAGATTGCAAAGCAATGGTGTTTCTGCTTTTGTTTCCATCACCAGAGGTTGTGACAATATGTGTACCTTTTGTGTAGTGCCTTTTACAAGAGGTCGTGAGCGTTCTCGTGACCCACAAAGCATCATAGAAGAAGTCAACGATTTGTGGGACAAAGGATATAAAGAAATCACCTTATTAGGTCAAAATGTGGATAGCTACTTATGGTATGGCGGTGGATTGAAAAAAGACTTTAAAAAAGCCAGCCCGATGCAACAAGCCACAGCAGTCAATTTTGCGAAGCTTTTGGATATGGTCGCTCAAGCTCAACCCAAAATGCGAATCCGCTTTTCAACATCCAACCCGCAAGACATGACGATGGATGTGATTGAAAGCATGGCAAAGCATCAAAATATTTGCAACTATATTCATTTACCAGTTCAAAGCGGCAGCGATAGAATATTAAAAGCCATGAACCGCTTGCACACCCGTGAAGAATATATAAAACTAATAGACAACATCAGGAAAATTATTCCGGACTGTGGTATTTCTCAAGATATGATAGCTGGGTTTCCTACTGAAACCGAAGAAGATCATCAAGACACGCTTTCATTGATGGAATACGTCAAATACGATTTTGGATTTATGTTTGCCTACTCTGAACGCCCAGGCACAATGGCTGAAAGAAAACTTGAAGACGATGTCCCAGAAAAGGTCAAAAAAAGACGTTTACAAGAAATCATTGCCTTACAACAAAAACATTCGTTATATCGAACACAACAACATTTAGGTAAAGTCGAAGAAGTGTTGATTGAAAAAGAATCAAAAAAATCAGACCAGCACTGGGCAGGACGAAACACCCAAAACACCATGGTGGTTTTTCCTAAAGAAAATTATAAAATAGGAGATTTTGTAATGGTTAAAATTAAAGATTGTACCAGCGCAACATTATTAGGCGAAGCCGTAAAAAAGTCCCCTTATGGGATTTAGGGGCTCAAAGCCCCTCCAAACCTCCCCAAAGGGAAGGCTAAAAGCCCATCCAACCTTCCCGAAGGGAAGGCTTTAATTAAGTAAGTAAAATATTAGAATATGAAGAATAAATTTAAAATATTAACAACTAACAAAAAGTCCCCTTTGGGGATTTAGGGGCTTATGGAGTCTGTTCAATCAATAAAACAACGTTTTGAAATCATCGGCAACGATGAAGGTCTCAATCGCGCGATTGAAAAATCGATTCGTGTTGCCCCAACTGATATTTCAGTCTTAGTCACTGGAGAAAGTGGTGTTGGTAAAGAGAGTTTGCCAAAAATTATCCACTCGCTTTCACATCGCAAACACAGTAAATACATTGCTGTAAATTGTGGAGCCATACCAGAAGGCACGATAGACAGTGAGCTTTTTGGGCATGAAAAAGGGGCATTTACTGGGGCAAGTCAGGCGAGAAACGGTTACTTTCAAGAAGCCGATGGCGGCACCATTTTTTTAGATGAAGTCGGCGAATTACCATTAACAACCCAAGTCAGATTATTAAGGGTTTTAGAAAATGGTGAATTTCTAAAAGTGGGGTCTTCAAAAGTTCAAAAAAGCAATGTCAGAATTGTTGCAGCTACCAACGTCAACATGGCTGAAGCTATCAAAAAAGAAAAGTTTAGAGAAGACTTATACTACCGTTTAAGCACTATTGAAATTCATTTACCACCGCTTAGAGAGCGTAAAGATGATATTCATTTATTATTCAGAAAATTTGCATCAGATTTTGCCCTAAAATACAAAATGCCAACAATAAGATTGACAGATGCAGCAGTAAAGCAGTTAGTGAACTGTAGATGGCAAGGTAATATTCGTCAGTTGAGAAATGTTACCGAACAGCTTTCAGTTTTAGAAACCAACCGCGAAGTTGACGCACAAACCTTGCTACAATATTTACCTGATAGTGGAAATAATTTACCGTCTGTCATTGAACAGAAAAAGCAAAAAAGTGACTTTAGCAACGAAAGAGAAATTTTGTATAAAGTGCTCTTTGATATGAAACGTGATTTAGGAGACCTAAAAAAATTGACTTTAGAGTTAATAAAGTCAGATGAAAATACAGACGTTAAAAAAGAAAACCAACACCTCATTAATAAAATTTACGGTGAAAATGAAGAAGACTTTGAAACTAACGACAGCGAAAGAAATCTCACCGACGAACAAGAATTAGAAATCCTTCAAGTTCCTGAACACAAGAAACCACAAGCCTTAGAACCTCATCAAGATAAATATGATTTTGCTGAAGATATTGAAGAAGAAGAAACCTTATCTTTACAGGATAAAGAATTAGAACTCATTAAAAAATCTCTGGAACGCCATCAAGGCAGACGCAAACCCGCAGCTGATGAATTAGGTATCAGCGAACGCACTTTGTATCGCAAAATCAAGCAATATGACTTATCGTAAAATTATTTTAAGACTCAGTAAAATTTTCTCATTATGTCTAATCACGATTTTTTTAGGTTGTGGTGCTTATTCGTTCACAGGTGCAGATACAGGAAACGCCGAGACTTTTCAAGTTAATTTTTTTCAAAATAATGCTCCTATTGTAGAGCCAGGAATAGACCGTCAGTTTACTTTAGCCCTACAAGATTTAATACAAAATCAAACTAATCTCGGTTTGACCAACTCTAACGGCGACTTAATTTACGAAGGTGAAATTACCCAATATTACGTCGCTCCAATGACAGCAACTTCTAATGAAAGAGCTGCGCAACAAAGGTTAACCATTGCTGTTAATGTCAGATTTTACAATACTTTAAATCCTGAAAAAGATTTTGAAAAAAAATTCTCGTTTTATTTCGACTTTGGCGCAAATGAACAATTGGTTGGCTCCGTAAGAGACGAAGCCATCAATGAAATATTCTTGAGAATTACCCAAGATATATTCAACGAATCCCTTACAGATTGGTAGTTTATGGAAATTGAAGAGCTCATTTCTAAAATAAAACATCCTGAACAAATTCAAGCTTCAGACGAAATGGGGTTTAAAAAACTGGCTATAAATTACCCTTATTTCCAAGCCGCTCAAGCATTGCACTTAAAAATTTTAAAATCTCAAGAAAGTTTTGAATTTAAACGTTATTTAAGATCTACAGCCTTACATACAACCAACCGCGAAATACTTTTCGATTTCATCAACAGAGATATAGATGAGCAAGAGCAAGCCGTTGAAACCATCTCAAAAAACCAAGACCAAGCAGAACTTGGAATGTCTAAGGAAGATGCCGACAAAATTAACGATCCTAATTTATTTGAAAAACGCTACCAAAAGTCTAAACAAAATAATGACAAACACAGCTTCTACGAGTGGTTGAATTTAACTAAACTCGAACCTTTAGAAAAAAACAAAAAACAAGAAAAGCAAAAAGCTGATCCAGAAAGACAAAAAAAAGAAGATTTAATTGATAAATTTATAAGAGAAAATCCAAAAATAAAACGACCAGAAAAAACAGATTATTCTGCCAAAACATCAGTAAAAACAGAGCCTACTCAAGGTATGATGACAGAAACTTTGGCAAAAATATACTTAGAACAAAAAAAATATGACAAAGCTATTGAAGCTTATAACATATTAATTTTGAATAATCCCAAAAAAAGTGGTTTCTTTGCAGACCAAATAAAAATGATTAAAGCATTACAAGAAAAAAATTGATATGAGTACGTTTACAATATTTCTTATTCTCATCGTAATTGTAGCCTTTTTACTGGTATTAGTAATTATGGTTCAAAACCCAAAAGGTGGCGGATTATCTTCCTCTTTCGGCGGTGGCGGTTCACAACAAATCGGTGGTGTTAAGCAAACCTCAGACTTTTTAGATAAAAGTACATGGGTTTTAGCCACACTATTATTAGTTTTAGTTTTATTATCTAATGTTAGCATTATGTCTAACAAAACATCAGATTCTAAAATATTAAAAACAGATAATCCATCGGAAACTCAAACAGAAACTCCATCTGAAAATATTCCTACCTTACCTACAGAAGAAAACGGATCATCTGAATAATTTTAAAACATAAATAATTAAAATGCCAGCTTGTCATAAGCTGGCATTTTTTTTACCAAAATGTCAGTATTAATAGGCTGGCACAATTTTAGGGAGTGATGCTGTAGTATAATTTAAAAACTTAAATACAATGGCAATAAAAATTCAACCATTATCTGACCGCGTTCTTGTGGAGCCACAAGAAGCTGAAACTAAAACTGCTTCAGGAATTATCATTCCTGACTCTGCTAAAGAAAAACCTCAACAAGGTAAAGTTGTTGCTGTAGGAAAAGGCAAAAAAGACCACGACATGACCGTAAAAGTTGGGGACACAGTTTTATATGGTAAATACTCCGGAACTGAGCTTAAACTTGAAGGAGAAGATTACTTGATGATGAGAGAAGACGATATTTTAGCAATAGTATAAATTAATAATTTTAAAAAATATATAAAAAATGGCAAAAGACATTAGATACAATATCGAAGCAAGAAACGGCATCAAAAGCGGTGTAGATAAGCTTGCAAATGCTGTAAAAGTTACATTAGGCCCACGTGGACGAAATGTGATAATTTCAAAATCATTTGGCGCACCAACAGTGACTAAAGATGGGGTTACCGTAGCAAAAGAAATCGAGCTTGAAGATGAGCTTGAAAACATGGGCGCGCAAATGGTCAAAGAAGTGGCTTCTAAAACCAACGACCTCGCCGGTGACGGTACAACTACAGCAACGGTTTTAGCACAAGCTATCGTTAAAGAAGGCTTGAAAAACGTCGCTGCAGGTGCAAATCCAATGGAATTAAAGAAAGGAATAGACAAAGCTGTTGAAGCCATTACTAAAAACTTGGTAGAACAAGCTGAGGAAGTTGGCGACTCTTTAGACAAAATAAAACAGGTTGCATCTATATCTGCCAATAATGACGAATTAGTCGGTGATTTAATAGCTCAAGCTTTTGACAAAGTTGGCAAAGAAGGTGTTATTACTGTTGAAGAAGCTAAAGGAACAGAAACTTATGTTGATGTTGTTGAAGGTATGCAATTTGACAGAGGTTATCTTTCTCCATACTTCGTTACCGATAGCGAAAAAATGACAACAGATCTTGAAGATCCATACATTCTTATCGTTGATAAGAAAATTACGGCAATGAAAGATTTAATGCCAGTGCTTGAACCTGCAGCGCAAAGCGGTAAACCTTTATTGATTATTGCTGAAGATATTGAAGGTGAAGCCTTAGCAACTTTAGTAGTTAATAAATTAAGGGGTTCATTAAAAATTGCAGCTGTAAAAGCTCCAGGTTTTGGCGATAGAAGGAAAGCTATGCTTGAAGATATTGCTATTTTAACTGGCGGCACTGTAATTTCTGAAGAGCGTGGATTTACCTTAGAAAACGCAACTTTAGATATGCTCGGTACAGCTGAAAAAGTGGCAATTGATAAAGACAATACAACTATTGTTAACGGAAGCGGTAATGAAAGTGATATTGAAAATCGAGTCAATCAAATTAAATCACAAATTGAAACTACAACAAGCGATTATGATAAAGAAAAACTTCAAGAGCGTTTAGCTAAGTTAGCTGGCGGCGTTGCTGTACTTTATGTCGGTGCGGCTTCTGAAGTTGAAATGAAAGAAAAGAAAGATCGTGTAGATGATGCTTTACACGCAACAAGAGCGGCAGTAGAAGAAGGTATTGTCGCCGGTGGCGGTGTTGCTTTAGTTAGAACACTTAAAGTAATAGAAGGGCTTAAATCAGATACTGATGATGAAGCTACAGGAATCCAAATCGTTGCCAAGGCAATTGAATCGCCATTAAGAACTATTGTTGAAAACGCAGGAGGAGAAGGTTCTGTTGTAATCAATAAGGTGATTGAAGGCGATAAAGGTTACGATGCTAAAACTTCAACTTATGTTGATATGCTCAAAGCAGGTATCATAGATCCTAAGAAAGTGACACGAGTTGCCTTAGAAAATGCAGCATCAGTTGCTGGAATGATATTAACCACTGAATGTGCCTTAACCGAAATCAAAGAAGATAATGATAACGGTGCTGGTGGTGGCGGTATGCCTCCAATGGGCGGCGGAATGCCAGGCATGATGTAATTAATAACATCACAAAATGATATATAAACCGTCTCAATTTTGGGGCGGTTTTTTTTGTACCAAGTGTTCTGTAAAATGAGATATTTGTTATTATTTAAAGAAAATCAGTTTAATAGAAGCAATTAGCATTATAACTCCAAAAATACGTTTCAATAGAAGGTCACCAATATTTACGGCAAGCTTTGAACCTAAATAGCCTCCAACAACAAAAGAAACGGCAATAATTAATGCGTATTTCCAATTTAAACCTTCTGCAGTATGGTAATTGTAAGCAGCAAGAAATGTGACTGGTACTGCTAAAACAGCTAAACTCGTCCCTTGAGCTTCGTGTTGTGTAAAGCCTAGTAAAAACACCATAAGTGGTACCATAACCACTCCACCGCCGACACCCATCATACCACTTAAAAATCCAGATAAAATGCCGATAAGCACTAAAAATAAGATGATGGTTAAATTCATAAACTTAAGGGTTTGGTTAGTATTGATTGTCTTTAGGTATTTTGATTTGATACACTTTACCAGATCTATTGACCAAATAATTATCTCTTAACCAAGGATTGTGTATTTTAAATTGTTTGTAATTCAAACCAAAAATTTTAGCAAAATCAGGAATATCAGTAATTGGCGTATCGACTTGTACAGTTTTGGTTTCAATTTGTTTGTAGAGATGATTTTCGTCAATATTAAAGGAATACTTTTTTGGATGACTTAATATTTCTTTAATCGCTAAAATTCTAAAAACATAGCGCTCAGTTTCTTCATTTAAAAGCAAATTATAATATCCTTCAATCTTTTGACGCTCCATCTGATTGGAGATACCAGCCATTCCAACATTATAAGATGCTGCTGCGAGCGTCCAAGTGCCAAATTTTTCTTTTGCTTCTTTCAAGTATTCACAAGCCACTTGGGTAGATTTTTCTATATGGTAACGTTCATCTACATTGCTGTTAATCTCTAAACCGTATTCTTCTCCCGTCGATTCCATAATTTGCCAAAAGCCTGTCGCCCCTGCAGGAGAAACAACGTCTGTTAATCCACTTTCAGCTACGGCAAGATATTTAAAATCATCAGGTACACCATTAGCTTTAAGAATAGGTTCAATTAACGGAAAGTACTTTTTAGCACGTTTAATCATCAGAATTCCATTTGATTGCCAATAGGTATTCACCAAAAGCTCTCTATCCATACGTTCGTAAATATCTGGTTGATCAAGCGGCACAGGTTCGCCTGCAAAATTCATGTTTTTGGGTAATTCGAGAGAAAATACATTATAGTTTTTTTCAAAAGACTTTTCTGGACTCTTCATTTTTGGCTGCAATCTAACCTCATCTTGATTGATAAAGGCATAGCCTAAACTCAATATAGTAATCACACCTATTCCGAAAATGATTTTATAAATAAATTTTGTTTTTAACATTGCTTTTCTTTTAATATTCCGTGTTCAATTAATTCTGGTAAATGTTCATTAAACCACCTGAAGCGATTTAAAATCATAATATGAGTACCTTCATTTACAACAATACAGTTTTTGATATTTTTAATAGGAAAAACTTTGTCATGATCGCCATGTACATGAATAATATTTTCCATTGGTTTAGGTTGATTCCAACACACCATTTCTTTGACTGCCCAATCTAAATAAACTTTATCGTTTACAGACAAGTACTGCTGATATAATTTGAGTCGTTTTCTAATTATATTCCCAACAGGTAGTTTTTCAATTTCATTGATATAATTAAGTAAGCCAAAAGGCAAATATTTATATATTCCGGTTTCACGAGCCAGTTGCATATGTTTAGGAATCTCAGAGCTTTGTTTTACACTTGAGACAATAATTAAGCGTTCAATCTCAATCAATTTAGCTATTTCTTGAACTAAAACACCACCAAAGGAGACACCAATTAAAATTGGCTTTTCATGTTTAATGTGAGTCAGCATCCGCTTAGCATAAGCCTGGATACTCTCATCTTTTAGAGGAATTTGCCAACTCAACCAATGTATTTCAAAACGTGAATTATCTAATTTGATATGCTCAAAAATAGAAGGATTTGCTGCCATACCAGGCATCATATAAATCTGATATTTTTTTGATGATGTTTCTAACACAACTGAAAGTGAATTTCTTATAAATATTTTTTGTAAATTTACAACATATTCAAACCATCACACAGAAGTTCATTTAATAATTATCAACTTCACTTAAAGTTTTTTGAGTCATGAGCTTAGAGATTAAAAAAAACGATTTTTTAAGACAATTTGAAACTAAAATTGAAGATTGCTTGATAAAACTTGAATATTCTGAACAGGCTAAAAATATATTTTTAACCCGCTTTGAAATTCACAAATCTTTACCTGCAGAAAAATACCAAGACCTTTTTATAAAATTAGTCTTAGACCAACTTGCTGAAGAAGAGCACAAAGTTGTACCAACTTGTCCTAAAGTAGCGGCTTTTTTTAAAAAACACCGCGCAGAATACAAACATCTTTTACCTGCAGGAATAACGCTTTAAAAATTAAAGGGTTTCTAAAACTTCGCTTTCAATTAATTCTCCTCGCACCAATCCATCTGAATCTATAAAATCTAATTTAACAGTTTGAAGTGTATTGACCAGATAAGGATTCCAAGGCAATTTCACTTTGACGTAGTTTTCGGTAAAACCTTGTATATAGCCTTCTTTGTTTTGATCTTCAAATAGAACGGTTTTGGTTTTTCCGATTTGGCTTTCATAAAAGGCGCGACGTTTTTTAACGGATAATCCTCGCAACATTTTGCTGCGTTTTTTCCTAACTGAAATAGATACTACACCATCCATTTCAGCAGCTGGTGTATTATCACGTTCAGAATAAGTAAAGACATGTAAGTAGGAAATATCTAATTGATTTAAAAACTCATAAGTTTCTAAAAACAATTCATCGGTTTCTCCAGGAAAACCTACAATCACATCTACACCTATACAAGCATCTGGCATTGTGGATTTAATTCGCTCTACTCTATCAATGTAGAGTTCTTTCATATAGCGGCGACGCATTTTTTTTAATAATGTATTGCTGCCACTTTGTAATGGAATATGAAAATGTGGTACAAAATGTTGACTTTGCGACACAAAATCAATGGTTTCATCTTTGAGTAAGTTGGGTTCAATTGATGAAATTCTCAATCGCTCAATGCCCTTAACATCGTCTAAAGCTTTAACTAAATCTAAAAATGTATGCTCGTGTCTTTTATTGCCATATTCACCTTTACCATAATCGCCAATATTCACGCCCGTTAACACTATTTCTTTAATGTCTTGTTCTGAAATTTCTTTGGCGTTGTTTAAAACATTTTCTAATGTGTCGGAGCGAGAAATACCTCTCGCCAAAGGAATAGTACAATAGGTGCATTTGTAATCACAGCCATCTTGCACTTTTAAAAACGCACGTGTGCGGTCGCCAATAGAATAAGAGCTGACATAAAAATCAGCTTCATCAATTTCGCAAGAATGCACTTCACCAAAATCATTCTTACTCAAATTGTTGATGTAATCGGTAACTTTAAATTTTTCGGTCGCACCCAAAACCAAGTCTACGCCGTCAACACTAGCCAATTCTTTAGGTTTAAGCTGTGCGTAACACCCAATCGCTATCACAAAGGCGTCGGGATTAGTCTTCAGTACCTTCTTGACAATCGTTTTAAAGCGTTTGTCTGCATTTTCTGTTACACTACAGGTATTGATCACATAAATATCAGCTTGTTGCTCAAAATCAACGCGCTCGAAGCCTTCGTCTTGAAATTGACGCGCAATCGTAGAAGTCTCAGAAAAATTGAGCTTGCAACCTAAAGTGTAAAATGCAACTTGATTTGACATACTTTAATTTGTATTTATCAACTTGTAAAAGCGATATTCTTTATCTTCGAATTTTAGTTTTGCAAATATATCAACTATAAACGTCTTGAAAAAATTGAAAGTCAAAAGATTATACTTCTACATTTTACTAGGTTTGATATCAATCATAGCTTGTGATAGCGATAAAAAATCAGACCAATCACATTTAGTTTTTCGTTACAACGAACACTCAGACATCACTTCTTTAGATCCAGCTTTTGCCAAAGACCAACGAAATATTTGGGCTGTGCATCAGCTTTATAATACATTGGTCGGTTTAGATGATAGTCTTAACCTTCAACCTGAATTGGCTAAATCGTGGAACATTAGCGATGATGGATTGACTTATACTTTTAAACTGAGAGAAGATATTTATTTTCATAAAAGTGAAATTTTTAAAAACAAGAAACATCGCCTTAACTCTGAAGATGTCGTTTATAGCTTAAAACGACTTACCGATCCAAATCTTGCATCACCAGGCTCTTGGATTATGAAACCTGTAAAGTCAATTAAAAGTCTTGATGATTTTACTTTAGAAATCAAACTCAAAGAGAATTTCCCTGCATTTCTCGGTTTACTCAGTATGAAGTATTGTTCTGTAGTACCTCGAGAAGTTCAAACAGGTGAAATTGACTTTAGAACCAATCCTATTGGCACTGGCCCATTTCAATTTAAGCGTTGGATTCCTCAAGAAAAACTGGTTTTTAGAAAAAATCATTTGTATTTTGAAACCGATAGCACAGGGCAACAACTACCTTATTTAGAAGCTATTGCCATCACATTTTTACCTGACAAGCAAAGTGAATTTATGCAATTTATTCAAGGCAATTTAGACTTTATGAGTGGACTTGATGTCTCTTATAAAGATGAATTGCTGCAAGCTGACGGTCAGCTAAAAGCTAAATATAAAAATCAAATCATCTTAGATAAATCACCTTATCTAAATACTGAATATGTCGGATTTTATTTGGCAGACTCAACAGTTGACATACATCACAAAAGTTTGCGCTTAGCTATTAATTATGGTTTCGATCGCCAAAAGATGATAAAATATTTAAGGAATGGTATTGGAATCCCTGCTGAACAAGGTTTTATTCCAAAAGGTTTACCAGGCTTTGGTGGTGTTCAGGGATTCAGTTATCAACCTGAAAAAGCAAAAAAATTGGTTCAGCAATACATCAAAAAAACAGGTGACCGATCTCCTGAAGTTACCGTATCTACCAACCCTTCGTATGTTGACTTAATTGAGTTTATGCAGGCTGAATTAGAAGCTATTGGTGTAAAAGTTAACATTGATGTTTTGCCAGCTTCAACCCTGAGACAAAAGCGTTCATCAGGACAATTAGAGGCTTTTAGAGCCAGTTGGATAGCCGATTATCCCGATGCACAAAATTACCTCAGTCTATTTTACAGCAAAAATAAAAGCCCTAATGGTCCCAACTACACCCATTTTGAATCTGAAATTTACGACAGTATTTATGAAAAATCTTTAAGGTTTTCTAATCAAAAACAACGTCTCCAATTCTACTATCAATTAGATTCATTAATAATAAGTAAGGCAGCTACTATCCCTCTATTTTATGATGAAGCCGTTCGATTTAAACAAAAAAATGTTAGAGGACTTGACATTAATGCAATTAACTTATTGGATTTAAAAAGTGTCTATAAAACGCAATAAAAAAGGAGCAAAACTTTATAAATTTTGCTCCTTTTTTTATGAAGAGTATTAAGTTATTATTTTAATTGAACTTTTACTTTTCTAGATAATTTTCTAGAATACTCAGAGTTGTTTTCAAAATTAGGATTAACTCCTGAGCCCTTAAATTCAATTCTTGACTGATCTACTCCAGCAGATACTAAGATATCATTGATATATTTAGCTCTATTATTGGAGAGTTTTTCATTATAAGCTTTATTACCAACAGGGTCAGTATATCCTGTAAGCTCAATATTTTCACTTGGGTTTTGTTTCAAGAATAGCACTATAGAGTTAATATCTTGAATAGATGATGCTTCAGGAACTACACTATCAAAGCCAAAATAGACATTAATATAACCTTTAGTGATTAGAGACCTTATAACATCAGAAGCATTTTCTTTTGATTGACTATCTCTAAATTCAGATTGAGACACAAATTTAGTATTAAGTGTATTTTCTAATTCATCTGGTACACCATTTTGATTATTATCAACAGCAATACCTTTTGTATTAACAGCTACACCATTTGTTGTTCCTGGTTCTCTATCAAGAAAATCAAGAACACCATCCTGATCAGAGTCAGTCATTTTTTGTTTCAGTGCATTAAGCTCTTCTCTCAATAATGCAATTTCGTTAACTTCATTATTGTAAACATGGTACCAATCAATATTTTTCTTTTGTTTCCCTAAAGCAATATTTAAGCCTACAGATGCATTAAACATGATACCATCTACAGCTCGAGTTGTTGTAGTAGAAATGCCATCCCAGTTATAATCTTGGTCAAAATTGACAGCAGTCATAAAATCAAATTTTAAAGAGACTTGATCACTTAATCGAAACATTGGGGTAAAACCTGCAATCGCTGAAAAAGTAAGATCTTCATCATCAACGAACTGGTCATCTGGCAATAATAAACCAGCTCCAAAACCTGTATAAAATTGAAGATTAAAGTTATTCGTCCAATTTTGAAAATCTAAGATACTACCTAAATTAAATACCGTTTCTAAGCTTGATTGAAAATAAGTTGAATTAAAGCTGGTTGTACTTCTGTCTTCATCTTCACTAATATCATTAAAACCACCCTTGAATCGTAAACCAAATTTATCATTAAACATATATCTTATGGCTAGATTAGCATGTAAACCAGATATCAGTGATGTATTAATAGTCTCGGTAACATTAGAAGGATTTAAAAATTGTGGTTGAGCACCAGTATGGGTTCTTGCGGCTTTATTACCCCCTATCCCAAATTCTAAAAACCACTGATCATACTCTTCAAATGGCTCATATTCTTGGTAAGCTTCATCGTTACTAAGTTCTTCATTTTGTTGTTCTTGAGAAACTGCAAACAATGGCATTAACATAATTAAATACACAAGTTTTTTCATCTTTAATAATTTAGATTGATTAATTAACACATTTATTCTGCAAATAAAATAAAATAATTTTAAAAAAGGAATATAATACTTAAAAAAAGCTTTAAATCAAGACAATAAGTCCAATTTCGCAAATCGTAAGAGCAAGTTTTTAATTCCTGACTTTTCAAATTGTATTTCAGCTTTCTTATCTTGACCAACGCCTGAAACACCAATCACCGTTCCTTTACCAAACCGGCCGTGTTTAACTTTTTGCCCTGACTTTATAGACATAACTTCCTCTTTAACAGAATTTTGAGAAGTACTGGGTTTAATTTTTCGCAGTTTTCTTAATTGATTTTCAGTAGGTTTATGACTTGGTGGAGGCGTACCCTTTTTAGGTTTGGTTTGTCGTAATTTAGATTTATCGACTTCGCCAAAAATATCGGCATCAATTTGGGGTTTATAGCGATATGAGTCTTCAGAAATATTGTATTCAAGTGCATCTTCATCAATTTCATCAATAAATCGACTTGGTTCTGCATCAATCAATTTTCCCCAACGGTATCGTGACAAAGTGTAAGTAATAAAAGCTTGTTTTTCCGCTCGGGTTAAAGCAACGTAAAACAATCGGCGTTCTTCCTCAAGTTCACTCCGAGTATTCATACTCATTGCTGATGGAAACAAATCTTCTTCCATACCTACAATAAACACATATGGAAACTCTAATCCTTTTGCGAGATGAACGGTCATTAAAGACACACGATTGCTATCGCCTTTTTCGTTATCAAAATCAGTAGCTAAAGCAACGTCTTCAAGAAATTCACTGATGGAACCTGTGGCGTCTTGAATTTCATTTTGGCCTTCAACAAAATCTTTTACCCCATTGAGCAATTCTTCTAAATTTTCAACTCTAGTTATGCCATCAGGGGTACCGTCTTTTTTGAATTCTTGAAGTAAACCTGTTTTTTTAATGACTAAATCTGTGAGTTCAAATGCATTAAGTTTTTCAGCAGTAATCTGAAAACTCTTTATCATATTGACGAAATTGATCAGTTTCGTTTTAATTCCTTTATTGATGGGTAAATCAATTTTTTGAATATTTTCAATGACTTCAAAAATAGAACGCTTGTAGTGATTTGCCGCTAATACCAATTTATCTAAGGTCGTTTGACCTATGCCACGAGCAGGATAATTAATGACTCGCTTTAGAGACTCTTCATCTTTGGGATTAACGATTAACCTTAAGTAGGCTAAAGTGTCTTTTATTTCTTTACGCTGATAAAACGACAGACCTCCAAAAATTCTATAAGGCATATCTTTTTTACGCAAGGCATCTTCCATAGCACGGCTTTGTGCATTGGTTCTGTAAAGAATTGCAAACTGATCGTAATCCAATTGGTTTTGCATCTGCAGTTCAAATATGGTTGAAGCCACATATCGTCCTTCTTCGGCATCGTTAAGTAAGCGATTAACTTTTATCTTGTCGCCTTGTGTGTTAGAAGTCCAAACCACTTTTTCGAGACGTTTTTTATTTTTTTCAATTACTGAATTTGCCGCTTGCACCAATGTCTTTGTCGAACGGTAATTTTGCTCGAGTTTATAGGTTTTGACTTCATCATAATCTCTTTGGAAATTTAAGATATTATTGATGTTTGCTCCTCTGAAGGCGTAAATACTTTGCGCATCATCGCCAACTACACAAATATTTTGGTATCTATCGCTTAAAGCCCGAACAATTAAATACTGAGAATGGTTGGTATCTTGATACTCATCAACCAAAATGTATTGAAAACGGTGTTGATATTTTGATAAAACATCTGGAAAACGTGTCAATAACTCATTGGTTTTGAGTAATAAATCATCAAAATCCATAGCGCCTGCTTTAAAACAGCGCTTGACGTATTCTTCGTAAATATCGCCAAGACGAGGGCGTTTAGCCATGGCGTCTGCTTCTTGAAGCTCAGGGTTTTGACGATAGGCTTTAACGGTGATTAAGCTATTTTTATAAGATGAAATACGGGAATAGACTTGTTTGTATTTATAGACATCTTTGTCTAAGTTCATTTCTTTGATGATACTATTGACTAATCGCTGAGAATCTTGGGTATCGTAAATCGTAAAATTAGATGGGAAACCTAATTTATCAGCTTCAAATCTCAGTAATCTGGCAAAAACAGAGTGAAACGTTCCCATCCATAAGTTTTTAGCTTCACTTGGACCAACAATTTTAGCAATACGATTTTTCATCTCACGTGCTGCCTTGTTGGTAAAAGTCAGTGCTAAAATATTAAAAGGGTCAACACCTTGATTCATCAGATGCGCAATGCGGTAGGTTAAAACTCTCGTTTTACCAGAACCCGCACCAGCAATAATTATCATTGGCCCTTCTTTTTGCAATACGGGCTCGCGTTGGGCGTCGTTTAATTCGTCTAAATAGGCTTGCAAATTATTTAATTTTTAAAAACCCAAAATTAATTAAACCTTAATGAAATTAAGCTGTGATTGTATTTTAATTTCAAAACACATTTTGAACATAAAAGTATTTATCAATGATTATCTTTACATCCAAAATTTTTTAATAATGTCAGATTTTAATTTTTCAATTTTAGTCTCTTTCTTTTTATCAAGCCTAATAGTAGGTGGTATAGCATTTTATTTTTTCAAAACTCATATCGAACATCTTCAGCAAAAACAGCGTTTAGATATTCGACTTAAATACCAAAAAGAAACTTTACCTATTCGATTACAAGCTTATGAAAGGTTGGCACTTTTAACTGAACGATTGACTCTCGGAAATTTACTCAACCGAGTTAAACCCATTAGCAATGACAAAGATGCCTATGAAGACTTACTCATTAAAACGGTTGATCAAGAGTTTGAGCACAATTTAGTGCAGCAAATTTATGTTAGCAATCAATGCTGGAATGTAATTAAAACCGCAAAAAACACCACGATTTCTAAAATCAGAAAAACCAATATGAGTGAAAATATTACTGATGCGCATAAACTCAGAGAAATTTTATTAACTGATTTACTCGATCAACAAAATTCACCCCACGACATAGCGCTACAAATGATTAAGAAGGAGTTGAAAGCTATGTTTTAGTGACTAAAAATTAATATGCTTGTAGAATCATAAAAATGGCTCTACTTTTGTAAAACCAAACAATATATATAACATGAAAGCATACGTTTTTCCAGGTCAAGGGGCTCAATTTTCAGGTATGGGTCTTGACCTTTATGAAAATTCAAAAATTGGCAAACAACTTTTTGAAGAGGCTAATGCCATTTTAGGCTTTGACATCACAAAAACAATGTTTGAAGGTTCTGCTGAAGACCTTAAGCAAACTGAAATTACTCAGCCTGCTATATTTTTACACTCCGTCATTTTAAGTCAGGTTTTAGGCGATAAATTTCAGCCCGATATGGTGGCTGGCCATTCACTTGGTGAGTTTTCTGCTTTGGTTGCTAACGGAACCTTAAGCTTTGAAGATGGACTAAAACTGGTTCATCAACGTGCTTTAGCTATGCAAAAAGCTTGCGAGGCTCAAGAATCTACCATGGCTGCTGTTTTAGGACTTGAAGATGATATTGTAGAAGATGTTTGTGCAAATACTGAAGGCATTGTCGTTGCTGCAAACTACAATTGTCCTGGGCAATTGGTGATTTCAGGTGAAGTTAAAGCCGTAGAAAAAGCTTGTGAAATGTTAAAAGAAAAAGGTGCTAAACGGGCCTTAATTTTACCTGTCGGTGGGGCGTTTCATTCACCTTTGATGGCGCCCGCAAAAGAAGCTTTGGCTTCAGCGATCGAAAATACTAACTTTTCAAAACCGCAATGTCCAATTTACCAAAATGTCAATGCTCAAGCTGTTAATGCACCTGATGAAATTAAACATAACCTTGTTGAGCAATTGACCTCTGCTGTGCGATGGACACAAATTATGCAGAATATGCTTAAAGACGGTATGACACATTATACTGAAGTTGGCCCAGGAAAAGTGCTTCAAGGCTTGATGAAAAAGATTGATCGAAGATTCCCAACCGAAAGTGCAAGTTTATAAATAATGAGTAAAATTAGAATTACAAAGCAATTTACATTCGAAATGGCTCACGCCTTACACGGTTACGATGGCAAATGTAAAAACATACACGGTCATAGCTATAAACTCAACGTCTGTGTGATGGGTTCGCCAATTGAAGATTCATCACATCCAAAATGCGGAATGGTGATTGATTTTGGCGACCTTAAAAGCATTGTGAAATCTGAAATTGTTGATGTTTTAGACCACGCCATTATGCTAAATATAGACTCGCCACATGAAACTTTAGCACAGGAATTACAATCTTCCGGACATAAAATTGTTGAAGTCGATTACCAACCTACAAGTGAAAACATGGTAGCTGACTTTGCTGAAAAAATTAAAGTCAGATTAGATAAAAACCTAAAACTACATTCACTTAAATTAAGAGAAACGGAGACCGCTTTTGCCGAATGGTTTGCTGCTGACCAAAATTAGCGAGAGATTTAAAAAAGGGAATATTGTCAAAAAAAAATAATTCAAAACAAAAGCTAAAATCTTCGCTATCACAGCGTGATAAGTCCGTGATTTGGCATCCTTTAACGCAACATAAAACACAGCAAAGCACCTTACCCATTGTAAAAGCTAAAGGGTGTAAGCTTTATGACGAAGCTGGAAACGATTATATTGACGCGATCAGTTCGTGGTATACGGCGGTTTATGGGCATTGCCATAAAAAATTAGTCAAAGCCATTCAACAACAATCACAACAACTCGATCAAATTATTTTCAGTGGATTTACGCACCAACCTGCGGTTGAATTGGCAGAAAACCTATTAGCAGTTTTACCTGTTAAAATTTCTAAAGTATTTTATAATGACAATGGTTCTACAGCCACAGAAATTGGGATTAAAATGGCTTTGCAATACCATCACAATCTTGGGCACGACAGAGATACTTTAATTGCTTTTGAAGAAGGATTTCACGGCGACACCTTTGGTGCAATGTCGGTTTCAGGGCTATCAGTTTACAATGGTGCTTATAAAGAACATTTTATCAAAGTCGTCAGACTTCCAAAACCTAATGGAAAAAACAATCAAAATGTTTTAACTCAATTGAAAACACTCTGCAGTGAAAATAAAATCGCAGGATTTATTTACGAACCTCTGATACAAGGTGCTGCTGGTATGAAAACTTATGATAAAACGGGTTTAAATGAAATTTTAAAATTTTGCAAAACACAATACATCATCTGTATTGCTGACGAAGTCATGACAGGTTTTGGAAAAACTGGCACTTGTTTTGCGTCTGAACAAATTGAAACCCAACCCGATGTCATTTGCTTGAGTAAAGCTTTAACCGCTGGGATGTTGCCTATGGGCATCACAGCATGTCAAGACTTTATTTACGATGCCTTTTATGACGATGATGTGGCTAAAGGTCTGTTTCACGCCCACACCTACTCTGGCAATCCTTTAGCTTGTGCAGTAGCTATTGAAGCTTTAAAACTGTATCAATCGCCTGAAATTCAACAGCAGATTCAACATATTATTGAAGCGCATCAGAGTTTTAAAACAAAAATTGAAAACCACCCCAACTTAAAATCAGTTAGGCACATCGGCGTGATTTTGGCTTTAGATTTAGACCTCAATATAGAACGATACAGTAATGTTAGAGATCGTTTATATAAATTTTTTATGGACAAAGGCATTTATCTGAGGCCTTTAGGCCATACCGTTTACATCGTGCCGCCTTATGTCATTTCAAGAGAAGATTTAAGTCAAGTTTATCAGGCTTTGGAAGACGTTTTAGAGTTTGAGTTTTAAAAAACTACCTATAAATTTGTTGCTGATTTATCCAACGCCTATATTGTCTCGCGTTTCTATTGTGTTCTCGTAGTGTTTTAGCAAAGATATGATAACCTGTATTAGTAGTGCTGGCTACGAAATACAAGTAGTTATGTTTATCATAATTAAGCACCGCATCAATCGAAGATATATCTGGCATAATTAAAGGTGCTGGTGGCAGACCGGCATATTTGTATGTATTGAAAGGCGAGTCGATTTTTAAATCTTTGGTTAAAACCCTTCTAATAATGGTATCAGGCTTTTGGTATTTTTGCTTTAAGGCATAAATCACTGTTGGATCGGCTTGCAGCTTCATTCCACGTTTGAGTCTATTGATGTAAACACCAGCCACTTTTGGGCGTTCATCGACTTTGGCCGTTTCCTTTTGAACGATTGAGGCTAAAACAGAAACTTCTAATCGACTTAGATTTAAATTTTTTCGCTTTTCTTCTCGGCTCTGATTCCAAAATTTTTCAGTTTGCTCCAGTAATCGATTTTGAATATCTTCGGGTTTGGCATTCCAATAAAACTCATAAGTGTTGGGAATATAAAGTGATATAGATTGCTGTGCGGTCATTGTCTTTTCTTTTAAAAAAGATTTTGCACTAAACACATTATATATTTCTAAAGAATCTGAATCGAATTGTTTTGAAAGCATTCCACTTAATTCAGTTAAACTTTCGGCATTATTAAAGGTGATATCAATCGGTGTGTTTTGGCTTCTTAACACATTGACAATCTCATTATTATTCATGTTTTTTCTAATAACAAAATGACCTGTTTGGGGTTGATATTGTTTTCGCATAGCAACATCAATAAAACTTTCAGTATCTTTAAGCAAAGGGTTTAAAGTTTTAATGATACTGTCGTAATTATCATCTTTAGAAATATATATTGAAGTCGATTTTGACTCAAAAGCAGTGTTCGGCGAAAAAATAGCTCCGTAAATGGTATAGCTCATATAGCCTAATATCAAAACAACAGCAATGGCTATAAATAATAAAATTCTTTTAATGTACATCTCTTATATTTTGATAAATAGCTTGGGTATGAAATTGACCGTGATGAAAATTCCAATCTTTTTGTTCTCCAGTTTTTACAAATTCACAAGATTCAAATAGCTTTATACTGTCTAAATTGTCTAATTCGATGTAGGCAAAAAATTGATGTAAATCTAAATGCTCAAATCCATATTTCAAAACAGCATTAATAGCTTCTTTAGCAAAGCCTTGACCACGAAATGATTCTTCTATGACAATACCTAAACCAGCTCGTTTATGCCTTGGCGAAAAATCATAAATATCAATAAATCCAACTCTATGATTATCGTTATTCTTGCAAATCACTAATCGCAATTGCTTAACATCAAAAATATCTCGGTGCCTATTGTCTAAATAGTTTTTTAAAATATCATTAGAAAAAGGCGTTTGGGTATTACTCAAGTGCCAAAGTTTTTCGTCGTTTTCAATACATTCTAAGAAAGACAAATCTTCGGCTTCTAAAGCTCTAAGGTAAATATGTTTAGCGCCAAAACTCAACATTTTATTTCTCCTTTGAATACCATTTCAGCTGGCCCAGTTAACCAAATATTTTCATAGCCTGAATGGCTTTTTTCAAACTTAACTTGCAAACTTCCACCAGGGGTTTTTATACTTACAGAATTAGAAGAAATCAAGTCTTGATGTGCAGCTGCAATCGCTACAGCTGTAACTCCTGTCCCACATGATAAAGTTTCATCTTCAACACCTCTTTCGTATGTTCTGATATTTAAAATGTCATTTTCTAAATGTGCAAAATTGACATTTATGCCTTCTGCTTTAAACTGTTCAGAATATCTGACTTCAGCGCCTTTTTTAGGAACATCTACAGTATTTGCATTTTCTACAAATCTTACAAAATGTGGTGAACCTGTATCTAATATCGTATTATTTTTAAAATTGTTAATTTTATGAACATCTGTCATTTTTAATTCAACTCGGCCTTCAGTATTTATTTTAGCTTGATGCAAACCATCAACCGCTTCAAAAGTACACTGCTCATTAATCACACCTAAATATTTTGCAAATGCAACAATACATCGGCCACCGTTGCCACACATACTGCTTTCACGACCATCAGCGTTAAAATAAAGCATTTTAAAATCAACTTGATTTGAGTTTTCTAAGCAAATTAATCCATCTGCTCCAATCCCAAATTTACGATCGCATAACTTTTTAACAAGTTTGGTATCATTTTTGAAAACTTGTTTACGGTTATCAATAATAACAAAATCATTACCCGTACCTTGATATTTATAAAATTGTAGTGTTTGAGGCATAGTGAAAAATTGGATGCCAAATATACACTTTTTAACTAAGTGCAGTCGGGTTAAAATGTCGTTAAAAGGTATTGATAATAGATTTTTAAAAATTTAAATTTGAATATAAAACTTTAGACTTATGAAAAAATTTGCAAGTTATCTCAGTATTGCTATTTTAGGTAGTATGATTAGCCTTGGAGCTTATCACTTGATGTTAGAGCCGCAAAAAGAACAACCCAAAAGTGAAGTTGCAGCTTTCAATCAGCCTCCAAAAAATCAAAATGTAGCTTACAATTACTCCAATATTGTTCCAGAAGACTTTAACTTTACTGAAGCGGCTAATAGCACTGTCAATAAAGTCGTTCACGTTAAAAATGTGTCGACCTATTCCAGACCACAAAGTTTTTTTGAATACTATTTTGGCCAAGGCTCTGGTGAACCCCAAAAAGCAGTTAGAGGAATAGGCTCTGGTGTAATTATAACTCCTGATGGTTATATTGTAACCAATCATCACGTCATTAAAGGAGCAAGTGAAGTAGAAATCACTTTAAATAATAACGAAACTTATAAAGCTGAAGTGATTGGAAACGCACCTGAAAATGATTTAGCCTTACTCAAAATTGATGCTCAGGGTTTAGACTACATTTCTTTTGGAGATTCTGACCATATTAATTTAGGGGAATGGGTTTTAGCTGTTGGTAATCCATTCAATTTAACTTCTACAGTAACAGCTGGAATTGTTAGTGCCAAAGGTCGTAGCCTTGATGAGTCTAACAATATGATACAATCTTTTATACAAACTGATGCAGCAGTGAATCCTGGTAACAGCGGTGGTGCTTTAGTCAATGCCAAAGGCGAATTAATTGGAATTAACACTGCTATAACCTCGAGAACCGGAAGTTATGTCGGATATTCTTTTGCTATTCCATCTAATAACGTGAAAAAAATAGTTGAAGACTTAATTGAATACGGCAATGTGCAAAAAGCTATTCTCGGCGTCAGAGGAACTGATATTACTCCAGAAAATTACAAACAGTTTGAAGATTTAGAACAAACTCAAGGTTTTTATGTTGCTAAAATTGATGATGGTAGTGGCGCAGAAAAAGCAGGTCTAAAAGCAAAAGATGTTATCATTAAACTCGACGATATTAAAATTAGAAAATTTTCAGATTTGAGTGGATTTATCAGCTCCAAAAACCCTGGTGATCAAGTGCTGGTCACTTACATCAGAAATGGCGAAATTAAAACTACTACTGTAACTTTAGATAAATATGAATACTACAGAATCAAAGAAATTGGTGTTGAAGTGGTTAATGCTACTAAAGATGAACTTAAATCTTTTGGTGTTGAAAGTGGAGTTAAAATTAGCCAAATAATCAATAAGAGATTGAAAAAAAGTATACCAGAAGGTATTATTATAACTAAGGTTAATAATGAGACCGTAAAAAATATTAATGACGTTAAACAACTTATAAAAAATAAAAAAATATATGAAAGTCTTTCAATAAAGTTTGTAGGTGTAAATGGAAAAACAGAAACTTACGTATTCAAGTGAATAAAATCAGTTTAAATTTGAATAATAATTAGAGTGAAAAATAATAAGATATTGTTTAAAAAACAAAGTAAATTGTTTATTAAACCAATATAAATATACACAATATTTAACAGCTATTAAAGTTTCTAAAAATCATACTTTTTAAAATTAATTTTATAAAAATTAAAACTTAGCCATGTTGAGTAAGTTTTGGATTACTGCCTGAGATGGTCATTCTACACTCTGTATTCCATCCAACAGCCTGCCATGCAGACTCCCAATTTTCAGCTGTGTCTGGTTGTTCTGCAACGAAAGAAGAAGATCGTGCAATTTGTCCGTTTGGATAAGTTGTCCACCTTACACATAGTATTTCGATTCCACCTGCATGAATATTTCCTTGTTCACTTTTGCTTAATTCGTATTTTTTTAAAATTTCTAACATAATTATTGCTTTTATGTACAAAAAAAATAAAACTAATCTTTCCATCAAAACATAAAGCGGTATTTCTTTAACTTTTGTTAAAAAAACTTAGCCATGTTGAGTAAATTGTGGATAACTGCCTGTGAAGGTCATATTACACTTTGTGTTCCATCCATCAACCTGCTATAAAGACTCCCAATTTTTAGCTGTAACAGGCTGTTCCACAATGAAATAAGTATAGTACAAAGAATATAGTGTTGAAAAAGGTGTAAAAATCAATAAGCTACTTAATGACAGTATGGTAGCTGATAATTTAGTAGGTATTTTAATTACCAAAGCTGATGACCAACCTGTGAAAAATATTAAAGAATTACGTCAGATTTTAGATAATCGTGATCCTTACGAACCTTTATCTTTAACTTTTACAGCTCCAAATGGGGAAAGTAAAACTTATGTGTTTAGGTAAGGTCAAAAAATTAACAGGTTTAAAAGAAGGCGTCTCAAAACCTATTGTTTCGTCAATCTGAACTCGTTTCAGATTCTTATAACAACTGAAAACCAAATTATTAAGATTCTGAAA
>RRZV01000025.1 GCA_003931895.1 Mesohalobacter salilacus
CTCCCTTTTATAAATAACAAAAGCCACTTCAATTACGAAGTGGCTTTTGATTTAAAGAAGGCGACGACCTACTCTCCCACGGATTGTAGTACCATCGGCGCTAACGGGCTTAACTGCTCTGTTCGGAATGGGAAGAGGTGAGCCCCGTTGCTATAGTCACCTTAAGTTGTAAAGTAGATATTTAATATCTAACTTCTAATAAGTTAACATACTGTAATAATAAAAAGAGTAATACTGGTATTAAAAAGTTAAACGGATGATTAGTACTACTCGGCTATGACATTACTGCCTTTACACCTGTAGCCTATCTACCCTATCGTCTCTAGGGATCCTTAAAAGAAATCTCATCTTGTGGTGGGTTTCGCGCTTATATGCTTTCAGCGCTTATCCACTCCAAACGTAGCTACTCTGCTATGCCACTGGCGTGACAACAGATACACTAGAGGTTTGTCCAACTCGGTCCTCTCGTACTAGAGTCAGATCCACTCAAATTTCTTGCGCCCACTGTAGATAGAGACCGAACTGTCTCACGACGTTCTGAACCCAGCTCGCGTGCCACTTTAATGGGCGAACAGCCCAACCCTTGGGACCTTCTCCAGCCCCAGGATGTGACGAGCCGACATCGAGGTGCCAAACCCCCCCGTCGATGTGAGCTCTTGGGGGAGATCAGCCTGTTATCCCCGGAGTACCTTTTATCCTTTGAGCGATGGCCCTTCCATACGGAAACCACCGGATCACTATGCTCTACTTTCGTACCTGATCGACTTGTAGGTCTCTCAGTCAAGCTCCCTTATGCCATTACACTCTACGCACGGTTACCAAGCGTGCTGAGGGAACCTTTAGAAGCCTCCGTTACTCTTTTGGAGGCGACCACCCCAGTCAAACTACCCATCAAGTAATGTCTGCGCCTTTGGCGGATTAGGCTTCAAACAAGTAAAGGGTGGTATTTCAACAATGACTCCACTGCGCCTGGCGACGCCGCTTCAATGTCTCCCACCTATCCTACACATCACTTATCCAAAGTCAATACTAAACTATAGTAAAGGTTCACGGGGTCTTTTCGTCCCACAGCGGGTAATCGGCATCTTCACCGATACTACAATTTCACCGAGCTCATGGCTGAGACAGTGTCCAGATCGTTGCACCATTCGTGCAGGTCGGAACTTACCCGACAAGGAATTTCGCTACCTTAGGACCGTTATAGTTACGGCCGCCGTTTACTGGGGCTTCAATTCAATGCTTCTCCGAAGATAACATCTCCTCTTAACCTTCCAGCACCGGGCAGGTGTCAGGCCCTATACTGCATCTCTCGATTTAGCAGAGCCCTGTGTTTTTGATAAACAGTCGCCTGGACCTCTTCACTGCGGCCACGCCCGAAGGCGTGGCGACCCTTCTCCCGAAGTTACGGGTCTATTTTGCCTAGTTCCTTAGCCATGAATCTCTCGAGCACCTTAGAATTCTCATCCCAACTACCTGTGTCGGTTTACGGTACGGGTTGCTTTAATTGATTTTCTTGGATGTATATCCGCTAGATTATCAACGCCACCGAAGCTTTGTTGTACTATCTCACAATCTCTTGTGATTCAACCTCCTATTCCGTCAGGAGGCACTAACATCTATACACCGTCTCGTTTAATTTAAAGCAAGTAGCAGAATATTAACTGCTTGTCCATCGACTTCCCCTTTCGGGTGCGCCTTAGGTCCCGACTAACCCTCAGCTGATTAGCATAGCTGAGGAATCCTTGGTCTTTCGGTGTGCGGGTTTCTCGCCCGCATTATCGTTACTTATGCCTACATTTTCTTTTGTAATTAGTCCAACATACCTTACAGTACATCTTCTACCCAAATTACAATGCTCCCCTACCACTTATCCGCCTAAAGCGAACAAATCCATAGCTTCGGTAATATACTTATGCCCGATTATTATCCATGCCGAACCGCTCGACTAGTGAGCTGTTACGCACTCTTTAAATGAATGGCTGCTTCCAAGCCAACATCCTAGCTGTCTAAGCAGTTCAACCTCGTTTGGTCAACTTAGTATATATTTGGGGACCTTAGCTGATGGTCTGGGTTCTTTCCCTCTCGGACATGGACCTTAGCACCCATGCCCTCACTGATTAAAAACATTTTATAGCATTCGGAGTTTGTCAGGAATTGGTAGGCGGTGAAGCCCCCGCATCCAATCAGTAGCTCTACCTCTATAAAACTATTTAATCGCTGCACCTAAATGCATTTCGGGGAGTACGAGCTATTTCCGTGTTTGATTGGCCTTTCACCCCTACCCTCAGGTCATCCCAAGACTTTTCAACGTCAACGGGTGCGGTCCTCCACTTTGGATTAGCAAAGCTTCAACCTGCCCAAGGGTAGATCACACGGTTTCGCGTCTATTGTTAATGACTATTGCGCCCTGTTAAAACTCGCTTTCGCTACGGATCCGTAACTGAATTACTTAGCCTGGCCATTAACAATAACTCGTAGGCTCATTATGCAAAAGGCACGCCGTCACACTGAAACAAGTTCAGCGCTCCGACCGCTTGTAAGCGTATGGTTTCAGGTTCTATTTCACTCCTTTATTCAAGGTTCTTTTCACCTTTCCCTCACGGTACTAGTCCACTATCGGTCTCTCAGGAGTATTTAGCCTTACCGGATGGTCCCGGCTGATTCACGCAAGATTTCTCGTGCCCCGCGCTACTCAGGATACTACTATCCTATACATTAATTACCTATAAGGGACTATCACCCGCTTTGGCCAATCTTTCCAAATTGTTCTAGTTATAATGCATAAAAATATTGTAGTCCTACTACCCCAATATTGCCGAAACAATATTGGTTTGGGCTATTTCACGTTCGCTCGCCGCTACTAGCAAAATCACTGTTGTTTTCTCTTCCTCTAGTTACTTAGATGTTTCAGTTCACTAGGTTTGCTTCCCGATAAATCGGAATGTCATATCTTCAATATGACGGGTTGCCCCATTCGGAGATTTGCGGATCAATTCATATGTGCTGATCCCCGCAACTTTTCGCAGCTTATCACGTCCTTCTTCGCCTCTGAGAGCCTAGGCATCCACCATACGCCCTTTACAAACTTTTTAATACCTTCTGTATTTCTACTCTTTATTATTACAATATGTCAATGAACTTTTTA
>RRZV01000021.1 GCA_003931895.1 Mesohalobacter salilacus
TCTAAAATAAAAAATCCCGAAAAACAAAACGTTTCGGGATTATATCGTTGGCCTACTAGGGCTCGAACCTAGACTCTTCTGGACCAAAACCAGATGTGTTGCCAGTTACACCATAGGCCAAAATGGATTGCAAATTTAAAACATTCTTTTGTTTACACAAATCTTTACTGCGAATTTTATTTATCTTAATTTTGCGTGCTATGACATTTGATGATATCATCGGACAAGACCACCTTAAAAAACACCTTAACGCGTGTTATACTAACGATAGAATGCCTCACGCTCAACTTTATGTTGGTGAAACAGGTTATGGCACTTTACCAATGGCTTTGGCTTGTGCAAACCTCATTTTAAATTCTGATCCTTCTCGACAAACTTATTCTTCGGTTTTACAACATCCAGATTTTCATATCGCAGTGCCTGTTAACAATAATAAAAGTAAACCGAGTAAACCAACAACTTCTGATTTCATCAAACCTTTGTTGAATTTAGCAAAATCTAATCCGTATATAGATTTAAAAACTTGGTATGCTGAAATTGGTATTGAAAAGAAAAAAGGCTTGATGACAGTTCATGAAGCGGAACGTATTGCAAATGAACTTGCTTTGAAACCGCACTCAGGTGTTGCTAAAGTTATGATCATTTGGTGTGCAGATAAGCTTCATACCTCAGCTGCTAATAAACTATTAAAACTCATTGAAGAACCGCCAGAAAAGACATTTTTAATTTTAACCACAGACAAAGAAGAAGCTATTTTAGACACTATAAAATCCAGATGTCAACGGTTATATTTTCCAAGATTAAGTCAAGAGGCTATTCGTGAAGCATTGGTTAGTCGCCTATCTCTTGATAAATCTCAAGCCGACTTTGTGGCACAACAAGCCGATGGTGACTACACTAAAGCTTTTAACTTAGCTCAAAATAATCAAGAAGAACTCGAATTTGAACAGTGGTTTATCGATTGGGTCAGATTAGCCTTTCAGGCCAAAAAAAATAAACAAGTTGTTATGAAGCTGATGGACTGGAGTCAAAACATAAGTGAAAACACCCGTGATAAACAAATTCGATTTTTAAAATATTGTTTGCATTTTTTTAGGCAAGCTTTACTTCAAAATTATCAAGCAAACGATTTGGTTTATTTAAAAACTCAAGCTGAATTTTCTTTACATAAATTTGCCCCTTTTATTCACGGTAACAACATCGAGCACATTTATAACACTATACAAGAAGCTATTTTTCACATCGATAGAAACGTCAATGCTAAAATGGTCATTACAGATACTTCTATAAAATTGTCGCGGTTTATTCATATGAAACCTTAGGCGTTTTTTAGAATCTGAAACGAGTTCAGATTGACAATCACAGGTTCTTATTGACAATCACAAGTTCAGATTGACAATTATAGATTTAGTTTGTCAACCAAGATTTATGATTGACAAACTAATTTAGATTAACAAAACAATAGTTTGATTTATTGAACAGAATCATTTTTGGGTTCCGCTTCAGCAGACTCGTCTGAACTTTCTTCTTTAACGCTGTATTTTTCATTTAAAGCTTTAGTCACTTCTTCGGTGATATCTAAATCCTCTTTTCCATATAAAATATTACCTGATTCGTTAGCGCCATAAATGTAGGTGTAGCCATTGTTTTTACCGTAATCTTTAATGAAGTCTTTGACCAAAGTTACTAACGAATCCCTCTCAGCATTTTTACGTTGCTGAAATTGTTGATTGTTCATTTGTTGTTGCTGACCTAAACGTTGTTGAATTTGCATAATTTTGTTATACAGTTCTTCTTCTTCCGCTTTAGGCATTTGGCCCTGTTTGCTTTGGTATTCTTTTACCAAGTCTTGATAACCGCTTTCGGCAACCATCGCATCCATTTTGGCTTTTAAGGCTTCCTCTTCTTGTGTGAATTGCTCTTCAGTTTTTTCGAGCTTTTCAAAGCCTTCCATAATTTTAGTGTTGTTCACATAGGCGGTTTTGGTTTGCTGACAACTTATAATGCCAAGACTTAAAATGAATAGAATTGCTAATTTTTTCATATTTGATATATTTTTTTGCGAAAGTAAATAAGAATAAAAGATTGACCTAAAATTATCACTATAAATATTTTCTATCATTTATTTTTTAAAATACTTAATATCTATTAAAAATAAGCTTGTTTGGAAAGATTTAAGGTCGGTTTTGAAGTTGTTGGTGTTGTATATTGTAAAGTTATATAGATGGCTTTAAAACGTAAATAATGGACGAATACTCTTTATTGAACCAAGCTTTCAGGTTTGATAAACTTGCAATCCATAGAGCAATAAATAAATTGCCCTTAGGTTGATATTGTGATGACAACATAGAAACATAAAAGGCATCAAAGAACATTCCTCTATCTTTTATACAATTAAAGTTGTGCTTAGAAAAAATAGACTTTATTCCTATTCTTGAAAAATGCCATAAATGCCTTGGCACATCCCAAGCTGCCCAATAATTTCCATAAAATTGAGCATCATAGCTTTTATAATTTGGTACAGCTATGAATAAAACGCCATTAGGTTTTAGGATTCTTCTGAGTTGCTTGACAGTTAATTCAAGATCAGGAATATGTTCAAGGCTATGCCATAATGTAATGACTTCAAAAGATTCGTCATCGAGTTGGTCAAGACTGTTTACTAAGTTGATTCCTTGCTTAGATAAATTTGACTTTAACTTTTCAGAAGGTTCAATACTAAATTTTGTCCAATTAGAGTTTTCAAAAGCATTTAAAAAATCTCCTGTTCCGGCTCCAATATCTAAAATATGACCTTTATGATGATGTTTTAAAATCATCTTTTTTTTCTTGTTAATCATAAAAGATTTTACACCTTGGTAAATTTTATCTCTAAAGGATTTGGCTTGGGTTTGGTGTGAAATATATTCTGGTGAATCGTAATATTTTGCTAAATCACTTTCGTTGGGTTGTGGAAAAGTTTGAAGAATTCCCTTATGTTTTGAAGGTTTAACTTCAAAAATTTCTTGACTTAAAAAATGATCTTTGACTTTCATATTACAATGTTCCACGTGGAACTTATCGCCCTAAATGCACTAATAATACTGAGATGTCACTTGGGTTGACTCCACTAACCCTTGAAGCTTGAGAAATACTTTGGGGTTGAATTTGAGACAATTTTTCTCTGGCTTCATAAGACATCGATTTTAATTGAGAGTAGTCAAAATTTTGTGGTATTTTGATATTTTCTAATCGATGAAGCTTATCGGCATTGAGTTTTTCTTTTTCAATATAGCCTGCGTATTTAACCTGTATTTCGGTTTGTTCTTGCACGTCTATGTCGAGGTTGTTTTCTTTAATAAATGTGTCCACTTTTTTGATTTGTTTTAAATCTGTAAGCGTGACATTAGGACGAGCAAATATTTTAAATAACTTCCCTTGCTGGTCAACAGGATTTGAGTCTTTTGATTCGAGAATTGGATTAATTTCGGAAGTTGTTACACTGGTGTCTTTAAAAAACTGAACAAATTTTTTGGTATTTTCTATCTTCTTATCAACTTGTTTCATCCGCTCTTCAGAAGCTAAACCGAGACGATAGGAGCGCTCTGTCAATCTTATATCCGCATTATCTTGTCGAAGTAAGGTTCTGTATTCTGCCCTTGAGGTAAACATTCTATAAGGTTCTTCTGTGCCTTTTGTGATTAAATCGTCTATTAAGACGCCGATATAAGCTTCGTCTCTTCTAAGGATAAATGGGTCCTGAGCTTTGACTTTAAGTGCGGCATTAATTCCAGCCATTAAACCTTGTGAACCGGCTTCTTCATAACCTGTAGTGCCATTAATCTGACCAGCAAAATACAGTCCAGAAACTAACTTTGTTTCTAAAGTGTGTTGGAGTTGTGTGGGTGGAAAATAATCGTATTCAATAGCATAACCAGGTCTAAAAAATTTGACGTTTTCAAAACCTTTGACTGATTTTAGAGCGTTGTATTGCACATCTTCAGGAAGAGAAGTAGAAAACCCATTCACGTAATATTCTATAGTTGTCCAGCCTTCTGGTTCAATAAACATTTGATGGCGATCTTTATCTGCAAAACGATCTATTTTGTCTTCAATACTTGGACAGTATCTGGGCCCAATACTTTGAATTCTGCCATTAAACATAGGCGACCGATCAAAACCTTCTCTGAGTAAATCGTGAACTTCAGGAGAAGTGTAAGTCATATAACAAGAACGCTGTTTATTGATAGTTTTTACATTTTTAAGGAATGAAAATTGACCGATATTATCGTCTCCTGGTTGTTCAATCATTTTAGAAAAATCTAAGGATCGACCATCAACTCTTGGTGGTGTTCCTGTTTTCATTCGACCTGCTTCAAAACCTAATGCTTCAAGTTCAGCTGTGATTCCAGTTGATGCTCGTTCACCTGCTCTACCGCCACCAAAATTTTTATCACCAATATGAATTAGGCCATTTAAAAATGTGCCATTGGTGAGGACAACCGTTTTAGCTTTTATTTCAAGACCCAAAGAAGTTTTAACGCCTTCAATTTTATTATTGTTAACAATTAAACCTGAAACCATTTCTTGATAAAAATCAAGATTTGGTGTGGCTTCAAGCAATTCTCTCCAGCGTTGTGAAAACATCATACGGTCAGATTGAACTCTTGGACTCCACATGGCAGGACCTTTAGAACGGTTAAGCATTTTAAACTGTATGGCAGATTCATCAGAAACTATTCCAGAATAACCGCCTAAAGCATCAATCTCACGTATAATTTGACCTTTAGCAATACCGCCCATAGCTGGATTACAAGACATTTGAGCAATGTTTTGTAAATTCATCGTGACTAACAAAGTAGAACAGCCCATATTGGCAGAAGCGGCAGCGGCTTCACTTCCAGCGTGTCCTGCTCCAACTACTATAACATCATATTCTGTATTAAACATTTCTTTTTAAGATTTTTTATGTTCCACGTGGAACATATTAAGTGCTTTTTCTTCTTCTGAGCGCATGATCTGTTTTTGGCTTTCATCTTTATCATTAAAGCCCATACAATGTAAAATGCCGTGAACCATAACACGTTTAAGTTCAGTTATAAAATCTGTGTTATTTTGAAAAGCATTATCTCTAACTCTATCTATACTGATGGCGATATCTGCAGATATGGCATTTTGTATGGTATTATCAAAAGTGATAATATCTGTATAAAAATTATGACCTAAATGACTCTTGTTAATTTCGAGCAACTCATTATCTGTATAAAAATTGTAGTTAATCTCTGTATAAACAAAATCATTTTTATAAATAAAATCTGAAAGCCAATTTTTAATATCAATATCTAAAGAGAAATTGAATTTTTCTAAATGATTAAAGTTGATTTGCGCTTTCATCAAAATACTGTTTGATTAAATTTTTGTATTTGGTTTGCAAAGGTAATTGTTGGCGATTTAATATTTCAAAACTTTCAAAATATTCTTTAGCTTTATCTATTGCCTCAGATTTAGCATTGTTTTGATAATCCTTATAATTTGTAGTCGCTTGGCGTTTATTGTCTTGACCTTGTTGTTGAGCAGCTTTTTCTAATTTGAGTAATTGATGCTTTATATTTTGCATTTGTTTTAAAACATCAGAGGAAAAACCTTGCATCAACATATCTTCTTCAAGCTGATCCAAACTGCGTTCTAGGTTTTGAGATTCAGATTCTAAACCAAGCTCTTTAATTTTGTCTTCAAGTTGATTTCTTAAATCTTGTTGTTGTTTATAGATTTCAAATATTTCAGCACTCATTTGTTCAGATAAACCCTGTTGCTGAACATTTTCTCCTTTTCCCTGTTGGTTTGAATTTCCGTTTTTTCCATCGTTCCCATTTTGGCCTTGTTGTCCTGATTGCTGACCACCCTGTTGTTGACCTTGCTGTTGGCCACCTTGTTGTTGACCTTGACCTGATTGTTGACCCTTCTGTCCTTCACCTGGTTTTTGGCCAGGCTTTTGTCCTTGACCTTTTTGCCCCATTTGCTTTTGTAGCTCTTCGTGAGATTTAATAATATCAGACAACTGAAAGCCTTGACCTTGAGATTGACCTTGTTTACCTTTTCCGGATTGGCCTTGACCTGAACCTTGCATCTGCATTTGCATTTGGTCTAAAGATGAGTCAAGCATATTTGCCAATTCATTAGCATTAACCATAACGTATTGTTGACTTGTTGTGCCAAGACGCATTTCTGTTTCAGCTAATCGTTCTAAAGATTTTTCTATATCAAACTGAATATCAGTAAGTTTTGAGGTTATACTTTCTGATATCATCGGATTTCTTAATGCAAGTGCAAACAAACTATCATCAATATGTTCGAAATTTTCTCGAAGTTGACCTTGGCGACGCAGTTTTTTTGCAAAATTAGGGTTAGAAGCATTTATAGCTTTGAAGTCGTCCATCAAAGATTCTTGTTCTTTAGAAAACGTGATTAAATTATCTAAAATTTGCTTGAGCATTTCAGCGTCTTCGCTTTGTTGTTGAGCAGACATACTCATCATAGATTGTGACATTTGCTGAGCCATTTTTTTCATCTGCTCACTGGCTTTTTTCTGCTCTTGATTAGCCTTTTGCTGCTGTTGTTGTTTTTGACTTTGAGAACTCTCTTCAGATTCACTTTTCTCTAAATTGTCTTGGGCTTCTTTTTGCGCTTGTTCCGTTTGCTTTTCTGCTAATTCATCTCGCTCAATGGTCATCGGTGATTTGAGCTTCTCATTTTCTTTGTCAAGTTCATCGAGTTGTTTTTGCAAGTTGTCAAATTCATTGTTGAGTTGCTCTTGTTTTTCACTTTCCTTGTCGCCTTCTTGCTTAGAAAGTTCTTCTTGTTTTTCGGCTAATTGATTTAAGTATTCGGCCAGTTTTTGAGTTTTTTGCTCAACGTAATATCGTTTAGTTAATTCTAATAATTGTTCTAAACTTCTCTCTTGCTTTTTTGATGATTTTGAAAATTTATCAAGTTTTTCTTTGAGCTGCTCGTTGTCTAATTTATTTTGGTATTTTTCTAATTCTTTCAACAAATCTTCATTTTGTTGAAGCATTTTTTCATTGTTTTTAATCCGCTCTTGAAGTGCTTTTTTTTCTTCACTATTTTGTTCGGGTTGAAATTCTTGAAGCGATTCTTCTAAAGATTTCATATACTCTTTCATCATTTGGCGTTGTTGTTTTTGGCGCTCTATGAAATTTGAAATCTTTTGTTTGTCAGAGTAATTAAATTTTTGTTTTTCTTTTTGTAGCTGTTCAATAGCCTTAAGGTCTTTTTCCTGTTTCTTTAAATTTTTTAAGCCAGAATCTAAGCTATCTAAACTTCGATTTTGTTGATTCAGTAAAGCATCGTCAACTTCGGATTGGGTTTTTTCGCGATAGCCAAATACTTGAGATTGACTTGATTTTGAACCGTTAACCGCATCATTATCAAAAACTTGGAAATAGTATTTATAAGATATGCCTTCTTTTAAGTCAAGGTTTTGATTTGGAAATACATAGAAAAATTGTTCGTAAGTTGAAGATTTTATAGGAATGTCAACTTTAGCCGTTTCCTTAGGATTATTAGCTTCATAATACACTAATTGACTGTGTTTTAAGCCATAATCATCTGTCAAATTAACTTGGTAATAAAAGGTTTTTTGACTGCTCGAATCTGCTTTTTGTTGAACATTAATTTTAGGAAATTGATCTTTAATAACCTTAATCTTATAAGAAAGCGTTTCGTAATCTTTAAGGTTTTGATTTGAAGTTGAAATGCTGTAATCCAGATTTTTAGTTACTGTTTTATTAAATAGAAAAAGATTGTTTTGGTTTTGAAATGTATCAATTTGAGATTGACTTAAAAACTCAACGTGATTTGTAGCTTGAGTTTGAAGCTGCCATTCTATTTTAGTGCCTTCAGGGATGCTAATACTGCCTTGACCTTGAATGGTTTTATTTTGGTTTTGTGTATAGTTTGGGTAATCTAAAAGCATTTTAAAGTCCAAAATTTTGGGCACTTTAATCACTTCAATTTGGTAGGTTTTAGAAGAGATGCCATTGGCTGAAAAGTTAAAGTTTAGATCTTCATTAATTTGATTAAATTGATATTCAAATTGACCATTGCCAACAGGTTTTAAAAAATAAGTTTGGTTATTAATATTGATTTTAGCCTGATTGGGTAAAACTTCTCCTGCGGTTGTAACTTTAAGTTTTAAGCTTTTGCCTTCTTCTACTTTTAAACTTGTATTATTAAGTTGAAAATAAAATGGCGCTGGCGGCTCGTAGTAGGTTTGGTAATTCACAACACGATTATACGAATCTGTAAAAAAATCGATTTTCCCAAAAGCAACCACAATGATGATAATACTTATAGGAATAATGGCAAATTTTAAATACTTGAGATTTGACGAAAGGTTAATAGCTAACTGAAATGGGACGGGTTTTAAGTCTTTAGCTTTTTGCTCAATACCAGCTATAACCAACTCATCTTGAACACCTTGAGCTTTAAGTTGAAGCAAATTGGTCAGCTTATCACTCACTTCTGGAAAATGCTTTCCAATTTGAGTTGATGCATCGCTATAATCGATACCCTTCAACCAACGCATTAATTTGGCAATAGGCCAAAAAATAAATTTGGCAAATAAAAGCGATGAGAGTAACACGAAGCTCCAAAATAAAATTGCACGACCTGTGGAGCTAAGCCATAAAATGTATTCCAGTGCTGTTGTAATGATAAAATAAAGTAAAGTTGCAGAAAAAAACAATATCAACCCTTTTATCAATTCATTGATATAATACTTGCGTATATATTGGTTGATTTTTTGTTCTATGGTTTTATAATTCTGCATTGCCATTATTTCAAGAAACTCAAATGTAAGATATATTTAGTAAGCTTGAAAAAGCTTTAACCTTTCTATTTAGAGTTTCATTATAAACAGTGTGGTGATAGTGAAGTCTTAATTAGGGGTTGCGTGGCGATACATCGCCACGTGGGGAATACCGTCTTCAAGATAGCCAACGCCTTGTTGTTGAAAACCGTGATATTCGTAAAATGACTTGAGGTGTTCTTGAGCTGAAAGCTTTATGGTTTGTGGTTTGAATTGTTTTGAAATAAAAACTAAACAAAAGGCCATTAATTTATGACCTATAGCTTTTCCGCGATGTGATTCTTTAACAATAATTCGGCCTATACTTAACTCTTTAAAATAGGTTTTTGGTGGTAAAATTCTCGCATAAGCGACTAAAACTTTTTCATCATACGCTAAAATGTGGGTGGCTTTTTGATCACAACCATCAATATCTTGATACACACAGTCTTGTTCAACCACAAAAACCTCTGAACGTAATTGTAAAATATCATAAAGTTGCTGCGTATTGAGTTCTGAAAAGTTAAAAGGTATAAATGTCATAGCTTAATCTTGAACAATGATATCTTTTGAATCAGGTTTATTATATTCAGGTTGAATGGTAACGTGATTGATATTGTATTTTGATTTGAGTAAATTTTCTATTTCAACTAAAATCTGATCAAATTCAGAAATTTTGAGATTGGTTTCAAAATCTAAATGGGCTTCAAGATGAACTTCATCTTCATTGAGTTGCCAAACGTGAACGTGATGGAGTAAGGCCACACCACGAATTTGATTTATATGTTTTACAATATCTTCTACATTTAAATTGGATGGTGTAAACAACATTAAAACCCTATAAGATTGCTTGAGTAAATCTACACTCATCACAATTAAATAAATTGCAATAGCTAAAGTCAATAAACTATCTATCCAAAAAACTTCATAATATTTCATTAATAAACCGCCTATTAACACGGCAACTGATGCCAACATATCAGTCATTAAATGCAGATATGCCGAACGCATATTCATATTTTTACCGCTGTCTTTTTTGAGCAATAAGACGCTAAATCCATTGCCAAGTATAGCAACTAAGGATAAAATGATAACTAAATCCGATTCAATATGTTGCGGTGAAAAAAAACGCTCTGTAGCTTCAACAATTAAGATAATTGCTATAACAACCAGAGTTGCTGCATTGACAAATGCTGCTAAAATTTCTGCGCGTTTATAGCCAAAGGTGCGTTGCGTGGAGGCATCTTTAGAAGCAAATACAGATGCCACATAACTGATAATAAGAGAAACAACATCAGTAAAATTATGTAAAGCATCTGAAAGTAAGGCTAAACTACCACTAATTATACCACCTATAACTTGTGCTACCGTAATCCCAATATTGAGAAGAATAGTAATCAGGATTTTACCTGAATGTGAATTGCTGATATGGTGATGATGACCCAAAATCTGGTTTATGAACAAGCTATTTTTTCAACGCGTCTTTGATGTCTTCCGCCATCAAAAGGTGTATCGAGAAAAATATCAACAAATTTTATAGCCTGCTGAAGAGAAACAAATCTTGCGGGAATACTTAAAATGTTTGCATTATTATGCTGTCGTGCCAGTGCGACAATTTCATTGTTCCAACATAAAGCTGAACGCACACCTTGATGTTTATTGGCCGTCATATTGGCGCCGTTACCACTACCGCAGATAATAATACCAAATTGAGCTTTTTGGTTTTCGATATCTTTAGCAACAGGATGAATAAAATCTGGGTAATCTACAGAATCTTCTTGATCTGTGCCGTGATTGATGATCTCTTGACCATTATCTTGAAGATGTTTTATGATAGCTTCTTTATATGCCGTTCCAGCGTGGTCATTACCAATTGAGATTTGCATATTATGTAGTTTTAAACAAAATTACATAATCTCTGCAAATCTCTAATTGATTATTGATAAATATACATTGTTGTCCGATAAAAATCTAAACTACTAAAAAAATCTTTTTTATTACCTAATTTTACTGA
>RRZV01000074.1 GCA_003931895.1 Mesohalobacter salilacus
TTCAAACAATATTAATCCTATTGACTTAACTGTGAGTTGTGCTACTTGTACTAATCCGCAAGTGAATTACACCGTTGTTGGCGACTGTGAAAATGGTAATGAAGAGTTTACGGTTGAAGTTGAAATTTTAGATTTAGGCACAGCTTCTGCTCTAGATATTACCAATAATCAAGGTGACCCGCTACAAAATGTTACTGCACCCACATCACTTACTTATGGCCCATATGCTTTAGGTACAGATGTGATTTTTACAGTTGAAAATATTGACGATGTCAACTGTACATTAACCAGTCCAAGTCAAACCTTATTAAGCTGCGGATGTTTTGGAGCTGATCCTTTTTGTGCACCCGCACCTGGAGAATCTTTAATCTTTGAAAATGTTTCTGATGGATCAAGTGCACCACCAGGAATAGATTATGATTGTTTAGGCTCTCAACCTGATCCTGTTTGGTTCTTTTTACAAATTCAAGATAGCGGTGATTTAGATTTTGAAATTGTGCAAAATACTCAATTTGATAACCAAGGAAACCCCATTGGTACTCCACTTGATGTAGACTTTATTGCGTGGGGCCCATTTGATAACACACAAGATGCTTGTAATGATTTATCTCAAAACACCCAAGTAGGCTGTAGTTTTTCTGCTGCACCAGTTGAGAATTTTAGTATCACCAATGCACAGAATGGTGAAATATATATCGTATTGATTACCAACTTTAATGGCGCCCCTGGTTTTATAAGTTTGGGACAGACTAATTCTGATGATCCAGGAAGTGGTTCTACAGATTGTGATATTGTATTACAGAATCAAGTAACAGCATGCCAAGCTGATGGTGCAGTGTTAACAGCAACTGATAGTACTGCTGATCAATACCAATGGTTATTATTTAACGAGTCCACGCAACAATTTGACCCCATTACTGGAGAAAACCAACCCACACTAACAGTAACAGAATCAGGCTTATACCAGATTCTGACGCTTAACGGCACAGAGGTTAGTACAGAAGAGTTTGACGTGACTTTAATTCCTGAACCTGAAAATAATTTGCCTGCAAATGCTTCGATTTGCAACAACCAGTCTATAACACTTGACGCAACAGTGCTAAATACATCAGAATATGATAGTATAGAATACCAATGGTTTTTAAACGGAAATGTAATTCCTGGCGAAACACAACCGACACATGATGCTTCACAAACAGGAAACTATAGTGTAGAAATCACAACAACAAATCTTAATATTGATGCCGACGGCAATGATCTCACGTGTGTCAATATTTTTGATATTCAAGTCAACACTGCAGATTTTACAGTCGATTTAGGTGAAAATCAGAATTTTTGCGATACAGGGAACCAAACTATAACGGCTGTTGTTAACGGCGCTGATGATACTAATGCTACATATTTATGGAATACGGGCGAAACAACCTCTTCCATTGACGTAGATACTACTGGAAATTACGAGGTTACTGTAACTATTGATGGCTGCTTTGTGACCGAAAGTGTTGAATATACTTTTGCAGAAACACCTATTTTTGATCTGATTGAAGATTTATTTATTTGTGAGGGTGAAACTTCTATGTTAGATGCTACTGTTGAAAACTCAAATGACTTTACTAATATTTCTTATCAATGGTTTGATGAAAATGGAGTACTTAATGGGGAAACTCAAAATACATTAAGTATAAATTCTCCAGGTCAATATTCTGTTGAGGTTACTACAACGACAACATCGTCAGATGGAACAACATTTGATTGTACATCGACCGATTCAACAACCGTAAATGGAGCTGAATTTAGCGTTGATCTCGGCGGTGACCAAACCTTTTGTGATGCTGGTACGCAAACCATAGTTGCAACAATAACTGGTTCAGAATCAATTAATACAACTTATTTGTGGAATACGGGTGAAACCACCTTTTCCATTGATGTTGACACAACAGGTATTTATGAAGTTACCGTCACTATAGACGGCTGTCCTGTTACAGAAAGCGTAGAATATACTTTTAATGAGTCTCCTGTTTTAGCACTCGGACCAGATACATCTATCTGCGATCTGACTTTATTTAACCTAGATGCTACACCTACTAATTTAGACGCTGGAGACAACGCTACCTACCAGTGGTCTCTGAACGGACAACCTTTAAACGTAAGTTCAGCTGTGATTAACCCCGATGATTTTGGTTTTGGAACTTATGAGGTTAATGTTTATTTTGATGACCCAAGTTGTAATACAACAGATAATATTTCACTTTCACTAAGACAAGTTAGTGTAAATATTTCGTCTGATGATCAAGATAATTTATTCTGTGTTGATGAAAACGTCACATTTACAGCAAATTTACAAGATGCAGAACTAGCAGAAGCAGATTTTGAATGGTTTGTCAATGGAGAAAATCAAAATAATAATTCAGCAACACTTGAAAACTTGACTATTACAGGTGTGCAATCAAGCCAAACTGTTTCAGTTGAAGTGACAATTGGTAATGAGTGTATTGTATCAGACCAACTCACATTTAATTTGTATGATATTGATAATTGTGTGATTAGTCAAGGCTTATCTCCCAATGGAGATGGACAAAATGATAACTTAGATTTAAGATTTTTAGACGATAGAACAGGTATTGCTTCTTTTGAAGTATTTAACAGATATGGACAAAAAGTATATGAAAAAGCAAATTACAGAAATGAGTTTTTTGGCCAATCTGATAATGGTAATAACTTAGAAACAGGAACCTACTTTTATGTCATTAAGTTTGACAAAGAAGATGAATCCTTTGGAGTTGTCCAAAAAGGATGGATATATATAAATCAAGAACAATAATTAATAACTTTTAAAAATTGAATATTATGAAAAGAATATTACTCTTATTACTCTTTGGTTTGGGTGTCTTTTCCGCTCAAAGTCAGATTACGGTAGATAATACACTTACCGTACAACAATTAATTGATGATGTGTTAGTACTTGGCCAATGTGCCGAGGTTAACAATGTGACCTCTTCTATGAACAGCAATGTCGCTGGATTAGGTTTTGACAGTTTTGGTGCATTTGATGGCACAACTTCAACACCAGCATTTCCTTTTGATGGTGGCATTATACTTGCTACTAATGGAATTGATATGGTACCAACTGGCCTACCCAATCAAAATGGGGGAAACCCACCATGGTTAGGTGATACCGATTTAGATGCTCTTATTCAAGAACCAAATAATACTAACAACGCTACTGTTATTGAATTTGAATTTATTCCATTTGTTGATCAAATTAGCTTTAATTATCTTTTGGCTTCAGATGAATATCCAGGTTTTGTTTGCACTTTTGCAGATACGTTTGCTTTTATTTTAAATGGTCCTGGCATTTCAGATGTAAATGATTATAACCACGACGCTAACCCGAATACGCCAGATGTTACTTTAGATCTTGGTGGTCAAAATATTGCTGTTATTCCCGGCACGAATATTCCTGTAAGTCCAGTTAATATTCACACAAATCCTAACTGTGGCGCAGGAACGCTTGGAGAGTTCGCTGTTCCACAACTTTTTGATGGCACGAATTCAGATAATGGTTCAACCATGTATGGTGGTCAAACTGTGCCTTTAACTGCGTCTGCTGATGTTATTCCAGGTCAGACCTATAACATTAAGTTGGTTATCGCAGATAGAGGTGATACCATTTTAAATTCAGCTGTATTTCTAGAATCTGAATCTTTCGATTTAGGAGGAATAGATTTAGGACCAGACATCACTATAGCTAACGGTACTGCGCCTTGTGAAGGTGACACAGTAACTCTTGATGCCGGTTTCAGCGCAGCCAATATTCAGTATTTCTGGGCTAAAGATGGTAATATTATCCCAGGTGAAAATAGTCAAACCCTTGAAGTCACTGAAAATGGAGAATATGAAGTGGGTATTCAAATTGGAGCTGGAGGCACAGCTTGTTTTGGAGTATCCAATCTGGTAACTGTAGAATTTTTCCCTGAACCAACATTTGATCCTACGGGAACAATTAACCTTTGTCAAGGAGACACAACTGTTTTAGACGGTACACCAACAAACGCATCTGTCTTCACAAGTATAAATTACCAGTGGTTTAAAGATGGGGTTGAATTAACAGGCGAAACCAACCCAACCTTAACGGTTGATGACGGTGGTCAGTATCAAGTTATTATTGATGCTAATGCCTGTGACGATGTTCCCAATACCTTTGATGTTAACCTTATAGATTATCAAGTTGCTTTACCTATCCCGCCAGAAAACTGTATTGGTCAAGGCGAAACGGTTTTGGTTTCTCCAGAATTTACAGGGTTAACTCAAGACGAAATCAATCAAGTTAGCTTTAACTGGAGTACAGGTGAAACTACGCCTACTATTGAACTTACACAAGGTCAGACTGTAACTTTAACTACATCATTTAATGGGTGTGACGAAGTTGTTACCGAAACATTTACGTTTTTCAATAATCCAGAAGTTGCAATTAGTGGTTCAGCTACGATTTGCCAAGGTGACACCAACACTCTGGATGCAACACCGAGCAATAATGCCAATTTAGCTAATGCTGATTTTTCATGGACTAAAGACGGTAATTTGCTGACAGGCGAGACCAATGCAACTTTAGACATTACCGATGGAGGCTTATATGAAGTGACAGTAGATAACAATGGTTGCTCAACAACATCTCAGTTTCAAGTGAGTTTAATCGATTATCAGGTGAGTCTTCCCACACCTTCACAAACATGTATTGGTGCAGGAGAAACGATAGAAATAGTACCGAGTTTTACAGGTTTAACACAAGCTGAAATTAGTCAAGTGAGTTATTCGTGGAGCACCGGTGAAAATACACCAACAATTGAACTTTCTCAAGGTCAAACAGTAACCTTAACTACAACATTTAGCGGTTGTGATGAGGTTGTTACTGAAACGTTTACGTTTTTCAACAATCCTGAAGTTGATATTGCAGGAGCATCAGTGATATGTAGTGGTGATACTAATACGTTAAATGCAACTCCGATGAATCTAAATGATTTGCAATCACCAACCTATTCCTGGACAAGAGATGGTACGGCTATACCTGACGATACGCCAACAATCGATATCACGGAAGGTGGAGTATACGAAGTTACAGTAGATAACAACGGTTGTGTCTCTACAGACCAAATTAATATTGAAATGGTTGATTACACCTTAGACCTTGGCAGTGATGAAAATTTATGTACAGGTGATGGAGGTCCACAAAATATTATAACCCCAACTGTAACTGGCCTAACCTCGGCTCAAGAAAATCAAATTCTTTACACTTGGAGTGATGGCTCAACTGGAGAAACCTTAACCGTTTCTGAGAGTGGCACATTTACTTTAGAAACCGATGTCGACGGTTGTATTCAAACTGCTCAAGTTAATGTAAGCATTGTAGAAACTTTAGACGTTGTAGTATCGGATGCTGTAAAATGTCCTGAGGACGATGTCATTTTAGAAACCGGCTTACCCGAAAACGACCCTAACATCTCTTATTCATGGACGCTAGACGGCTCTCCTGTTGGAGATAATAGTCCAAATGTTACAGCAAGTCAAGAAGGAACTTACGTCGTTACAGTAAGCAATCAAGGCTGTGAAAGCACAGCATCTGCTGAGGTCTCAAATTACAATGTTGACAATTGTGTAATTACCCAAGGAATTTCTCCAGACCAAGATGGTTTTAACGATTGTATGGATTTAACTTGGTTAAACGATCAATTGGGTATTGATAGGTTCCAAGTCTTTAACCGTTATGGAAGAAAAGTATTTGACGAAGCAAATTATACAGATTCATTTTGCGGTCAAGATGAGGATGGAGATGAGCTATCTACAGGAACATACTTTTATGTGATAAACCTTGCTGATTCTGATCAACGTTTTGAACGTGTGGTTAAAGGATGGGTTTACATTAACTTAGAACAATAATCAACCAAATAACACTTAACGATTTATACCATGAAGAAAATATTAATCATAGCAAGTCTAATCGGTATTTTAACCATACCAGATGCTCTTGCTCAACAAGATCCCCAATACACTCAATATATGTATAATATGAATGTAGTTAATCCTGCTTATGCAGGCTCTAAAGAGAGTCTCTCGGTAGGTTTATTATATAGAGATCAATACACTGATATCGATGGAGGTCCACAAACTTTCACCTTTGCGGCTCATACTCCACTAAACAACGGATTAGGGGTAGGTTTAAGTGCTATTTCTGATGAAATTGGACCAGTTGAAGAAACAAATGTCTTTGCTGATATCTCTTATACAATTGATTTCGGTGCTAAGCATAAGTTAGCTTTTGGAATAAAAGCTGGAGCAACATTTTTTGATGTTGGTCTTGTAGATTTAACGCTTCAAGATAATTTAGATGATGCATTTAGTTCAAATGTCAACGAAACCTTTGCCAATATTGGTGCAGGTTTCTTTTTCTATTCTGATAAATATTACTTAGGCGTATCTATGCCAAACTTTTTAGATTCAGAACACTTAGATGTTGATGAGCGTTCGTTTGGTTCAGAAACTCAGCATTTATTTGCAACAGCTGGATATGTGTTTGATTTAACTGATAATATCAAATTTAAACCTTCAACATTAGTTAAAACAGACTTTAATACTGAAGCGACATTTGATATCAATACCAACTTTCTGTTTTATGAAAAATTTGAAATAGGTGCGTCATACAGAACCGAAGATTCTTTTAGTGGTTTAGTGGGTTTTAGACCTACAGATTGGATACAACTCGGCTTTGCTTATGACAATGTATCAAGTGCTTTAGACACTGATTCTTTCGAAGTTTTTCTAAGATTTGATATCTACTTTAAGAAGAAAACTTTCTTATCACCACGTTATTTCTAATCAAAAAAATATAGCATAAACCATGAAAAATATAATTCAAACCATATTCATTTTATTACTTACTATTCAAATTGTAAGTGCTCAAAATGATGATACTAAAAAAGCAGATAAGCATTTTAACAGACTAGAATTTGTAGATGCTATTAAGGATTACGAGAAATTAATCTCAAAAGGCAAAGCTGATGCCTATGTTTATAAACAGTTAGCTATAGCTAACTATAATATCTCTAACACTAAAGAATCTGCTAGATATTATAAACAGTATTTTAAAAACGCTGAAAATGCTAAGGCTGAAGATTACTTTAATTATGCTCAAATATTGTTATCTAATGAACAATATGCTGAGGCTAAAAAAGCTTATCAAGATTTTGCTTCTAAAGCGCCTAATGATTCAAGAGCTAAAGCTTTTAATAGCAATCCAGATTTTGTAAGCGAGCTTAAAAATATGAAGCCAAATTACGAAGCTCAAAGCATGAAGTTAAACTCCGATTATTCTGATTTTGGTGCTTATGAAAATGATACCTATCTCTATTTTGTGAGCGCTAGAAATAAGTCTAGAAGAACTTATGGATGGAATGATCAACCTACATTAGACATATACAGAGCAGAAAATGTTGCTGGTACTTTTAAGAATGAAAAAATGCTTGATGGCGATATCAATTCTAAATTTAATGAAGGTACAATTGCTATTTCTAATGATGGTAAAACTATTTATTTTACTCGAATCGACTTTTTAGATGGAGATTATAACAAAAGTGAAAGCGGTATAAGTAAATTAAGAATTTATCAAGCCAAAAAAGTCGGCCAAGAGTGGAAAGATATCAAAGCTTTGCCTTTTACAAGCTCTGAGTACTCTGTAAGTCACCCTGCATTAAGCCCTGACAATTCAACATTATACTTTTCTAGCGATATGGAGGGCGGAAAAGGACAATCTGATTTATATAAAGTAAGCATAAATGATGACGGCTCTTTTGGTGAACCACAAAACTTAGGCTCAACTGTAAATACAGAAGGTAGAGAAAGTTTTCCTTTTGTTGATGCTGATGGAAAGTTATTCTTTTCCTCAGATGGACATTTAGGACTTGGCAGTTTGGATGTGTATTATACAAGTATGAAAAATGGAGCATACGTGAAGCCTGAAAATCTTGGTGCGCCCATAAATAGCTCAAAAGATGATTTTGCATTTACCTACTTTAATCAGGTTGATAGAGGTTATGTTTCTAGTAATAGAGGCGATAGTCCTTTAAATGATAACATCTATCAAGTTAAACTTGTAAAACCACTTGACGAAACTAACTTTATCGTTAGCGTTACTAATGCAGATACAGATGAGCCTTTAAACAATGTTAATGTCAATATTTACGACGACGAAGACAACCAAATTGCTTCATTAAAAACAAACCCTAATGGTGAAGCTCAAGAAATAGTCATCAGTAATTTAGAATACGATATTCAAGCTAATCTCGACGAGTATGAAAGTGAATCAAAAACAGTTTCAGCTAAAGGTGATGTTATGGAAATAAACCTCAGATTGAAACCAATTGAGAAAATCATTGAAGACAGAGAAGTTACTTTGTCTAACGTAATGTTTGAATTTGACAAGGCTACTATAAGACCTGAAGCCGCTTTTGAATTGGATAAAATAGTTGAAACTCTTAAGAAGTATCCTGATTTAATCATCAAGATTGAAAGTTATACAGACAGAAGAGGTCCTGACTCATATAACAAAATCCTGTCTGAAGCTAGAGCTAAAAATACAATGAAATATTTAATTGAAAAAGGTATAGATGAATCTAGACTTTCTGCAGAAGGAATGGGAGAATCTAACCCAATAAATGATTGTGCTGACGGTTGTACAGAAGAAGAACATGAACAAAACAGACGTTCTAAATTTATTATTGTAGAATAATTTTTAATTTTTAAAAAACACAAACCTCAACTTTATAGTTGGGGTTTTTTTGTTAAATTTACATATGTTTAAGTCTTATGGAGAAACTTTGTTTAGAATGCGGATCAGTACTTATGGGCAGAGTAGATAAAAAATTCTGCTCTGACTATTGCCGTAATTCTTACAACAACAAAAAAAATCGTGATACTAAAAAAGTAGTCAGAAACACCAATAACCTGCTACGTAAAAACTACAGAATATTAGAAAAATTAAATCCTGATCAAAAAACCAAAACAACCAAAGACAATCTAATCAGAAAGGGTTTTAACTTCAATTACTTTACAAGTATCTACAAAACTAAACAGGGCAAAATCTATTATTTTGTTTATGACCAAGGCTATCTCCCCTTAGGTGATAACTTTTATGCCTTAGTAAAAAGAATCAAAAATGATTAGACAAAAACTATATCCACTCATTAGCATAATTGTTTTTGTATTTAGTATCTGGTATGTCTTTTATGATTTTTCACCGCAGTATTCAACTGATTTTAATTCAAAAAAAGAGGAGTTTTCTACTGATCGCGCTTTTAAACATGTTGAAGCTTTAGCCAAAAACGAGCATTATGTTGGTTCACCTAAACATAGTTATACAAGGAATTACATTGTCAATCAATTAGAAAAACTTGGCCTAAAAGTTCATACACAACAAAACTACAGCCTTAACCAGTATGGCGAATTTAGTATTCCAGAAAATATTCTAGCAAAAATTGAAGGCTCAAACCCAAAAGCTAAAGCTTTACTGCTAATGTCTCACTACGACTCTGAACCACATTCCTCTTTTGGAGCAAGTGATGCAGCAAGTGGAGTAGCCACAATAATTGAGTCTGTAAGAGCCTTTTTAGCCTCAAATAAGGTTCCAGAAAACGATATTATAATATGCTTTACAGATGCTGAAGAAGTTGGTCTTCTTGGTGCAAATCTATTTGTGGACAAGCACCCGTGGGCAAAAAATGTTGGTTTAGTCCTCAATTTTGAATCTCGAGGTAGTGGTGGACCGAGCAATATGATTATCGAAACCAATCACGGCAATTCTAAAATGATTGAAGCCTTTGCCGAATCTGAGCTCAAACACCCTATGGCAACTTCACTTATGTATAGTGTTTATAAAATGTTGCCAAACGATACAGACTCAACTGTATTTAGAGAAAAGGCAGATATTCCTAGCTTTTTCTTTGCCTTTATTGACGACCATTTTGATTATCACACCGCCTTAGACACTCCTAATCGATTAGATAAAAACTCTCTGTCTCATCAAGGAGAGTATGCTTTTAACCTCTTAAAACATTTTAGCCAAATCTCTTTAAACGATAACCTTAAGAGCAATTCAGAAATGGTTTATTTCAACTTACCTGAATTGGGTATGTTTTATTATCCATTTGATTGGAAGTGGTGGATATATGCGGCCAATGTTATTCTTTTCTTAGTCGTTCTGTTTCTTGGTTTTAAATCTAAATCCATTAATAGGCGTGAAATATTTTTAGGCTTTATGCCATTTTTTATTTCGCTTTTAAGTGCGTTTGTTTTAGGTTATTTCGGATGGAAAGTCCTGTTTTGGATATATCCTGAATATTCTGAAATTTTACAAGGATTTCCATACAATGGACACAATTATATTTTTGCATTTGTATGTCTATCTCTCTGGTTAACATTTATAATTTATAGACGATTTCAAAAAAAACTAAATCCCCACAATGCTTTATTTGCTCCTCTCATTTTTTGGTTCACCATATGTGCTCTGATAAACGTTTATTTGCCAGGGGCTTCTTACTTTATTCTCCCAGTTGGATTTGGAATCATAGCATTTGCCATGGCTACTTTTAAAGAAATTCCAAACCTATTTGTAGTTTGGTTTTTGAGCCTCCCATGTATTGGGCTTATCATTCCATTAATACAGTTTTTCCCTGTTGGATTAGGTTTAAATATGATAGTCATATCTACGATGTTCTGTGTTTTAATATTTGGCCTTTTATACAGTTTTATTGGTTACTTACCGTTTAAGAAAACAATAGGAATTATATTTTTCCTTTTAGGTGTAGCCTTCCTTATTGTAGCTCATGTTAATTCAGATTTTAATAAATCACAACCTAAACCTAATAGTTTAGTTTATCTGCTCGACAAAACTAATCAAAAAGCCTATTGGAATACTTATGACAATAGCCTAGACAGCTGGAATAAGAGATTCTTTGAAGACACAATTGATTCAGAAAAAATTGTGTTACAAAGTAAATATTCAACAGGCTTTATCTATACTTCAAATGCAGATTATATAAATTTTGAAAACGCTGATTATGATATCACAATCGATACTTTAGACAATAATTATGCAAAAGTCAAACTAAAAATTACTCCAAACTCCCCTACCAAAAGAATTGAACTTTATATGAATAAAGACTATAATTTTAAATCGTTTAAAGTCAACCGCCAAGAAGCAGATAGTCTAAAAATTGATGGTAAAAACTATCATATATTTAAAGCAAGGTTTTGGCCGAGACTACTCACTTATCATGTCGTAAATCAAGAGGACCTCAATATAGAGTTTGTGAGTAAATTACCAATACCAAAGTTAGAAATTTACGAAAGCCGTTTTGACCTTTTAAAAAACGATAAATTAAAAGTGCCAAAACGTTCACCAAAAATGATTCCAAAGCCCTTTGTGGTTAACGATGCCATTATTGTCAAAAGTATCATAGATTTTGAAAACACCAAATAATTGTACTGTTGGCATTCTTGGTTGTGGCTGGCTTGGTCAAGCCTTGGCAAAGAAATTAGTTTCCAAATCATACAAGGTGAGAGGAACAACCACCCAAAATGAAAACCTAAAAACACTAGAAAAAATAGGCATTGACTCCTTTAAAATTGAAATCTACTCAGACCATGTCAAAGGAAACTTAAAATCTTTCTTAAAAAACCTTGATGTTTTAATCATTGCTATACCACCAAAACTACGTCAAACAAAAGATAGCCTAAAAAAAGGGCTTGAATATATTTTTAAAACTAATGAGTTTTCAACTCTAAAAAACCTGATTCATATAAGCTCGACAGGTGTTTTTGCCGATGGAAAAAATAAATTTTACAATGAAAACTCCATGCCGAATAATAAGAGCTCTAGAGGTGAATATCTAAAAAATTTAGAGGCGTTAGTGTTAGAACAAAAACAAATTCAAAATATTAATATTCTAAGATTAGGCGGACTTGTAGAGTACGGCGGAAGACATCCTATCCATTATTTGAGTGGTAAAACAGAAGTTTCAAACCCAAAAGCACCCATAAACCTTATTGAAAAGGAAGACGCTGTCAACATAATTGTAAAAATTATTGAAAATAAACCTACTGTTCAAAAATATTTTCACGGTGTTTACCCCAAACATACTGAAAGAGAAACTTATTACACTGATAAAGCAACAGAACTAAAAATCAAGCCCCCTAGTTTTGAGAAACCAAGTCTAAATGAAGGAAAAATTATAAAGTCTGAAATTACGCAAAACCTTTTAGAGTTTAAATATTCAAATCAGCCTTGAGCGTTAAGTTTAAAAAGAGATGACGTAACCTATACCAGTTTGTAAGTCGGGATTATTATTAAGCCGCAAATCTTGTTGCAAATAAATTCTAAAGCTATTTTTTTCAGTAAAAGCATAAAAAAAAGTCCAGTAATTATTATTTCTATACAAATGTGATGCCCTGTGGTGCCACGTACGGTCGGCTAGATCATTTCTAAACAATATGCTATAGTCAAATTCATCTGGGTTATGATATGAGGTTTGCAAATAAAAATCAATACCAAAACTATGCATTTGATTGCTTTTATTGATAATATTAAAACTAAACGCAGTCTCAAGGTTATAAAAATAATTTTGAGTTGCAAATTGTATATTGTTATCAGAAAACGAGGCTGTATTCAAATCTAAGTAGCCAATACCTATTCCCAGTTGAAAAAAATGCCTGTCATCTAAGTCAAATATTCTAATCGCATTTGCAGTAAAACCAAGATCTAAAGATTTATTGTATGGTGATAAATTAAAGCCTGTATGCAAGCCGAGGTTTAAAGAAAAGCCAAAAGGAGAAAGATTTTTTAAATAATGTGTATAGTTGATCTTTAATCCTCCAAAAAGCACGTCATTTTTATTAATTTCCATCACGCGACCTTGTCTGTCTTTATAAAATATTTTAGCTTGGTTTAAACCAAATTCTCTTCTTTGAAACGGGTCTTCACCGCCAGCAATATTAGAGTGAAACCCTTCAATAAAATCATCTCCAGTCAAAAAGCTAAATGGAAACTTCCCTTCGGTTAGCATAAATGACCTCAACTCAATTCCTAATTGGTTTTGTTGATCTAAAGGGATTTTTAAGTTTGCTTTTAAACCTTTAATGACCCCGTCATAAGCGATTTTAAAATTGTCTGTAGATCTTGCAAAGTTTTCGTCATTTCGGTCTACTACAGACTCTCTAGTATGCCAAGGAAAAGCAGAAACTTTATTCCTTAATTCAGCTGTGTTAGGTATAAAATTTTCAACAGGTTGACCCCAAACATTCGCACTTTGGTGGTCTACTTGAAGGCTAGTTTTATCAATTGATTGATTACTAAAATTAGCTTCAAGTCTAGATATAAATATTCCAAAAACATGAGTTGATAAAATTGAAGGCTTTTGAATTGAATGTTTAGCAGAAAGACTGTCTTGAGCATTTAATTCTAAAATAAAAAGTGAAGCGATAAGAGTTATAAAAACTCTACGATTAATCATTTTAAGACATAAAAAATTTACTTTCAATAGAGCTTATAATTATTGTTTGAACTTAAAATTACTTTATTAAACCCGCAAATATTTAAATTAAATGGATTAAAACCTAAATAAACTAAGTTTTTAAAGTTATGAATCAATGCCGTTTGATGTTTTTTTAGTAAAATTGAAGTCTCAAACTTATATTTCTATGAAAAATCTCAAGATTTTTAGTATTTGTTTTATTATTTTTTCAAATGTTTTCGCTCAAGATAAAAAGATTACGCTCGAAGAAATCTGGTCAGGTACTTTTTCTCAAGAACGCTTACAATCTCTCCAATCTTTAAATAACGGACAATCTTATGTCGTTCAAGATTACAACCGAGCCAAAGGCGAAATGCGTGTTGATATTTTTGATTATAAGTCGGGGCAGAAAACAGGAGAACTTCTCAATAGTGGTAAAATTGATGGCTTAAATTTTTTCCAAACCTTTAGCCTAAGTAAAGATGAAACTCAAGCTATACTTGGAGTGCAAATTGAGTCAATTTACAGATACTCGGTCAAAGGCCAATATTATATTTATGATATTGAAAACAGTGAGTTGACTGAAATCGATAAAGATAAAATTCAAGAACCCCATTTTTCTCCAGACAACTCTCAAGTGGCTTTTGTGAAAAACAACAATTTATTTATTAAAAACTTAAACAATAGTTCCACAACACAAGTCACCGATGATGGAGAAAAAAACAAAATCATCAATGGTTTAACAGACTGGGTTTACGAAGAAGAATTTGCTTTTGTCAAAGCTTTTGAATGGAGTCCTGATGGAAAATACCTCGCTTATTTAAAATTTGATGAGTCTGAAGTTCCAGAATTTTCTATGGATGTTTATGGCACTTATGGCAATGATTTATATCCAAAACAAGAGGTTTTTAAATATCCTAAAGCAGGCGAAAACAATGCAGAAGTGTCACTTCATATGTATGATGTGAATACAGGAAATTCAACTGAAATAGATTTAGGCGAATATCACTATATTCCAAGGTTGAAATGGAGCCAAAAAAATAACTTGTTGTCCGTTCAAACCACTAATAGACATCAAAATGAACTGAAATTGCATTTGGTTAATACTGCTGATTTTTCAGTCAAAACTATACTTACCGCAACGGATAAAGCCTATGTTGATGTTGATGATGATTTAACCTTTTTAGATGACAATTCATTTATTTGGACCAGCGAACAAGATGGTTGGAACCATATTTATCATTACAGTGAAAGCGGAAAACTCATCAACCAAGTCACTGATGGTAACTGGGAAGTCACCAATTACTACGGCTATAATTCAAAAACAAAACGTATTTTTTACCAAAGTACAGAAACAGGCAGCGTTAACCGCGCCGTGTACAGCATCAAAATTAATGGGAAGTCTAAAACAGCTCTTGCTGATGACTACGGAACAAATTCAGCCGACTTTAGTGCTGATTTCAGTTATTTCATCAACACGTTTAGCAATGTAGAAATGCCAAGACGGTTTACCCTTCACGATGCTAAAAATGGTAAATTACTTAGAAAAATTAAAGACAATCAAAAGCTCTTAAATAAATTAGAAGCCTACAATTTATCCGAAAAAGAACTCAGCACTATAGAAATCAACGGCAATGAACTCAATATGTGGATGATTAAACCTAAAGATTTTGATCCTTCAAAAACCTATCCGTTACTGATGTATCAATATTCTGGTCCGGGTTCGCAATCGGTGTCCAACAGTTTTTTTGGCACTAATGATTATTGGTATCAAATGCTCGCTGACAAAGGTTATATCATAGCTTGCGTCGATGGACGTGGCACAGGTTACAAAGGCAGAGACTTCAAAAAAATTACCCAACTTCAACTCGGTAAATATGAACTTGAAGATCAAGTTGACGCTGCTAAAAAATTAGGTCTAGAACCTTATATTGATGCGGATAGAATTGGCATTTGGGGTTGGAGTTATGGTGGCTTTATGTCGTCTAATGCCATTTTTCAAGCTAACGATGTCTTTAGCTTTGCTATTGCCGTAGCACCTGTCACCAGCTGGCGATTTTACGATACCATCTACACCGAGCGCTACATGACAACACCACAGGAAAACGCGTCAGGTTATGATGATAATTCGCCCATTACACACGTTGATAAGTTTGAAAAAGGCGATTATTTACTCGTCCATGGCAGTGCAGATGATAACGTTCACGTGCAAAATACTATGCAACTCATAGAAGCTTTAGTGCAAGCCAATAAACAATTTGACTGGCGGATTTACCCTGATAAAAACCACGGCATTTATGGTGGCAACACCAGACTGCATTTATATAACGTAATGACGGATTTTATTTTGGAAAAACTTTAATTTAAAAATGGAGGTTAAATTTCAAACTAAAGCGGAAAGCAAAAAACAACAACAGGAAGAATTTTTAAAACTTTCTGGCGGAGAACGCTTTTTAAAGTTTTTGGAATTATCAAGACGGGTCAACAAGCTGTTTCCGCCAAAAAATCCATTGAGTTTTGAAGAACGATATAAAGGTAATTTTCTTTTAATCCATAAGGATTTACAACATGATGAAATGGGGTGAAAATATTGAAAAGTTTATTAAACTCGCCAATAAACATCAAGTTAAGATGATCATGGTTGGCGGTGGTGCAGTAAACTTTCACGGTTATCAAAGACACTCCGCAGATGTAGATTTTTGGATAGATGTTAATCCGCAGAATATGGAAAAGTTAAAAGATGTTTTTAATGAAATGGGATATGAGATTGAAAAATTTCCAGATAAAGTGACGGCTAAAATGCAGAATATTTCCATAAAATTTTCGCCTTATGATTTAGATTTAGAATTGATCACAAGATTTTCCATCAATAAAACATTTGATGAAGCTTATCTTGAAAGCGAAGAAGAAAATATTAAAGGTGAAAAGTTATTGAGATGGAAAGTTTTGAGCTTTGATGACCTAATTACAAGCAAGACAAAATCATCTCGACCTAAGGACCTTTTAGATGTTCAACAATTAAATTTAAAAAATAACAACAAAACATAAACATGACGACAAAACCAGCACACCAAAAAGAACTTTTCGGTCATCCTACCGGACTTTATATCTTATTTTTTACAGAATTATGGGAGCGTTTTTCATATTATGGAATGCGTGCAATTTTAACCCTTTATATGCTGGCTAAGGTCAGTGATGAGAATCCTGGCTTAGGTTGGGACGAAGGGAAAGCTTTAGCTATTTATGGTTGGTACACCATGTTGGTTTATGTCGCGTCCATCCCTGGCGGAATCATTGCCGATAAAATTCTCGGCCAACGCAAGTCTGTCATGGTCGGTGGTTGGCTACTCGTCGCAGGACACGGTGTGTTGTCAATCGAACAAGATTGGGCGTTTTATACAGGACTATTGCTAATTGTACTCGGTGTTGGGATGCTCAAACCGAATATCTCGACCATGGTTGGAGGGCTTTATAAAGAAGGCGACCCGAGGCGAGATAAAGGTTTTTCTATATTTTATATCGGTATTAATGTTGGTGCAGCTGTGGCTGGAATTTTAGTCGGTTGGGTCGCCGCAGAATACGGGTGGCATTATGGCTTTGGTCTTGCAGCAGTAGGTATGGTCGTAGGCCAATTGGTTTATGTTTATGGCACACGATTTTTAACCCATGTTGGCAACAAACCTTCAAAAGAAATAGCAAGTGACAACGATGTGTCACTCAATCAAATTTTCAGTCAAATGTTTAGCACTAAAAACACATTACTGTTAATTGTAGTTTTAGCTTTGGTCTCTGTATTTGTACCCCTTAATTTTATGGAAACTGAAGTTCCAGCGTATATTGTTTTCTTCTTGTTTTTAACCCTTGTTGTTGGGTTTATGATGACGGTTTATCAGGACTTAGAATCTAAAATTCAAAAAGATCGTTATATCGTTTTGCTTTTATCTTTCCTTATCGTTATCGTCTTTTGGGGCGCCTTTGAACAAGCAGGAGGATTACTGAATATCTATGCACAGCAAAAAACAGATAGAGTTGTTGGCGGTTGGGAAGTGCCCGCTGCATTTTTACAATCTATGAATCCCATTTACATTATACTTTTTGGTCTTCCAGTAGCTATTTTTTGGCAATGGATTAAAAACAAAGGCAAAGAAGCTTCGTCTATTTTTAAAATGGCGGTCGGAGTTATTATTATGGGACTCGGTTTTGTGTTTATGGTTTTTGCCACTCAACAATATGCCAGCGAAGGTGAGTCGGCTATTTATTGGTTATTATTTGCGTATTTGTTACACACCATTGGCGAGCTTTCTGCTTCACCAGTAGCTTTGTCGTTTATCACAAAATTAGCCCCAGTCAAATACGGCGCTTTAATGATGGGTGTATATTTTGCTGCAACAGGACTCGGTAATAAAGTTGCCGGTATTATTGGAGAATCTTCGCAAGCGGAACCTATTAGAATTGAACTAAGTGCATCAGCTGATGAAGTCAAACCTTTACTCTTAGAAAATCAAACTGATAGTATTTTTGCTAAAAACAAAGCCTTTACTATTGAAACCCAAGCTTATCTCAAAAATGATGAGTTTGTGTTTGAAAACAATAAAATTTCATCAATTTTTAAGTTTAATGAAAACAAATATCAAGACGAATTTGTAAGCAGGCTAAAAGACTATAATGCCAGTTCAAACGAATCTTTAAAAGTATTTTTAAACTTCGATTACAAAGATGATAAATATAACGGTCAATTGGTTGTAGACCAATTTCAAACCGATCTTGAATTTAGAACCTTTGCAGGAATAACGATTTTCTGTGTTATTTTTGGTGTTTTGGTCATTCTACTTATAAAACCTTTAAAACGTTTAACTCACGGCGCAGAAGACAAAGAAATTGAAGGTTTAGAACAAGAGGGTTTTGAAATCGCCGATGATGAAATTAAATAAAAACCTATAAACTCATGAAACCAACCACCAACCACCCTGATTTTTTTGATTCTAAAGTGCTCGGTCATCCTGCTGGGCTTTTTGTGTTATTTTTTACCGAAATGTGGGAACGCTTTTCCTTTTATGGGATGCGTGTGCTTTTGGTCAATTTTCTAACCATGGCTGTAATAAGCTATAATCCTGGTTGGGAATGGGTGCCAGAAAACGCCACAGCCTTATTTGGAACCTACGCCATGTTGCTGTATATCACACCAATTCTCGGTGGTATCATTGCCGACAAGCTTACAGGCTATAATTGGGCAGTAGTCATTGGTTCTATCTTGATGACAGCTGGTCACGCAAGTATGGCAGTAGAAACGGAAGCTTCGCTTTACATTGGTTTAGGTCTTATCATAATTGGAACAGGGTTTTTTAAACCCAACATTACTTCGATTATTTCAGAAATGTATAAGTTTTTACCCGAGAAAAAAGATGGGGCTTATACCATTTTTTATATGGGTGTTAATGCTGGCGCATTCTTCGGAATGCTGCTGTGTGGTTATTTAGCTGAAAAATTAGGTTGGGCTTATGGTTTTGGCTTGGCTGGTGTGTTTATGCTTTTAGGAACACTTCAATTTTGGTTGGCTAAACCTCTTTTTGGAAGTATTGGAGACGTGCCTAAAAAGCGAGAAATTGAAGAAGTAGAAGACAAACAAGAAGACTTATCTCAAGACGAAAAAGACCAAATCAAACCAAATCCATTTACGACTTTAGATAAAGTTCTCATCGTTTTATCAGCCATTATCGGTTTAGGTTATGCAGTGAATGATCCTTTATCTAAAATTGCCAATTATGATATGTTTTCGTGGGCAGAAACAACTTCAATATCAGGCCAGTATGTGGTCGTTTTGATTGGGTTGGGTCTATTTTTATTTTTAGTGATTAGTAGAATTTTGCGCTACGCTGGGGTTGTTCGTGATCGGATGATAGCCTTTATCATTTTTGCCTTTTTTACCGTGTTTTTTTGGATGTCCTTTGAACAAGGCGCGTCATCCTTAATTATTTTTGCAAGAGATTTTGTAGACAGGACACTCAGTGGCGATGCTGCCATCGCTTATAATGTCATCAACACGGCTTTAACGGTTATTCCTCTTCTTATTATTACTTACGTTTTGTACATGTTGTCCAAACGGTCTTTTGCTAAAATACCAGGATCAAATATTGTTTTGGCGATTACATTTATTGGGGTTTGGGCTCTAACCCTTTGGATGCTAAACAGAGACTGGAACACCAATGCTTATGAAGTTTCTTATCAAGCAGTTGAAAAACAAGTTGTAGAAGACGGCAAGCCTAAACTGAATGATAATGGCGAACCCGTTTATGAGTATATACCTATTTCAGAAAATTACCAAGTCCAATCTGGTGAAAAAGTTGTAGACAAAACCGTACGTTTGGCAGAAACCTATGAGTTAGAAGTTGGTCAGGAAATTCCTATGATTACCAAAGATAACGTGAATTCCACTTTTGGCTATCTTACGCCTGAAAAACTAAAAGACACAAGACTTAAAGCCGAGCAACTCAATACCGACAATAAAGTGATACAAGCAGAAGTGGTTGAGGTTTTAGACAATGAGATTGAAATTCCAGTGTCTTGGTTTAGTATTCTGAATTCGTTTTTTATCATTGCTTTTGCATCTTTTTTCTCTAAGTGGTTTGATAGCAAATACAATCCGTCTGCAACGATGAAATACGGTCTTGGTTTAATTGTTATGGCAGTTGGTTTTGGGGTTTTAGCTTGGGGCTCACATGGACTTCAAGAAGGCATGAAAGTAGGTATGGTTTGGTTGATTTTGGCTTACTTATTTCATACTTTAGGTGAACTTTGCTCTTCACCAATTGGTCTATCTTACGTCAGTAAGTTAGTGCCTGCACGGATGATCGCTTTGATGTTTGGAATGTGGTATTTGGCCATTGCCATTGGTAATAAACTCGCTGCGGTGCTCGGTGGTGAAATTGAAAACATCACCGAAGAATACTCATTATCAACGTTCTTTTTAATTTTTACCATTGTGCCAGCGGCTTTCGGTTTATTAATCATTTCACTTGGAAAAGTCGTCAATAAATTAATGCATGGGGTGAAGTAAAATATTGCTCAATTTGAGTTTTAATGATAATACAATCAAAAGCAAATGAATACGTTATAACTCTAAAACTCTTATATGTTTAAATCTATAATTATTAGTATTTTCATAATGCTAAGCTTTGGTTTATCTGCTCAAGACATTGAATGGATGACTATGAACGAAGCTCTTGAGCAACAAGACAAAAAGCCCAAAAAAATCATGCTTTTTGTTTATGCCGAATGGTGTCACAACTGTCATAAAATGAATGAAAAAACTTTTGTCAATACTGATGTGGCAAAATACGTTAATGATAATTTTTACGCAGTAAATTTTAATGGTGAAGGAACTGAAAAGGTCAATTACAAAGGATTTGAATATACCAATCCGAATTATGACCCCAATCGCAAAGGGCGAAACTACCAACACTTTTTTGCCGATGCCCTTCAAGTTACAGCTTACCCTACAATTGTATTTTTTGACGAAAACGGCGAAATCATTTCACCCGTAATGGGTTACAAATCTGCTGAGGATCTCGAAATTTATTTAAAAATGGTGGCAACTGATGATTACAAATCTGTCACCACCGCCAAAGCCTGGCAAGATTATCAACAAAATTTTAAGCCAGAATTTAAGGTGAATTAAGGCTAAAACTACCACTTTTATAAGTGGAGTGAAAAGCTATGTCATGTTTTTTAGCTGTATACTCCCACCGTTCAACATAACTTTTATAATTGTTGCCATCAGCAATAATCTTTTTGGGTTTAATCGTTTTGATAAGCTTTTCTAGATGAATGTCAGGCGACTGACTTAATATCAAAACATCAGATTTAGTTTCTTTCAAATAAACACCTGAACTGTCTATTACCGTCAAACGTAGTTTGCTAAATTTAAAACTATTTTTTAAAGGTTTAATTTCAGTGATGTCAATTCGATTTATCAACTGATAATTATTTAGCAAATACGTGTCTGAAAGGTTGTCAGTTTTATCAGAAAAAATTTGAAGTTGTCTCCCTTGTTTGATGCCAATAAGACTTTGTCTATTTTGATGAAAAACAATCAACTCTGAATGTTTATCGATTTTAGAAACTTCTGAAACACTAACTACTGTAAAAGCCAAAAGCGAAACTAAAAACACAGTCACATAAGCTTTTTTAAATTCACGCATCATCAACATAAAACTCAGGACTAACACCAAAATTGTTACAAACATGGGTTTTGTAAAAAAGATGTTTTCGATAACAAAGCTTTTAAATTGAGAAAGCCAGTTGACATAATATACCAACAAGTCTAATAAAAAAACATAAACCTCAACCAAAGGTGAAATTAAAGCCCCAACTAAAGCTAGAAGAATACAAGTCAAACCTCCGCCAATTAACACGCCTAAAAACGGTATAATAACGAGGTTCCCCAATAAAAACAGACCTGGAAATTGATGAAAATAAAATAATTGAAAAGGCAGAACCCCAATTTGAGCCGCCAAACTCACGTAAGCCGTGTCCCAAAATAGCTTGGGGATTTTGTATCGCGGTTGGTAGAGTTTTGAAAATACAGGATACAACATCACAATGGCAAATACTGCAGCATAAGACAATTGAAATCCAACTTCAAATAAGAGTTGAGGTTTGTAAATCAGAAGCACTACTGCAGATAAACACAACATATTGATGCTGTTTGTTTTTCGTCTAAACATTTGTCCAAAAGCCAAAAACGAGAACATTGTTACAGCACGCATCACCGAAGGAGAAAATCCTGCCAGAGCAGCAAAACCCCAAAGGCTAAGAATGGTCAACAAAACTTTAAGCGGTCTTCCATGCTTAAATCTTAGAACAGGTGAAAGGAGAAAATTGAGAATTAGAAAAACAATCCCCACATGCAGTCCAGAAACAGCCAAAATATGCACCACGCCAACATCAGCAAATTCGTTATATGTTTCTCTATTAATCGCTTGTTTTTGGCCCAAGATCAAGGCTTGGATGAGCTCTAAGTGTTTGTCTCTAAAACCAGCATCTCGCAAAGCTGAGATTATTTTGAGCCGCCATTGACCGGCGTAAGTCGCTAAGCTAAAATAGGATTGAGTAGAAATTTCAAATTTATCTTCATAAACCACCGCGAACACATCACGGTTTTGCATAAAAGCGGCGTAATCAAAAGTCTGTGGATTTTTTGCATTATAAAATGGCTGAAGCGAGGACGACATTATGATTTTGTCGCCAAGATTTAATACTTTAGCTATAGAATCTTTAGAAACATTGAGTAAAATTTTGCCTTCGTAAAATTGATTTTCAATTTTCAAGTTGTCTAAAATGTATTTGTGGTTGTAAGCGTTTTCTCTCAAGACCTCACTAACATCAGCTTGAATAGCAAAGCTGTCTTGACTCTTAAAATCTAAATGCGTAAGATGATGTGGTTTATTTTGAGGTAAATGGATATATGTGGTTAAGCTTCCTAAAAGAGCAAAAAGCACAACACTCGACCATAAAAAAAGTAATTTTTGATGCCAAATCCATCTAAAAATGACCAATAAAGTAACTAAACTTAATCCAAAAAAAGCAAATGTTTTGAATTGTAAATCAATAAAAAATCCCAAATAAATTCCACCAATAAAACCCAAACACAATTTGATTAAGGTGAAATTGAGGAAACGCATAACTCATTTTATAAGACTCGCTTCACAAATTTAAAACTTTTTTTCCAGTATTTTTGATTGAGATTTGTTACAATAACGCCTTGACTTGTCGTAGAATGAATAAACCTGACATCGCGACCATCAGCTTTTATGACTAAACCGACGTGATTAATTCGGCCTCCTTTTCCAGGGGTTTTAAAAAACACTAAATCGCCTACTTTGGCTTTTTTGAGTCTTGTTTTTTTACCGATTTTAGACATGCTTTTTGAGGTTCTAGGCAATTCAATACCATGTCTGTAAAATGCACGGTAAACTAAACCTGAACAATCCATGCCCGAAGAGTTGGTTCCGCCATATTTATAAGAGGTGCCTAAAAAACTTTTTGCATAAGTGCTGATTTGTTGGGCTTTTGTGTTTTGAGCTAAACGTTTTGAGCCACCACAGGAGGTGAGTGAAAAAATTAAAAAGATTATAAAACCTTTGACAATTAAATTATATTTGACCATGACATTAATTATGGTTTTTTAAAAATAATCAAATATTTAATATGCACTATTTTTTGATACTTGTTTTTAGCCTTTGCAGTATAAAATCAATAAGTCAAAATGCTTCTAAATATAATGACTCTATTTACATTAACACTGTTTCTTCTAAAGAACTCAAATCAAAAATAAAAAAATATAATAAAGGTGATTTTTACGATTTGACGTTTGTAAAACCAGAAACAAGTGAAGAAGCCATCAAACAAAATTTTACAACACTGCCCGTTGTGATAATTTACAACCCTAAAGGTCAAAAGCTTTGTAAAAGACGTTATTATAATGATTTGCCACCAAAAATAGATTTAGACTTTATAAAAGAAAATTTTAAACCCTGTTATAAGCAATATAGAGAAGATAAAAATGGCGAAAAAATCCCAGAGTTAATTCCTTATAACCTAGACCAATTGCTAAGCAAAACAGAAGCTTTAACAAATAAAGAAAAGTTAAATCCAAAAAATTATTCGGTTATATTTCCTTGGAAAATTCAATTGACTTTGCCTTACAATAATAAAGTAAAAACTGACCTTAAGGCCTATTTTAAAAAAATACATAAAACCACAAAAAATAAAAATTTCAACCTTATTCGACTGAATCGCGATATCCAAAAGTCTTGGAGTTTTGGAGATAGTTTAAAGGTTAAACTGATAGTCAACTAACGTTTGAGTGTGATGTTTCCTGTATAAGTTTGTCCATCAATTTCTAATCTATACCAATAATCTTGAGAAGGTAAAGCTTTACCATTAAATGTTCCGTCCCATACAAACGGCGCCCTTGCGCCAGAGGCTATCAATTTCCCATAACGGTCAAAAACATAAATGCTGAATTCGTCAAAAAATCGGTCGGCTGGAATTCTAAAAAAATCATTAAAGCCATCACCATTTGGAGTAAAAAATTGAGGGATAACAAGGTGCGGAAACTCTATGACTTGAACCCCACAATCATTACTTTGAATACTAATGTTGTAAAGACCACCAGAAACATTCTCAAAAACTGGAGAAGTTTGAAAATTTTGTCCATCAAGAGAAAAAGAAAAATCACCTTGGTTTTCTAATTCAATAACAATATCACGCCCAACACTTTTAATTTCACTAACAACTGCTGCCTCTAAAAATGAAACTTCAAATACTTTGGTAGAAGAACATCCATTTTCTGTAGTCCGCTCAACGCTAAAACTACCAGCTTCATCAACTTCAATTTGCGCAGTAGTCTCACCTGTTGACCATAAATAAGTCACATTTGGTATTTCAGCATCTAAAATAATGGTATCACTTGGACATATTTCAATATTTACAGTGTCATTTTCTGGTGTGTTGTTTAAAGTAAAACTTACAGGTGTCCGCGTTGGATTGACGCAACTTCCTTCAATAGTAGTGCTTTCAGCATAGAATGTACCTTCATTTTCAGGTTCAAAATTAAAGCTATCTTCTAGCAACAAATTACCACCAATCGGTGAGTCAAACCAATCAACACTTATATCTGGATTATTTTGCACTTCCAAAACAGCACTTTCGCCTTCACAAACTTCAACATCGCCTAAGCTTACGGCCGGTATAAAATCTTGAACATTAATTTCAAAGACATTAGAAATACTATTACATAGATTATTATTGACATTAATTAGGTCTTCAGCAACTTTTACTCTAAAAAATTGAGTTGTGTTAATACTATTAAGTACTAATGTTTCTGAAGTCTCGCCAGGAATATCTGTCCAATTAACATTGTCATCACTTTGTTGCCATTGATAAAAATGCGTATCGTAAACAGAAAAGTCAGGCACAGCAGTAAGTGTAAGACCAGCTATACTTTCATTTTCACAAATTTCAAGACTACCAGCATTGTCTTCATCAAATATTTCAGTTAAATCCCCACAAGATTTAAAAGCAATATCGTCAATGGCTAAGTCGTTTCCACAGCCACCATCGCCATTGTTGAGCATTTTTAAGATGACTGAAGTTTGCCCTGGAAGTGTTTCGAAAGTCACAGCAAATTGCTCCCAACTTGGGCTTGTTGTACCAGGAATATCGCCAGTACTGCCTTCGGCTAAAAGTGTCGTATCGGTTTCATCCCAAATTTGAAATCTAACATTTACAGGAATGCCTGTGCCAGGACAAGCGCCTGAAGAAGAGTCATAGACATTTACTAGAAATGCCGAAAATTCATAGGGATTATTTTCACATAAACCATTAATTGGGATTTGAAAAAATAAATCCGCATCAAAATCTGCATTTACAATTAAAGCTTTGCCATTAGCATCTCCAGAAGTGTTATCTGGAATATCATGAAAACTACCTAATTGCATCAAGTTTGACGAAATGGTATATTGACCATCTTGAGGTGCCTGATTGACAAAAGTATATGTAGTCACTTCAGGGCCAAGTGGCGGACCATTGGTTATGCCTTGGCCAAAGTCTTCTTCAAATATAGCCTCTCCTGTACTCCCTGGACAAAAATTGATTTGTGACCAACTGGTATACCCAAATGTAAAGACGAGTATACTAATTAAAAATCTTAATTTCATATTATAATTAAATTTGCTAATCTAATAAATATTAACCCTATAGTTATCACCTTTAACCATAGATTAAGCAATAGGTAAAATGAGAAAGTTTCAAAATAATAACTCAAAGTTTTCAAAAAGATTATTGGCTTTATTTACATTTGCAAAAATTTTTAATTAAAAATTATGTCAGGACAACGCACATTTACAATGATAAAACCCGATGCGGTTGAAAAAGGGTATACTGGAGCAATTTTACATCAGATTACAGAAGCTGGTTTTAAAATTGTTGCGATGAAACAAACCCAAATGACCTCTGAAGATGCTAAAACCTTTTATGCTATTCACAAAGAACGTCCTTTTTTTGGCGAGTTGGTGGAATACATGACAGGTGGCCCCATTGTAGCAGCAATTCTAGAAAAAGATAATGCTGTTGAAGATTTTAGAGCACTTATCGGCGCTACCAATCCAGAAGATGCTGCAGAAGGCACTATTAGAAAAAAGTATGCAGAATCAATCAGCGCAAATGCTATTCACGGAAGTGATAGTGATGATAATGCACAAATAGAAAGTGCTTTTCACTTTTCGGGTCGTGAGATGTTTTAAATCAACGATCTCACTTTTTAAAGCCCTTCTAAAAAGATCAAATCAGTCATTCTGAATTTATTTCAGAATCTTTATTTAAAACAATCTTAACCATATCAATTTCTTAAGTCAGTCTTTTTAGACTGACTTTTTTATTTAAGGTTTTTATAAATGCTTGCCCAAAACAGCTACATTAATTAGATTTGATTTTTCGAAAACGATTGAGAATTTAAACTTTTATTTATGACTAAACCTTACGTAAAACACGATATCGATGAACATATTGGAATAATAGAATTTTTTCATCCCGCTCATAATTCTTTACCCAGTGATATCCTTTCAAAACTAGCTGAGACTATTACGGAATTAGGTCAAAATGATGAGGTTTTGGTTATTGTTTTAAAGTCTGGCGGCAATCGCACGTTTTGTGCAGGAGCCAGTTTTAAAGAACTGGTGTCTATTGAAGATGAAGCCACAGGCAAGCAATTTTTTAGCGGTTTTGCCAATGTCATCAATGCCATGCGGAAATGTCCAAAATTTATCATCGGTCGCATTCAAGGTAAAACTGTTGGAGGCGGTGTTGGTTTGGCTTCTGCTATGGACTATTGTTTAGCAACACAATATGCAGCTATAAAACTTAGCGAACTCAATTTAGGAATTGGCCCATTTGTAGTCGGTCCAGCCGTAGAACGCAAAATCGGCGTCAGTGGTATGTCTCAAATTGCTATAGATGCCAATACTTTTTTTAGTCCAGAATGGGCTAAGCAAAAAGGGCTATATGCCGATGTTTTTGAAACCACTGAAGCCTTAGACGATGCAGTAGAAGCTTTAGCAAAACAACTCTGCACCTACAATCCTGAAGCCGTAAAACATATGAAGCAAATGTTTTGGCGCGGCACCGAAGATTGGGACGAACTCTTGATGGAACGCGCGGAGATTAGTGGACGTTTGGTGTTGAGTAAATTTACGAAGGAGAAACTTGATTCCCATCGGAATTAGCTGATAGCTTTTAGAAAAATGCAATTTAAATGAAAAGCAAATATCAGAGGGTAGTTGAAAGTAATTAGTCGGTAGGACGTATTTTATTTATTGATAAATATAGAAATATGAAAAGTAAGTATCATTTTAATTTTGAGGATTTGAAGGTATATCAAAAGGCGATGGAATTTGGTGAAATAGTTTATAACCAATTAAAGAAATTCCCCAAAATAGAAGATTACAGGCTATCCTCTCAGTTTGCACGCGCAGCCGACTCTATTGCGTTTAACATCGCAGAAGGTTCAGGAAGTTCTGATGCTCGGTTTTTAAATTATTTAGGGATTTCGAGGGATAGTTCAAGAGAATGTGTTTCAGCAACTACAAAAGCTTTTAAAAGAAACTATATTTCATTTGAAGAATATGAGGTCAATAGAGGTTTACTTGTTGAAATCAATAAAATGTTATCATCCTTAATGAAACACTTAGAAAATAAGTAGATTTAATAATAAGCTAATCATTATGAATATTTTAATCCAGCAGCTAAAATTAGTATTACAAAATAATACTAGGCATAAAATCACCCTCTACCGACTACCCACTATCCTCTATCAACTTAATATAAACTAATCATGGCCATATATTCATTTAAAGAATTTATTCCTGTTGTTCACGAATCTAGCTTCGTGCATCCTCTGGCTGCTGTGACGGGCAATGTGATTATTGGTAAAAATTGTTATATTGGACCAGGCGCGGCCATTCGTGGCGATTGGGGTGAAATTATTTTGGAAGATGGCGTTAATGTTCAGGAAAATTGCACCATTCATATGTTTCCTGGAAAGTCTATCCGATTAAAAGATAGTGCACATGTGGGTCACGGCGCTATTATTCACGGTGCCAACCTCGGAGAAAATTGTATGGTTGGAATGAATGCTGTGATTATGGATGACGCCGAAATTGGAGACGAATCTATCATTGGTGCAATGACCTTTATAAAAGCGGAAACCATAATTCCACCTCGAAGTTTAGTTGTTGGCAATCCTGGAAAAGTTATCAAAGAAGTTTCAGATGAAATGATAGCTTGGAAAACGGCGGGAACCAAGCTTTATCAACAACTGCCACAAGATTGTCACGAAAGCCTTGAAGAAGTTGAACCTTTACGGGAAATCCCTAAAAACCGACCAAAACAAGAGAATTTTTATCATACTTTAAATGAATTTAAAAAAAAGAAAGAAGAATAGGAAACTTTGCGGGCTTTGCGTTTAAGCTTAGCGAACTTTGCGTGAAATAAAATTTTATGAATGATAAAAATAAAACATCAAAAAAAATAGACTTTAAACTCCCTAAAATGGGTGAAAGTATAACCGAAGGCACCATTCTCAATTGGCTAATTGATGAAGGTCATCCGTTTGATGAAGGCGATATTTTAGTAGAAGTCGGTACTGATAAAGTTGATAACGAAGTACCCGCTCCTTTTTCTGGCGTATTGATAGAAAAGAAATATCAAGCTAAAGATGTCGTAAAAATTGGGGAAGTCATTGCCACTTTAAAAGAAACTTCAGGAAAGTCTGAATCTACAACTCCTTCAGAAAAACCAAGCAAAAATTCCAATGAAGAAACCTCTTCCTTGACTGCTTTCCGAAGGAAAGGGGAGCAAAAAGTTTCTTCCCTTCGTAGAGACGGAAGAGGGGCTTCAGGTGGAAGAAGGGAAGTTTCCCCCCAACGGGGGGACGGAAGGGGGGCTTCAGAGGGTAGAGGGGCTTCAGGGGCATTTTATTCGCCCTTAGTAGAACAAATTGCAAAAGATTACCACATCAGTTATGAAGAATTAGCAAGAATTCCTGCAACTGGTGCAAATGATAGGCTTAGAAAATCTGATATCTTTAAATACATAGAAGACGGTCGACCAGCTCAATTTGCTCAACCTGCAAGTTCTCAGCCGCAAGGCTTTCAGGTGCCGGATTTAAAATTTGATATTGGTAAAGGTCAACCTGTTGAAATGGACCGTATGCGACAAATGATAGCAGACCACATGGTTTATTCCAAACATGTGTCGCCTCACGTCACTGCTTATGTTGAAGCGGATATGACCAATCTGGTCAATTGGCGTAATAAAAACAAAGCCGATTTTCAAAAACGCACAGGAGAAAAACTCAGTTTTACACCATTATTTATTCAAGCTGTAACCAAAGCGATTCAGGATTTTCCTAAAATTAATTCTTCTCTTGACAATAAAACCATCATAGTTAAAGACAATATCAACATTGGAATGGCGACGGCTTTATCAAGCGGAAATTTGATTGTACCGGTGATAAAAAATACAGATCAAAAAGATTTAGAACAACTGGCAAAAGAAGTGAACTGTTTAGCAGCAAAAGCAAGAGATAATAAACTTACTAACGATGAAACCAAAGGTGGTACGTTTACCATTTCAAATGTCGGGACGTTCGGAAGTTTGATGGGCACACCAATTATCAATCAGCCAGAAGCGGCAATTTTAGCCACGGGAATTATAAAAAAACGCGCAGAAGTCATAGAAAAAGAAGAAGGCGACACTATCGAAATCCGTTCGATGATGTATTTGTCTTTATCATTTGACCATAGGATTGTGGACGGATTTTTAGCCGGAAGTTTTTTAAGACGTATTGCGGATTATTTGGAGGATTAATTTCACGCAAAGCGCACAAAGACTAAAACGCAAAGTGCGCGAAGTGAATCAGAAAACTAAGTTTTATAATGACAGAAAACGAAATTTCATACAAAGTCATTGGCATAGCGATCAAACTGCATAATGAGTTAGGTCCAGGATTATTGGAGTCTGCATACGAAGCAGCCCTTAAACATGATTTAGAAGAATTTGGCTTTAAGGTAAAACAGCAGGTTCCTATGCCATTCATTTACAAAGAAATTAAAACCGATATTGGTTATAGATTGGATTTAGTTATCGAAGATAAGCTAGTAATTGAAATTAAATCTTTGGAAAATTTAGCTCCTGTTCATTATGCTCAACTTTTGACATATTTAAAATTATCTAACAAAAAATTAGGTCTGTTAATTAATTTTAACACTAAACTTTTAAAAGATGGAATTCACCGAATTGTAAATAATTTATAAATCTGCTTTGTGTGCTTTGCGTATGTCTTAGCGCACTTTGCGTGAAAAAACATATATGGATATAAATATATTAAAGAAAGCCTTCAAAAATCTCGTCACCGCCAAATCTATGGCAGAATTGTACGAAGATAATTTTAAAGTGGTTTCCAAATACGTCCATGCCACATCTCGAGGACACGAAGTGATACAAACCGCCGTAGGCATGCAGCTCCAACCTCAAGACTACGTCTATCCGTATTATCGGGATGATGCCATGTTACTCTCTGTTGGCATGCAACCCAAAGATTTAATGCTGCAATTATTGGCTAAAAAAGAAGATCCATTTTCAGGCGGACGAACTTACTACTCTCATCCAAGTTTAAGAGATGACGACAAGCCCAAAATACCACATCAAAGTTCAGCCACAGGCATGCAAGCCATTCCAGCAACTGGAGCTTCTTTAGGCTTAAAGTATAAAGAAAGTATTTCAAAAGCCCTTTCCTTTGGAGAGGGTTTGGGAGAGGCTATTCCCCCTTCGGGGGTTAGGGGGCTGTCAGGTCTTGTTGTTTGCTCCCTCGGCGATGCTTCGGTGACTGAAGGCGAAGTGTCAGAAGCCTTTCAAATGGCCGCCTTGAAACAACTGCCCATTATCTATTTAATCCAAGATAACGATTGGGATATTTCGGCCAATGCAGAAGAAACCCGTGCACAAAACGCTTTTGAATATGCCCAAGGTTTTCATGGGCTAGAAGCCATCAGCATAGACGGGACTGACTTTGAAGAATCGTATTCAACTTTAGAAAAAGTCATTAAAACCGTTAGAACAGAGCAACGACCATTTTTGATTCACGCCAAATGCCCCTTGCTCAATCATCATACCTCTGGCGTACGTATGGAATTTTACCGAGATGATTTAGAAGAATCTCAGCAACGTGACCCTTATCCAAAATTTGTGAAGCTCATGAGGGCTAACGGATTTTCTGATACCGATTTAGACAATATTGAAAATGATATCAGAACGAAGGTCAAATCAGATTATGAAGAAGCTCTCGCTGCTGAAGACCCCAAACCCGAAGATTTATTTACCCACGATTTTGCACCAACACCCATTACAGAAGAAGTTGGTGAACGCTCGCCTCAAGGTGCCGAAAAAGTTGTGATGGTCGATTGTGCTTTATTTGCAATTGAAGAATTGATGCAAGAGCATCCAGAGTGTTTACTATACGGACAGGATGTTGGTGGAAGACTGGGTGGTGTATTCCGTGAAGCCGCGACTTTAGCCCAAAAATTTGGCGATCATCGGGTGTTTAACACACCTATTCAGGAAGCTTTTATTGTGGGCTCGACAGTTGGGATGTCAGCAGTTGGACTCAAACCCATTGTGGAAGTGCAGTTTGCCGATTATATTTGGCCTGGTCTCAATCAATTGTTTACAGAAGTCAGTAGGAGTTGCTATTTGTCTGAAGGCAAATGGCCAGTGTCTATGATTTTGCGTGTGCCGATAGGGGCTTATGGCAGCGGTGGACCTTACCATTCGTCCTCGGTAGAAAGTGTAGTGACTAATATTCGTGGTCTTAAAATTGCTTATCCGAGTAATGGAGCCGATCTCAAAGGATTGATGAAAGCCGCTTATCACGACCCCAATCCGGTGGTGATTTTTGAGCATAAAGGTTTGTATTGGAGTAAAGTGCCTGGCACCAAAGGCGCAACAAGTGTTGAACCTGCTAAAGATTATATTTTACCTTTTGGCAAAGCCTGGGTTTTACAAGAAATTTGGCCAAAAGATGATGAAGAAACTTTGAGTGTTATCACTTACGGCATGGGCGTTCATTGGGCTATAAATGCTTCAGCTGAACTCGGTCTGGAAGAACAAATTGAAATCGTAGACCTCAGAACTTTGCATCCACTAGACGAAGAAACCATTTATAAATCGGTAAAAAAATGTAAAAAATGTCTCATAGTCACTGAAGAACCTTCAGATAATACGTTTGCAAGGGCTCTAAGTGGAAAAATTCAAGAGGAATGTTTTCAATACCTCGATGCGCCAGTGATGACTATAGGTTCTGAAAATATGCCGGCGATTCCGTTGAATTCAACTTTAGAAGAAACCATGATTCCGAGTACGGAGAAGGTGAAAAAGAAGATTGAATCTATCATAAAGTATTAAGCTTTAAGAAACTTGATTAAAACAACTCTATTTTCTTCCAAAATCTGCAGGAATTTCGCCCCAGCTCTTGGTGTCCCATTTCAAGATGGTTGTTTGGTAGGCGTTTTCTTTTAACCAATTTTCAGCTCTTTTGATGAGTTCAAAAACTTCAGCATTTAGTTGTGTTTGCTTAAGCGTTGTTTTACAATGTCTTTTTTTTACCCAGCTCATCGCGGTTCTAGAATCTGAATAAATAGCTCGGTTGCTATTTTGGTTTTTTAGAAAACCAAGTCCGTGGACGAGCGCCAGAAACTCACCAATATTATTAGTTGCTTGTTCAAACGGCCCTTTTTGAAACAGTATCTTCTGTGTTTTTGTATCTACTCCTCTGTACTCCATTTTTCCTGGGTTTCCACTTGAAGCTGCATCTACGCAGATAGAATTTAAATTGACTTCTGCAGGAAGTCGTTTAGATAAAGTTTTTGTTTTCTTCAGTTTTTGAAATTCATAAAACCCCATATTAAATGCATCTTCAGCAGTAGCTTTATTGGGGAAAGACTTGTATTTGGCTTGAGGATAATTTTTGGTTTGCAGCTTACAGTCCTCCCAGGTTTTGTAAATACCGGGGTTATGTCCGTCCCAAACCACGTAATATTTTTGCTTAGCCATGATCTAAAACTTTAGCGATGGTTTCTGGAAAGTGTTGTTGCTCAAGGGCTTTAATTTTAGCTTTAAGCGCGTTAATATCATCATTAACCTCTAATGGTGTTTTGAACTGCGCTATAATTTGACCGTCATCATAAATAGCGTTGACATAATGAATACTGATACCCGATTCGCTTTCACGATTTTGTAGCACTGCGCGGTGCACATGATCGCCATACATGCCTTTTCCTCCATATTTAGGTAACAACGAAGGATGAACATTTATGATTTTGCGGTCATAAGCCTTAATAATAGATTCTGGAATTTTAAGTAAAAAGCCCGCCAAAATAATTAAATCTGGTGACAGGTCTTCAAGTTTATTAAGAACATCTCCGTTATAAAGTTTGGTTTTATCAAACACAAAGGTATCTACTTTTTCCTTTTTGGCTTTATCCAAAACTTTAGCATTAGGGTTGTTGCAAAACACGGCCTTCACCTCTACTCTGGAGTTTGTTTTAAAATATTGAATAATATTTAAAGCGTTCGAACCATTGCCAGAAGCAAAAATCACTAAAGTCTTTGTTGGTTTTTTAAAAGTTTTTTTCAATATGAAATATTTTTTAATTATTTTGCATTGCAGAATTTGCTACTAATGTATATAAAATTGTAAAAGCTATACATTTTTGGAATTAAAATTTGTTATAAGACAAAGTTTCTTATTTTTGCCACCATATAAACTTAAAACATTTTATCATGTCAGACATTGCATCAAGAGTAAAAGCTATTATCGTTGACAAATTAGGCGTTGACGAAAACGAAGTTGTAAACGACGCAAGTTTTACTAACGACTTAGGTGCCGACTCTTTAGACACCGTTGAACTTATTATGGAGTTCGAAAAAGAATTTGATATTCAAATCCCAGACGATCAAGCTGAAAATATTTCAACAGTTGGTCAGGCGGTTTCTTATATAGAAGACGCTAAATAAAACACTTTTCATGGAATTAAAGCGCGTTGTCGTAACAGGTTTAGGTGCCCTTACGCCTATAGGTAATAACATCCAAGATTATTGGGATGGTTTATCTAATGGGAAGAGTGGGTCTGCACCTATCACTTACTATAATACGGAAAAATTTAAAACTAAATTTGCCTGTGAAATCAAAAATTTCAACACGGCAGATTATTTTGACCGTAAAGAAGTAAGACGTCTAGACAAATTTGCACAATACGCTTTAGTGGCTTCTGACGAAGCTATAGCAGACTCTAAAATAGATCTTGACACCGTAGATAAGTATCGTGTTGGTGTCATTTGGGGTGCTGGTATAGGCGGTTTAGAAACCTTCCAAAACGAAGTGATGAATTATGCTAAAGGTGATGGTACACCGCGTTTTAATCCCTTTTTTATCCCGAAAATGATTGCAGATATTGCCCCTGGTAATATTTCCATCAAACACGGGTTCATGGGGCCAAACTACACGACGGTATCTGCTTGTGCTTCCTCTGCCAATGCCATAATTGATGCGCTTAACCAAATTAGAATGGGTTACAGTGACATCATTGTTACTGGCGGAAGTGAAGCTGCAGTCACTGAAGCAGGAATGGGTGGTTTTAATGCCATGCATGCCCTTTCCACAAGAAACGATAGTCCAGAAACAGCATCGAGACCCTTTGATGCCACTCGCGACGGATTTGTTCTTGGCGAAGGCGCAGGTGCACTCATCCTCGAAGATTTAGACCACGCAAAAGCACGCGGTGCAAAAATTTATGCCGAAGTGATTGGCGGTGGCTTGTCTTCAGATGCTTATCACATGACAGCGCCCCATCCAGAAGGAAAAGGCGTTATTGCTGTGATGAAAAATTGCTTACACAATGCAGGCTTAAATCCTGAAGATGTAGACGCTATTAATACACACGGCACTTCAACACCGCTTGGAGATGTTGCAGAACTTAAAGCCATTAAAGAAGTTTTTGGTAATCATGCTAAACATATCAATATCAACTCCACAAAGTCTATGACGGGTCATTTGCTTGGTGCAGCTGGAGCTATTGAAGCCATTGCTTCAATACTGGCTATGCAACATAGCTTAGTACCACCAACAATCAACCACAAGACTAAAGACGAGAATATCGATCCTGAGCTTAATTTAACTTTAAACCAAGCACAAAAACGCGACGTCAAAGTAGCGTTGAGCAATACGTTTGGTTTCGGTGGGCACAATGCCTGTGTTGCTTTAAAAACTTTTGAAGAATAATGATTCACAACATATTTCATGAAATTTATTGACAATATACTTAAATCCCGTTCAAAAAAGGACGGGATTTTTTTTTGTAAAATTCATGAGATACTTGGGTTTAAACCCAAAACTTTAAGCATTTACAAAAGGGCGTTCACACACCGTACAATGAATTTGAAAGATAAACTAGGCCACGATATTAATTACGAACGTTTAGAATTTCTGGGAGACTCTTTATTAGACTCAGTAATCTCAACTCACCTGTTTAAACAGTCTCCTCAAGGCGATGAAGGTTATCTCACCAAAATGAGAGCTAAAGCCGTGAGCCGTAATAACCTTAATCAAATCGGTCAAACTTTTGATTTATTAAGTCTGTTAGATTCTGAAGTTAAACCTGAATATTTTAGTGATAATATTTACGGTAATCTCTTAGAAGCATTAATAGCAGCCATTTATTTAGACCAAGGCTTTAAAAAATGTGAAAAATTTATTTTAGAAAAAATTGTAAATCCTTTTATAGATATTGAAGAACTAGAAAATAAAGTTATTAGCTACAAAAGCTATATGATTGAATGGTGCCAAAAACACAAACACGACTTCGAGCTTAAAGAGTATAAAGACAGTGGAAAAGTAATCAACGGGCAGAAATACTTTGCCATGACCTATCAACTAAACGGACAAAATATAGCTAAAGCTAGAGCAACTTCTAAGAAAAAAGCAGAAGAAAAAGTATGTAGAAGAGCATATTATGTCCTTCAGGATCAAATTATAGATTGAATTTTAACTTGTGGTTAATGCTTCTTTAAGTTCTGTTGTTTACTTTTATAATATGCAAAAGTTAATTTTAGAAACAACTGTAGGTAATGATTTTAAACTTATAGGCTTAAACGCCAATTTAGAGCCTTTTAAACTCGCTTTTTTAATCAATAATAACTTACAGTTTTTATTCTGCAGAAATAAAGAAGATATTACGTTGATACATAAGAGTTTTCAAATCAACTTCGCTTTATTTAGCTATTGTGACCCAAAAACAGATTGTATCTTGTATTTTATCCAAAATAAATCTGAATATATTGACCAAAAGCATAAATTTGTTGCTTCTCTTTTTGAGAATGATGAACACGTTATAGGAAAACATTTAATAGAGTCTCATAAGCAATGTGATTATTTTATCAAAATAGAAGATGAATTTCAAAGTTTTAAAATCAAAAAATTAATTATGCAGTTAAACGAAATTCCTCAAATAGTAAGTGCTTATGAAATTCCAATAGAAACATTAAAATCCCCTGAAAACCTAATTTTTGAATAATAAAAGTTTTAATACACATTATGAAATCAACTAAAAAAACTAAAATTGTAGCCACTTTAGGACCTGCTACTTCTAAAAAAGAAACTTTAAAGGCAATGCTTGAAGCTGGAGTCAATATTTTTAGGGTCAATTTTTCTCATGCCAATTACGAAGATGTTGAGAGCCGAATAAAAATGATAAGAGATCTCAATAAAGAATTCGGCTTCAATGCCGGAATTTTAGGAGACCTTCAAGGCCCTAAGTTGCGGGTTGGTGAAATGGAAGAAGGCATAATTGTCGAAAAAGGAGATAAAATCAAATTCAAAACAGGAAAAAGATTTATCGGCAACAAAGAGTCGGCTTATATGAATTACGAAACCTTTCCTCAAGACGTCAAACCCGGTGAACGTATATTACTCGATGATGGGAAGTTGATTTTTGAAGTGGTTTCAACCAATAAAAAAGACACCGTCGAAGCCAAAGTGGTTCAAGGCGGTCCGCTCAAATCTAATAAAGGGGTTAACCTCCCTAACACCAAAATTTCTTTGCCAGCCTTAACTGAAAAAGACATTGAAGATGCCAAGTTTGCCTGTAAAGTTCAAGTCGACTGGATGGCGCTTTCCTTTGTCAGATACGCTAGCGATTTAAAAGTACTTCAAAAACTGATTAAAGAACACAGCGACTATAAAATTCCTATTGTTGCTAAAATAGAAAAACCAGAAGGGGTTAAAAACATCGATAAAATTGTAGCGTATTGTGATGGTTTAATGGTTGCCCGTGGCGATTTAGGCGTTGAAATTCCTGCTCATGAAGTCCCATTAATTCAAAAAGAATTGGTTTTAAAAGCAAAATTAGCTCGTATTCCGGTGATTATTGCTACCCAAATGATGGAAACCATGATAGACAGCTTGACACCAACCCGTGCCGAGGTTAATGATGTTGCTAATTCTGTCATGGACGGCGCAGATGCAGTCATGTTAAGTGGAGAAACATCTGTTGGCAAATATCCTGTTGAGGTCATTTACAAAATGTGTCAAATCATCAAAAGTGTTGAAAGTTCAGACCTCATAAAAGTACCTCATAATCCACCAAACATCAAAACCAAGCGATACATCACAAAATCGGTTTGTTATCACGCTGCTCGTATGGCCAATGAAATTGATGCCACCGCAATTTGCACATTGACTAATAGTGGTTATACCGCTTTTCAAATTTCGGCTTGGCGACCTGAAGCCCATATTTTAGCCTTTACGTCAAACAAACATATTTTAACCCAGCTCAGTTTACTTTGGGGTGTAAAAGCTTTTCATTATGACAAATTCGTGAGCACTGATGAGACTATTATCGATGTAAATGAAATAGCCTTTAAAAACCGCTATGTAGAAAAAGGCGATTACCTCATTAATTTAGCTTCAATGCCAATTGAAGATAAAGGCATGGTCAACACCTTGCGGGTTTCTGAAATAGAATAAAGTTTCATGTCTAAACACAAAATTGTCATAGGACGCACTGATATAGCAGATTTTCCCGATTTAGGGTTTAATCAAGTGGAAGTTAAAATCGATACAGGCGCTTATACTTCCTCAATACATTGTAAGTCTATAAAAGTTAAAGATGGAAAATTATATTGTATTTTTTTAGATGAAAAACACCCTGAATACAGTCTAAAAACCCATACTTTTGAAAACTTTAAAACCATACGTGTAAAAAGTAGTAATGGGATTTCACAAAAGCGTTATGAAATTAAGTCGAAAATAAAATTATTTGATAAAATATACAGTATTTCGTTATCGCTTAGCGACCGCAAAGACATGAAGTATCCCGTCTTACTAGGGCGAAAGTTTTTAAATCCAAAATTTATAGTTGACCCCGCTTTGATTGATTTATCACACAAAAATAACATTTATGAATATCAAAATATTATCCAGAAATAGCAAATTATACTCCACGCAGCGTTTAGTCGAAGCGGCTGAAAAACGCAAGCATAACGTTCAGGTCATCGACCCGTTAAAGTGTGATTTGATTATAGAAAAACGAAACCCAAACGTTTATTATAAAGGCAATTATATAGAAGAAACAGATGCCATCATTCCACGAATAGGTGCTTCTGTCACGTTTTACGGTACGGCGGTAGTCAGACAATTTGAAATGATGGGCGCTTTTAGCACTATAGATTCTGAAGCTTTAGTGCGTAGTCGAGATAAATTGAGAAGCATGCAAGTGTTAACTCGCGCTAAAATTGGCTTGCCAAAAACGGTTTTTACTAACTATTCTCGCGACGTCGAAGGGGTTATTCAGCACGTTGGTGGCACGCCATTGGTGATAAAACTTTTAGAAGGCACACAAGGTTTGGGCGTGGTTTTAGCCGAAACCAAAAATGCCGCTAAATCGGTTATTGAAGCCTTTAATGGCCTACAGGCTCGTGTAATTGTGCAAGAATTTATCAAAGAAGCCAAAGGTGCAGATATCCGTGTTTTTGTAGTTGATGGACACGTGGTTGGCGCCATGAAACGCCAAGGTAAAGAAGGCGAATTTCGCTCTAATCTTCACCAAGGCGGCTCTGCAGAAGTCATTGAATTGAGTGACGAAGAAGAAATTGCCGCTATTAAAGCTGCTAAAGCTATGCGACTTGGTGTGGCTGGGGTTGATTTACTTCAAAGTTCACGTGGTCCGCTGATTTTAGAAGTGAATTCCTCACCAGGTTTAGAAGGCATTGAAAAAGCCACAGGCAAAGATATTGCTCGAAAAGTCATTCAATATATCGAAAAAAATGTCTGATAAACCATATATCGACGAGCATAATGTCCTTCATATTTTAAACGAAAAAATTTTACCAGGACAACACAAACGCCTTAACCTTCATACGGCTAAATTATATACCACCTCAAGTGTTGATGTGCCTGTTATTATAGAACGTTCTAAAAAGAAAGGCCCAGTCGTTTTAGTGACTGCAGGAATTCACGGCGATGAACTTAACGGTGTAGAAATTGTCAGGCAATTTTTAGCCCGCAAAATGAATAAACCCCTTGTCGGAACCATCATCTGCATTCCAGTGATGAATGTGTTTGGGTTTATAAACATGCAACGCGAATTTCCTGATGGCAGAGATTTAAATCGCATTTTTCCCGGCGCTAAAAAAGGGCCACTCGCCAGTCGGTTTGCTTTTCAGTTAACTGATGAAATTTTACCCGCTGTAGATTATGCTTTTGATTTTCATACTGGTGGAGCCAAACGCTTTAACGCGGCTCAAATTCGTATTTCAAAAAAACAACCTGAACTCTTAGAATTAGCGAAAGCCTTTAGCGCCCCTTTTGTTGTCTATTCTTCAACCATAAAAAAATCTTATCGTATGACGTGCCAAAAGCTCAACATCCCTGTGTTGTTGTTTGAAGGTGGTAAGTCTGCCGATAACGACCCTGTAATTACAAAACACGGCTTAGATGGTTTGCGAAGGGTTTTAAAACACCTCGGTATGCTTAAAGCCGAGTTTGCTCCGTCTAAACCAGCAAAACCTTGCGTTTTTATATCTAAAACCAAATGGATTCGCGCCAAATACAGCGGGCTTTTACACCTTAAAATCGATGTTGGCCAATGGGTTGATAAGGGCGAAGAAATGGCGCATATCACCGATCCCTATGGCAGTTTTAAACACATTTTAAAAGCCCGTGACGCAGGTTATGTCATCAATGTAAACCAATCGCCAATGGTGTATCAAGGCGATGCGTTGTTTCATATCTCAACCCAAGTTGATGAAGACTAAAGCCGACATCAGGACACTTTACAAACAGAAACGCCAAAGTTTATCTGCACTTCAAATTGAAGAATTAAGCATTGCTATTGCCAACCAAGCCTTGCAACTTGACATTTGGCAACACACCTATTACCATCTGTTTTTGAGCATTGCTCGACATAAAGAAGTCGATACGGCTATGCTTTTGCATGCACTTCAGGGCAAAGACAAACAAGTTGTGGTCAGCAAAACCAATTTTAAAACCCATACGCTCAGCCATTTTTTGTTGACCGATGCCACCGCCATTAAAGAAAACGCTTGGGGCATTCCCGAGCCACAAGAGGGTTTAGAGGTGCCGGTCAACAAAATTGATGTGGTGTTTGTCCCACTTTTGGCCTTTGACCGTCACGGTCACCGCGTCGGGTATGGCAAAGGTTTTTACGATAGATTTCTGCGCCAATGCCGAGGCAACACGCTTAAAATTGGCCTTTCCTTCTTTGACGCTTTAGACAGCACATTAACGCCAAATGCCCATGATGTAGCTTTAGATGGGGTGATTACCCCTGAAAAACATTATTGGTTTAACTAAACCTGCAAGGTTTTGGAAGCTGAAAATAAACCTGCAAGGTTTTCAAAACCTTGCAGGTTTGCTCTAAATCTATAGCTTTAAGAATTTCTCAATTCCCGTAATAGAAGGTGGATATTGATGACAGTATTTAAAATTTGCCAAATCTTCAAACCAACTCAAAGTTTCGTCTCTGCGGAGTTGTGTTTTTCTTTCAGAGGTTAAACTACTATAAGAAGAAAACTCCCAGTCTTTCGGTTGCTTTACCAAACCCGCTTTTATAGGATTGTAATGAATGTAATGCACTAATTTTCTTAAATAGCTTTCCTCTAATACATCTTTGCGTTTAAAATTTCGCATAAATAAACTTCCTTTTCGGTTATATCGCTTATTGAAAGCTTTCGTGTAAGCATTAAAAAGATTGCTAAATTGTTGCGACACAAAACCAGAAATGACCTCTTGACCCCGCCATTTTTTTTCGCGCCTTTCATCTATAAATCTATCGGAAATCTCTTGTTCATTTTTCAATTGGATCAAAAAGTGAAAATGATTTGGCATTAAACAATAACAAAACGTATTGGCGACTGGACTGATGTGAATATTGAACTTATTGAGGAAAAAATGGTAGTTTTCTTTTGTCTTAAATAAAATATCATTTCCATTAGCGCGATTATAAATATGGTAAAAATGTTCAGGAATCAAAGGAGCAATTTTGTTTTTCATACGATTGCGCTTTAGGATAAAATAACTAAACCAGAATTTAAAAATAACCTTTTTCAGTTTAATCCTGCAAGGTTTCAAAAACCTTGCAGGTTTTATATAATTACAAGTTTGAGCTAAGCCTTTTTAACAAACTCAGATTTTAGTCCCATGGCTCCAAAACCTTTGATTTTACAATCAATATTGTGATCGCCATCAGTCAAACGGATATTTTTAACCTTAGTTCCAGATTTTATGGGTTTAGGATAACCTTTAACGGGCAAATCTTTAACTACAATCACGTCATCGCCATCTTCTAAAGTATTGCCGTTAGCATCTTTAATTGTTATTTCAGAATTTTGAACCTCTTCTGTTTTGGTTTTTTCTTCAGGATTCCACTCATGTCCACACTCAGGACAGGCAAACAAGCCATTTCCCATAGGATAGCCGTAAGGAGATTCGCATTGTGGACAAGATTTCATAGTGTCTGGCATAATTTTTTGAATTAAAATATTTGTCAAATTTACACTATTAAATTTTCAAATTGGTATAACTTGGTCAACCAGCAAGGTTTTGGAAACCTTGAGGGGTTACAGCGTTCCAGCTCACCGCTTGAGGCCAAATAACTTTCCAGAATCTGTCATTCCAATTCATGTATAAAAAAGCTTGAAATCTTTACACATTTTTAAAACGTGTAAAGATAATTGGATTTTTTTTACAGGTTTTTATTGAAACTTGAAGGATAATAATTCCTTGTTTGGTTTGATGGGTTTGGGATAATTTGTTAGTTTTATATCTAATAATTAAATCTAAGCCTTTTACGTGTCATTCAAAGCCATTAGATTTCCCGATTCTTTTGAGTATCGCTCAGATTCTGAGCATATACCATTGGAGTTTTATGATAAAGTTTTTCCTGTTTCAAAGACGGTAGATTTGTTTTTGGGGTATTTTAACTCAGGCGCATTTCGTGTCCTGTCCGAAAGTTTTGCGGAGTTTATCTACTGTAGTGTTTTAAAAGATATGAAAACTGCTATTTAATTATGTTAAAAAGACTAGTTATATTGAATTCTGACATTTACTCAAAAGCTGATATTGAGCTTTATAATTGTAACTCTCTTCAAATTGTCGGACCAAATAATATCGGGAAAAGTACATTGATTTACGCACTTAACTTTCTTTTTATAATTGACGGAAGAGAAATGACGTTCAGTGGAAACAGAACGGGAGACAAAACCACATTCAACCATTATTTTCCTTCTATAAATTCAAGTTTTATCGTCTTTGAGATTTTCAAAAATCGCTACTACTCTATTTTGGTCAAAAGAAATGCCGAAGGCAATCTCGACTATTATAAAATCGACAGTGAATATAAAGAAGAACATTATTTTACCGACACAACGATCGGTCAAAAACTAAAAAAGTTTGATTCATTACTTACCGAATTTGCCACAAATGGAATTGAACACAGTAAATTCCTAAACCGCAGGGAAGTTTTCAACTTTGTCTATCAGAAAGGGAAACGAAACAATGCGGTTGTTTGGTTAAACCAAAATGTAAACCAAGACGGACGGGGAATAAGCAACAATTTTTCCAAAATCTATAAGTACCTGATAAACTCACAGCTTATAAACAACAACTCGCTAAAAGAGTCATTGATAATTGCAGATAATAAAGAAAACGAAAGCGTTTCATTTTCAAAGAAAAACCAAAAGGATATACAAACCTTATTGAAGCACAATCGGGATATAAAAGTTATCAAAAGTATCCAGCGCAGCTTTAATGACTTCAAAGAATTGGTAAATCAGTATGCAGGGAAAAGCACGATACTTTCAGAGTTGATATTTGCTTTTGACCATCAATATTCATCGCTTTATTCAGAATTGGGAACTTCTGTTTCAAAAATGAAAACTGAAAGGGACAAAGATAGAACCCATTTAAACGAAACGTTCAATCCAAAAAAAGACAGACTAAATCAAGAATTGGGTAAAATAGAAACCCAATTGGAACAAAAACAGAGAGACATTGACCAAAAAGATGAATTGGTAAAAGAAATCAAGTCTTATGAGAGTTTACAGTTTTTAGAGCAATCCTTTCAAAATTTGGATAAAGAAAGAAAGGACATAGAAAGTCAACTAACCCAAATTGAAAACCAAAATTTGAACAGCAAAGCAATTGAGAGCAAGATTGAAAAAGCCGACTCTCAAATCCGAAAAATCACGAGTCAAGTTGATACCTATTCCAATCAATTGATTCATCAAATTTCAGATAATCAAGATAACAAGGAATTACTGAATAGGATTCTGTCAACCGATATTTCAAGTCTGCCATTTGAAAACATTTCTACGAATATTAAGCGAACGGAAAACTTAATGAAACTTTTTGACGGAGTTATCAAGTTACCAAACGACTTGAAAGGAAAACCAATAGAATCCATTGAAGAGTTGGAAAAAAAAATCAAGGAATCTGAAAAGGAAAAAATCTTTAATGAAAAGCTACTACCTATAGCCAAGGATTTAGAGAAACATCAAAAGGATATAGAAGAAATAAAGAAGAAAATCAAGGGTGTAAACGATAAAATTGAGAAGCTAAAGCAACTTCCAAACCTTGAGAAGGAACTTGAGTCTATAAAATTAGAATTTGAAAGTTTACTCAAACAAAAAGAGCAATCTGCCAAAGACATTAAGATAATTGAAAAAGAAATTATGAAGCTTTCAGAAAAAATTGAGAGAACAAATTCTGAAATAATTCAAAAGGAACAAAGAATAAATAATATTCAAAAATGGAAAGTTGAGCTTGAGCAATTTGGAATCAAACCTAAAGATTATCAATCAACAGATTCATTAGATAATATTTATGCCAACATAAGAAGAAATTTTCAAGAACGAGAGCAAATTAAAAATGAGAAGTTTAAACTTTTTGAAAAATTAAAAAACAAAACTGAGAGATTAGAAGCAGACGAAAATGAATTTATCCGATACATTGAGTCTGAACTTGTAACCCTAGACGACAAACAAAAAGCCATTGATGGCTTATTAAAAAATATTTCCACCCAATTTGCAAATCCTTGTCGAACGCTATATTCAAGGTTTGAAGAGTTCAATTCCTTTATAATCAATCAATTCAATTCTAAAATTCGGAAGATAAAGATATCGGATATCGATACGTTGAAGATAGAAATCATTGAGAATGAAAAACTCATCAAGGATTTAACAAAAATCATCCAAATTAGGGATTTAACTTCTGAACTGATTTTTGACGACCAATCTGAAAACCTTAATACGCTCAACAAATATTTAGATAGTCAAACGACAATTTCGTTCAGTGATTTGTTTGACATTAAACTTCATTTACATAAAAAAGGACAACACAAAGACGTAGACCTGAAAAACCAAATCGAATCGGACGGAACAGACAAAATGATACGTTTGGTTCTGATTATGTCAATCATCAATCAAATCGTTGTGAAAGATGATGAAAACAAGATTGTAATATTTGTTGATGAAATCGGAACCATTGACGAGGCAAATAGAATTGAAATTTTGAACTTCTGTAAAGAACATAACTTCATACCAATTTCAGCAGCACCATTACATCCTTATGACGGTTTTGACAAATACTATTTGGTAAGGAGAAGCAAAGGGAAAATAGTGGTAAGTGAGAAAAATGGAAATGTAATTATTAGAAAACCCGTTGAAGCGTAATGAAAGAAGTCGATTTCAAAACATATCAATCATTGCTTGTAAATAAAAGCGTTTCAAAATCGGTCATTCCGAAAAGTGTTTTGCAGTCTGACACATTTCAAAATTTGCTTCAAGCTGAAATTCTGAAATTTTCAAAGCTTGGAAGAGGGTTTAAGGTTGAAGTTTCCAAGGAAATCGAATTTGAAAAGTTTTTAAACTCATCATTTCCAGAACAAGACGTTTCCAATACCAAATCAGGAAACATTAAGAAATATAGAAATTCAAAGGCGACAAAGGTTGATAGCAGTCCAATTTTTTTGTTTAGGGGATTTTCTGCTTATCAAATCAATGAGCAGATAATTGATTTACAAAAACAAACACGTGATTTTGGATTGTTTTCTGTAATCCCAAATTCTGTCATAGCTGATAAAATATGTTTTGTCGAGAATTTGGAGACCTTTTTGAATGCGGAAAAATTATTGGGCAACGAATTTTTATTTGTCCACAAATACGGACGAATAGGCAAAGAATCCATTTCAATGATTAAAGCAAAGGAGGTTTTGGTTTTTGTTGACTATGACTTTAACGGGCTTGACGAATATTTGAGAATCAAAGAAGTGTTTGGAAATGCAGAATTGTATTTGCCAAATAATTACAGTGAACTCTTTAAAAAGCATTCGGCATCTTTAAAAGGAAACAAAGCTAAAATGAGTAAGGCTGTTAAGACATCAGATGATTCAACAGTCGTAAAAATCAGAGAACAAGTTGCGCGAACGAATAGATTTTTAGAACAAGAAACACTCATCAATGTTTAAGTCAGAACCAAAGAGCATAGTACAATTTTTGGCAACTCATTTTGACTTGCTACGGCAACTCTTTGACATTCAAGTTAAGAACGAAATTATCTTGAAAAGTCAAGTAGCTGAAACACTTGATGAATTTGGAAGCGATATAGAATCCCAACTTTTTGAGCACAAAATACTCGTTGAACAGAATGATGACTTTGTGATTAACGAACCTTATTTTGTTCTATTTGAGTTTGTTCTGCAACAATTTAAACCATTGCTTCCTGAAGAAATTGAAAAATTTAGTCAATCTATCAGAACCTTATTTTTGAATATTAAAGAAGGTATCAATCAAGACAAAAACATTTTGTTGGACAGAATTGAAGCTTTATCGAATGAAATCAAAAAATTCAGAACTGCCGTAACTAACAATACAATTAGCCTTCTAAATGAATCAAGAGAGTTAAAAGCCAATACCCGAAAGATTGAATATCAAGAAAAAGTTCAAACTGCCAGATATTTAATTGATTACTATATTATTCCCTTGAATACAATTTTGGATATCAATCACTCGCAATCGATTTATAACGAATTACTTGCAATTTCTCAATTTTCTAACAACAAACGATTTGATTATTCAGACGAAAGTATCAGAAGACAATTTGAAAAACTCTACAATCTTTTACGACAAGTCGTTAAGGACATCAGTCAACAATCGACAATCTTAAGCAACGAACTTTTGCCATTATTGGACAGAATTAGAACAGAAAGTGAATATTTACTAGGGTTTCATTTGTATCTGACAAATATGAATTGTTACAAAGGAATAAAGCCACCAAATATATTCAGTACATCCAGAGATAATCTATACAATCCGTATATCTACGAAAACACAAAAGAGTATTTTGAGCAATTTAAAAATGAAGAAGATGTTTTTGTTGAAGAAGAAGCCAACGATATTGAGCAATGGATATTCAATAAAAATAAGTACAAATCCCAACTAAACTCAAAGCTTCCTGTAACTGATTTCTTCTCTTGGTGCAAGAACGCAATTGTAAATGAAAAGAAAGATTTTGACATTGACAACTACTTTATGGTAACAAGTCTAATATTTGAAGAAGAATACGATATCGAACAAGATAAGGAAAGGGAGAATATTTCGTTGAAAACAAAACAAGGAGAATTTATTATGCCTAAACTAAAAATCAGCAAAAAAGAGAATGTATCCGAATAAACATAAGCAAATAGTGACATCTTTAATGGATGGCAGATTTATCACAATTGATGAATCTTATTTTGATATTCTAAAGGAAAATCAAGATTTCTATGTTGAGTTTTTTGACAAATCATTTGGATTTAAACTTAAAAACACGCAAGAATTTTATTATCTGATTTCAGATGAAACAAACGAGAACACTTCTCGTGATATTAGCATCTTCTTCTCGATTCTATGCTACGAATTAGACAAGGATGGGAAAAACTTTATGGATGAACTAGGTTTTTCAGACTTCCATATTGACGAGATAGTAGAATACATAAAAAATAGTACTTGGATAGATGTTGTAAAAGCGAACAAACAATTAAATGATGGTGAAAGTATCAAAAGATTAGTTGGTTCAACTATGGTAAAAAGGAATATTTCTAAAAGACATCCAGACAACAAATATTCATTCACCAAAGCCTATAAATTTTTTATTGATTTCGCTAAAAGTCTCATCAATGAAGATAGATATAGTAGGTTGGAATAATATAGACAATTAAAAAATGAACAATAAAGTATTTTCAAATATTAGCAAAATAATTGAGCGTGATAGTAAAAGTACAACTTACAAATTTGCTTTATTACGTGGTACAATTGATATTGTTCAAGAAAACTCTCCGTTTATAAGTATTGTGAATAATCGAGTCTTTATACCAACTGGACTGCTTATTGAAAAATGGTTGTTGTATTATTATCCTATCTTACAATCTTCAACACTAATACCTCAAATTAATAATTCTAATAAGTTAGCATTTGAATTGCAATTTATAGAACTGATTAAAAATTATGAAAGTCGAGGAGGTTTTTCAGCTTTTTACAATGATTTAAAAAACAAAGGCATACCAAACGATTTAAATGATCTATTCTTTGAATTAGCAAAGAAAATCAGAAACACAATCACTAAAATGCCAATGAAATATATTGGTCGTTCAGTTAATCAAACTTATTATTCAATATATCAATATGAAAATAAGCAAAGACTTAAAAAATCAGATGCCTTTGATATTGAAAAATTAATTAATGGGTTTGGTGTTTTCTCAATACCAATAGATTACCATGAAGTTTTTAAGCTACTAGGAAGTTTTATAAATGGTCAAGATTCTATCTTATTTAAATGGGCAGAATTCTCTGTAAATGCATCTAATAAGAATTTATCTATTGAAAAAGTAATCAGCGAAGTTTTGAAAAATCCAATAACTGAAAGAGACATTTTGGAATCTAAAAAATTATACAAAAGCGTTCTTGAGAAAAAAGGAACAGTGTATTGTGTTTGGACAGGTAAAAAGATTTCTAAATACGACATTGATCATGTTATACCTTTCACTGTTTGGAAAAACAATGACTTATGGAACTTATTGCCTTCAAGTTCAACTATAAATAGGAATAATAAAAGAGATAAAATACCTTCTCCAATATTGATAGAAAAGCAAAAAGATATAATTTTGGATTATTGGGATACTATTTTCAAAGAACAATCAAGTAGATTTAAAAAGGAAATTCAAATTGCTCTTCTTGGTAATCATCCTTTTTCTATTTGGAAAGAAAAGGGAATAGAACAACTTCAAAGAAGTTGTAATTATTTGATTGAAAACAGAGGATTTGAAGAATGGAAAATCTAAACTCACACCGCACCGCCAAAGAAAGAGATAAAATGTCCTTTCCAACTCGTATTTTATTGGAAAGAGATTTCTTGCTCGGTGAGATTTTAGATTTTGGCTGTGGATTTGGGAAAGATGTGGAAGAATTGAAAGATAAAGGCTTGAACGTAGTGGGTTACGATCCGCATTACCAACCAGACTATCCACAAAAACAATTTGACACAATCATTTGCCATTACGTCCTTAATGTTTTAAAAAATCAAGAACAGGCTAAAGTTTTGTTTGAAGTGTCACGGCTTCTAAAGTTTGGAGGCAAAGCTTATTTCAGTGTGAGACGTGATATCAAAAAAACTGGTTTTAGAACACATTTTGTTCATAAAGTACCAACCTATCAAACCAATGTGTTGTTACCCTTTATAAGTATTTTTAAAAATGATAATGTCGAAATTTATGAATACCAGCATTATTGTTTTTTAAGCCAAAACCAAAAAGAAATTAGTCCGTTTTTTGAAAAATTAGAACCCAGAGAACAAGTTGGTGAGTTGGCCAGTTGTTTTGCGTTTCGAGATAAATTTCCAGTTTCTAAAGGTCATACTTTAGTCATTCCGAAAAGACTGGTTTCAAACTATTTTGACTTAAGCTTCAAAGAACAATCTGCCTGTTGGTTTTTGGTGAACTTAGTCAGAAGTGAAATCTCTAAAGAGCACAAACCAGATGGATTTAATATTGGAATCAATATTAATGAGTCTGCTGGACAAACTGTATTTCATTGTCATATCCATATTATTCCTCGATACAAAAATGATGTTGAAAATCCTCGTGGTGGTGTTCGAGGTGTATTACCAAATAATAAAGATTATTAAACCACCCCAAACCCGTATTTCCAGTCTTTATGATTGATAATAAAGGTCAGGTATGGAAAGAATATTGCTATGAAGGTTATGGTGTTTTTGGTGGTAAAGATTATTACGAGTTAATGGAAGAAATGAATGGTTTATATTCGAGAGAAGAAGCCATAGATTTGTTTTATAAGGCCGAGAAAACTACATTATTTCCAAACCTCATTGAGCATCCTAAACAATGGAAATGGAAAAACGAAAAACCTAAACCCTGTCCACACCAAGGCTACTTCTACTAAAAAATCTTACTCAAACCAAACCTGCAAGGTTTTAAAATTCGTTTTCTCGCTTATAATTTTATTTTATATCCACTCCTATACCATCACTCTTCACCCATCACCCATAACTATTCACCCATCACACTTCACTAAAAACACCACAAACCATCCCAATGTTAACTTTAATGTTAATTTATTTATATTCATAATATGATATATATCAGTGTTTTACAGTTTTAATGTAAAATTAATGTTATGTAAAAGTAAATTATACGTAAATATGTCGTATATTTGTCCCATAACATTAAATGACAAGACGATGAGAACAATGATGATTATTGCAGCCTGCCTTTTTGGAGGAATGCTCTTTGCACAAGAAAGCAATGTAGAATATTTCAAAAAAGGCGATTTAGTAAAAGGTATCTTTTACTACGACAACGGTGTTATTCAACAAGAAGGCACGTATAAAAATGGTAAACTTCACGGGCAATGGATTGCCTATGATAGAGACGGCAAAAAAAATGCCGTGGCGTATTACCACAAAGGTCAAAAAACCGGCAAATGGTTTTTTTGGCAAAAAGACAAATTGGTAGAAGTCGATTACAACTATAACGACATTGCCAATGTTAAAACCTATAAAAGTGAAAATGTGTATGCCATTGAAGAATAGCAAGTAAGCACAACACTTAATCCAAAAACCTGTATCATTAGATGCGGGTTTTTTGTTTTTAACAGAACATCTTAGCGTCTAGAACTCCTAACCTACAGACTGAGACTGCTTCACCCTCCAAAGGTCGGGTTCGCAGTGACGTATGTTTAACGTCATTACGAGGACGATAGGACGAAGCCTGCCTCGCCGGCAGGCAGGCCATCTGTTGAATTAAAGCAGTAATAAGTTATTTTAACCGCTAAGAACTTAAATATATAAAGACTGCCACGTCCTCCTAACGTCGGACTCGCAGTGACGTCCTTTTTTAACCGTCATGGCGAGGGAAGCGCAGTGACGTGTGTTTACACTTTGTGATTATCAAAACATTGCTAAATTATGCTTACATTGAAAATAATAAAAATCACTTTTTATCAGTATTTTTGATGACCAATATCATTTATCTATTAACCGCACGTAAGTATCTTTGAACACATACGGACATAAGCCTAAACTTTAAAATATATTTTATAATGAATACCGTCATAGATCTGAATACTACAATTCAAAACGCTTTAAAGAACAGCCTGTCTTACGAAGGCTTTAAATCCTTAGTCAACGACTTAATCGACAAAGGACAATCCACCGGGCATACCCAAAACGAAGATATGCTACATTATTCTAAATTATCTGTCAGACGCATCAAGCGTTGGGACAAAACCTTTAAACTTTCTGAAACAGATAAAAACTTTTTTGAAAATATATCAAACCCCATCACATTTTTGGTTTTAGCTGAAGGCTGGTGTGGTGATGCGGCTCATGCTTTACCTATTATTAATGCTATAACCGAAGCTTCACCAAACCTAGAGCTTAAAGTGGTGCTGAGAGACGACAACGACGAGCTGATGCAAGAATTTTTAACCAACGGCGGCAAAGCTATCCCTAAATTGATTGCTTTAGACAATGATAATAATGTCTTATTTACATGGGGACCAAGACCTACTGAAGCTACTCAAATGGTTAAAGCTTATAAAGAAAAACACGGTCAACTCACACCCGAGTTTAAAGAAGACTTGCAAAAATGGTACAACAACGACAAAGGTCAAGGGACTGTAAAAGATATCAGAGCCGAATTAGAGACTATCTAATTTAATCTGATGTGAGTTCGACAAACAAAATATCAATGTTTCTTTAACCTAAGAGATATAAAATAACAATTATATTTTCATTATAAAGCCTAATTTCGATACAATTTTTCTTCGTTTTACTTCGAAAAATCACTCAA
>RRZV01000011.1 GCA_003931895.1 Mesohalobacter salilacus
TAGCGTTTTTTGGTTCTCCCGACACTTCGGGATTGGCAATGCAAAAAAGAACATACTAAATTAATTAGGACAGAGTTGGTTTCAAATTGCCTTTAAATGTAATTTTAAGCACGCTCTTCTCAGTAAGTATCTCTAAATTTGCAGTTCTAAAATTATTTGTAATGAAAAGTATGCATGCGGTAGATATCGAGTTGGTTGAAATGACGCTTGATATCATGAAATACGCTGTCAATAGAATATCAAACACCAATCCTGATCTGGGTTCGCCTAAAAAGGAGGAAATACTTGATAAGTTGGTTGGCGTCACCATAACCGACGATGGTATTGGTGGCGAAAAAGCCTTTCAATTGTTTAAAGACATTTTAGTCAAGGCTACAGTTCCTGTTGATCACCCAAGGCATTTAGCTTTTGTACCTGCAGCGCCAACACGAGCGGCAATTTTATTTGATTTAGTAACTTCAGCTTCTAGTATTCACGGGGCGTATTGGATGACTGGTGCTGGCGGTATTTACTGCGAAAACCAAGCCATGAAATGGCTGGTGTCTTTAACGGGTTTACCTGAAAACTCATTTGGTGTATTTACCAGTGGTGGTACTTCTGCTAATCTTTCGGCAATGATAGCAGCTCGAGAATATTGGCGGAGTTTAAACGAAGACCATAAAGCGTACAAAGCTTTACTTATTACGTCATCTGGAGCGCATTCTTCTATTAAATCTATGGCTAAAGTAATAGATGCTGATATCATCTTAGTCGATGACGATAAGGACGATAGACTAACAGGTGAGTTTTTAGATCAAAAAATTAAAAACTTAAGTAAAGTAGATCGCCAACGCTTGTTTGCCGTAATTGCTACTGGTGGTACGACTAATGCTGGAATTATTGATGAGCTAGACAGCATTGCTGAGGTTTGCGAAAACGAAAATTTATGGTTTCACGTCGATGCAGCTTATGGTGGTGGCGCTCTAGCCGCACCTTCAGTACGTCATTTGTTTAATGGTATAGAAAAAGCCGACAGTGTGACCATTGATCCACATAAATGGTTGTTTTCGCCTTATGATTGTGGTGCGGTGATCTATAAAAATATGGAACTCGCTAAAAATGCCCATTCTCAAAAAGGCGCTTATCTCGATATATTTAAAGACGAAGGGGCTCAAGGTTTCAATCCAGCTGACTATCAAATTCAGTTAACTCGAAGACTAAGAGGTTTACCGCTTTGGTTTTCATTAGCAACTCACGGCACAAAACGCTATCAAGAGGCTATTGAAAGAGGTTTGGAATTGGCACAATTTGCCGCAAAAACTATTGAGTCAATGTCTCATGTTAATTTGGTTAGACCACCAGGTTTATCCTGTGTTTTATTTGAACGAAAAAATTGGTCAGCAGATGATTACAAAAACTGGACATATACTAATCATAAAAAAGGCTTTGCTCTTGTAACGCCAACTAAATGGACAATCAACGAGCAAAGCCAAACCATTTCTAGGTTTTGTTTCATCAATCCCGACACTACAGAAGATGATGTGGTCAAGATTTTAGAAACCATGAAATAATTTTAGTAAACAGGAACTTCTATATAAGTATTGTCCCAACCAAGTAAAAGATGGTGACCTTTATCTACTTTTTTACTCGTAATTGAAAAGGTTTCAACAGGTGCGACTGTTGATTTAGCCTCAACTTCTACACGTGCCACATCTTTTGAAGAATCATATTGATATGCACCCCATTGGTTGAGATCTTTATTGAGAATCACAGTCCATTTATCTTCATTTGGAATTGTAAATAATGAATAGGTACCAGCTTCAACATTTTTGCCACCAAAATCAACGTCTTTATAAAAAGTGATTTCAGTTGCTTCATTGGCACCTGTTCGCCATACTTTTCCATAAGACACTAAATTGCCAAAAATCTGTCTTCCATTTTTTTGAGGCCTACTGTAAATCACTCTCATAAAAGATTGACCATCAGCTGTTCTGACGATAACAGCGTCCATCGGACTGACATCCACTTTAGGGAATTCTTGGGCTTGAAGCGTATTGATTCCTAAAGCAGCAATAAATAATAATAAAATTTTGGTTTTCATAATTTTAAATTTGTTTTTTTCAATAATACCATTAAATAAAATTACGCAATGTTTAGGTCTTGTTAAATTGTGAATATTTAACAAGTTATTGTTGATAAATACTTGTTTAAAGTGCGTTGATTTTGCTTTGTAAATAATGGGTTTGCTTATATTTGTCTGTTATGAACTAATATTAAAATTTTATGAGCGAAGAGATCAAAAAAAACAACTATTCAGCTGATAGTATTCAGGCTTTAGAAGGTATTGAACATGTAAGAATGCGTCCATCTATGTATATAGGTGATGTTGGGACAAGAGGCTTGCATCATTTGGTCAGCGAAGTTGTCGATAACTCTATTGATGAAGCCATGGCAGGCCATTGTGATAAAATTACAGTCATTATTGAAGAAGATGGTTCAATAAGCATCGAAGATAACGGTAGAGGTATTCCCATAGATTTACATAAAAAAGAAGGTGTTTCAGCACTTGAAGTCGTGATGACAAAAATTGGAGCAGGAGGGAAGTTTGATAAGGATTCTTATAAAGTTTCTGGTGGTCTGCACGGTGTTGGTGTTTCGGTGGTTAACGCCTTATCAGCTCAATTAAAAGCTACAGTTTACAGAGATAATAAAATATATGAACAAGAATATGAAAAGGGAAAATCATTATATCCTGTAAAACAAGTCGGAACAACAGATTTACAAGGTACTAAAATCACCTTTAAGCCTGACAATGGAATTTTTCAAGATAGTGTTGATTTTAAATTTGAAACTTTAACTCAGCGCTTAAGAGAGTTAGCTTTTCTAAATAAAGGTATAAAAATTAACATTACAGATAAGCGTTCTAAAGACGAAAACGGCGAACCCCTTAAAGAGTCTTTCTATTCTGAAGAAGGTTTAAAAGAATTTGTTAGATTTTTAGATGGGACGAGAGAACCTTTAATTACTGATGTGATCAGTATGGAAAGTGAGAAGAATGATATCCCGGTTGAGGTAGCCATGATTTACAATAATTCTTATGCTGAAAATCTGCATTCCTACGTTAACAACATCAATACTCACGAAGGTGGAACACATTTGTCTGGTTTTAGAAGAGGATTAACTAATACATTAAAAAAATATGCCGATGCTTCGGGAATGTTAGACAAACTAAAATTTGAAATTACAGGCGATGACTTTAGAGAAGGTCTCACCGCTATAGTCTCAGTTAAAGTAGCTAATCCCCAATTTGAAGGTCAAACCAAAACAAAGCTGGGTAATAGAGAAGTGACTTCTGCGGTTTCACAATCGGTTTCTGAAATGTTAGACATTTATTTAGAAGAAAACCCCAACGATGCTAAAACCATAGTGCAAAAAGTAATACTTGCCGCTCAAGCCAGACACGCCGCTAAAAAAGCACGCGAAATGGTACAGCGAAAAACGGTAATGAGTGGTGCAGGCTTACCTGGAAAACTTTCAGATTGTTCTGAACAAAACCCAGAAGACTGCGAAGTGTTTTTGGTTGAGGGTGACTCTGCAGGCGGCACAGCTAAACAAGGTCGAGATAGAAAATTTCAAGCCATTTTACCCTTAAGAGGTAAAATCCTTAATGTTGAAAAAGCGATGCAACACAAGGTTTTTGAAAATGAAGAAATCAGAAATATTTATACGGCATTAGGAATAACCATTGGTACCGAAGAAGATTCTAAAGCCTTAAATATTTCAAAACTCAGATATCATAAAGTTGTTATTATGTGTGATGCCGACGTTGACGGTAGCCACATTGCTACACTAATTTTGACCTTTTTCTTTAGATACATGAAAGAATTGATAGAAGCTGGTCACGTGTATATTGCTACACCACCATTATACTTAATTAAAAAAGGAAGCAAAAAACGTTATGCTTGGAGTGAAAAAGAAAGAGACGAAATTTTAAGTGAATACAAAACCAATGCCAGCGTTCAACGTTACAAGGGTCTAGGTGAGATGAATGCTAATCAACTTTGGGATACCACAATGAACCCTGAGTTTAGAATTTTGAGAAAGGTAACTATAGACAATACTGGTGAAGCTGACAGAATTTTTTCTATGTTGATGGGAGATGAAGTTCCGCCAAGAAGAGAATTTATAGAAAAGAATGCTGTCTATGCCAATATTGATGTTTAAATAATTAGGGAAATGTCAGATTGAATTGTTTTAAAATAAATTAACCTTGAGTTAAAAGCACTATACTTTAAAACAATTAAATTTAATCTTATGAAAACTGAATTAACAGGCTTATTTTTATTTATAACATTTTTAACCTCAGCCCAAGATGGTATTGAGGATTTATTAGCTGCTGGAATTGATGATGCACAGCAATTTAGTCAAAGCTATTTTTCTCCAGCCACTGATGCTGTGATTTACGGCATGAGTTCGGGCTGGTTCAACACGGCAAAAAGTAAAAAGTTTTTACGATTTGAAATTTCTGCTATTGGTAATTTGTCTTTTACAGATACTGAAAATCAATCATTTCAATTAAACACAGCCGATTTTAATAATTTATCGTTTGCTTCAGGGCCAAGCACTCAGGCTGTTGCTACAGCATTAGGAGAAAATAATCCTGACATTGACATGATTGTAAATGTGCAAGACCCTAATTCAAATCAAAGCACTCAAATCCCCATAACTTTACCACAAGGTTTAGCTTCAGAAGATATTAACTTTGTACCAACGGGTTTTATTCAAGCCAGTATTGGATTAATTAATGGTTTTGAAGTAAAAGCAAGATACCTTCCAGAAGTGAATACAGAAGATGTCGACACCCAATTTTACGGTTTTGCCTTGCAAAATGAATTGACAGAGTTAATTCCTTTTGATAAAGTTTTACCGATAAGAATTGCAGCTTTAGTTGGCTATTCTAAATTTGATGGTGAATTTAGGTTTGATGATAATTCTAATTTTATCTCAGGTGTTGATAGAAGAATAGAGTCTGAAGCTGAATCTTGGCTATTTGCCGCCATCTTGTCAACTAAGTTACCCGTCATAAATTTTTATGGCAGTGTTGGTTATGTTACAGGAGATGCCACGACTAGTTTACTGGGTCAATATAATTTAAATACAGGCATAAATTCTGTAGATACTGAAGTTTTGGTTGATCCATTTAGTGTAAAGTCTGATGTCAGCGGTGCTAAAGCAACTTTGGGTTTTAAATTAAAGTTAGCATTTTTTAGAATACACGCTGATTATTCGTTTCAAGAATTTAATACAGCCAGTGTAGGCATAAGTTTAGGAATATAAATTTTAAAAATATATCATATGAAAATTACAGTTGTAGGTGCAGGAGCAGTTGGTGCAAGCTGTGCTGAGTACATTGCCATCAAAAACTTTGCATCAGAAGTTGTTATTTTAGACATTAAAGAAGGCTATGCTGAAGGCAAAGCTATGGATTTGATGCAAACGGCTTCCTTAAACGGATTCGATACTAAAATTACAGGCTCAACAAATGATTATGCCAAGACCGCAAATTCTGATATTGCCGTCATAACAAGTGGTGTACCACGTAAACCAGGTATGACCCGAGAGGAGTTGATAGGTATAAATGCAGGAATTGTTAAAGATGTTTCTTCCAATTTAGTAAAACATTCTCCTGATGTAACTCTAATTGTGGTCAGTAATCCAATGGATACCATGACATATTTAGCGCATCAAACTTTACATTTACCTAAACATAAAATTATTGGTATGGGAGGTGCTTTAGATTCTGCAAGATTTAAATACCGATTAGCAGAAGCTTTAGAATGCCCAGCATCAGATGTTGATGGTTTAGTAATTGGTGGACATAGTGATACTGGAATGTTGCCATTAACTCGATTAGCTACAAGAAATAGCGTTAGAGTGACTGAATTTTTATCAGAAGACAGATTAGATCAAGTGAAAGAAGACACTAAAGTTGGTGGTGCCACTTTAACCAAATTATTAGGTACAAGTGCATGGTATGCGCCAGGCGCTGCAGTTTCAGCAATTGTTCAAGCCATTGCTTGTGATCAAAAGAAAATGTTCCCTTGTTCAACTTTACTTGACGGTGAATACGGACTTAAGGATTTATGTATTGGTGTTCCAGTAATTATTGGTAAAAACGGTATTGAGAAAATTGTAGAACTCGACCTTAATGATGCCGAAAAAGCTAAACTTCAAGAAAGTGCTGAAGGCGTTAAAAAAACCAATGGTTTGCTATAAACCTGAATTCGATTAATATTATAAAATCAAGTTCATAATTATCAGCAGTTTAGGTATTGTCAGGCTGAGCGCAGTCGAAGCCTATAAGTAATTAATTAAAATTAGGCAC
>RRZV01000030.1 GCA_003931895.1 Mesohalobacter salilacus
TTCAATACAAAGATATTAAATTTTAACATATTTGAGTTGGAATTAAACACAGTATCTCAAGGGAAGGGAATTTGATTCTAAAGTTTAATTCCATTTCTAGTTCTAATTTTGTATTCTTTTGTTGATTAAAAGTAAATTTGGTTAATACAATTTTTTATAGTTATAAATTGGTTTCCTCCCTTGAGGGAGGATTAAGGAGGGTGTTTGCAGATTATCAATACTTAATCACATTTTATAATCGAATTCAGGTTTTTAAAAAATCGTCTCCGATGTGTTTAATCGCCAGCTCGATATATTTAATTTTTGATTGCTTAACCGAAAGGTGTCTGACCTGAAACAGGGCATTCATTTTAAACGCGCTGACTAATTGTTCACCGTTGTGTGGATGATGTCTGAGGTCTAAATTAAATTCTTTTGTAGCGTGTTTGTAATAGGCGTAAAAATAGAGTAAGGTGTCTTGCTGAAACTTGTGTTTGGTTTCACTAACGGCTTGATAAGCCTTTTGAAAGACTTGATCGACTTCTTTTCCTTTTAATTGTTTTAAATCCATACTAACTTATTGATGCTATGGAAGTTAAACCGCCTTTGACTATTTGATTAATTTCAACTTCAATATTAGCGTCTAAAGGTAAAAATACATCTACACGTGAGCCAAATTTAATAAAACCTGAGTCTTCGCATTGAATAGCTTTGTCGTTAGGTTTAGCATAATTAATAATTCGTCTTGCTACCGCGCCAGCGATTTGTCGGTAGGCGATATTGCCAAATTTTTCGGTTTTTAGTGCTACGGTTGTTCGCTCGTTTTCTGTACTCGATTTCGGGTGCCAAGCCACCAAATACTTGCCTTTGTGGTATTTGCTATAATAAATTTCGCCAGTCGACGGATATCTTGTGACGTGAACGTTAAGCGGCGACATAAATATGGAAACCTGAATGCATTTTGAGTTTAAAACTTCATCTTCAAAAACTTCTTCTATAACAACCACTTTACCATCAACAGGTGCAAAGGCTTTATTCTTATCTCGTTTAAAATTTCGTTTTGGGTTTCTGAAAAACTGGGCAATTAAAACAAACATTACTAGCGTCACACCAAAAATAACATAGTGCAAAATAGCATTACTGATAAAATTGATACTTAATAAATTGATTGCTATAATTGAAATTAAAGCAATGACTAAAATTTGTTGACCTTCTCTATGAAACATGATTGATTAAAAATAAAAATCCATATACAAATGTACTTGAAAAAATGATACTATCCATACGGTCAAATACGCCACCATGACCAGGTAATATTTTTCCACTGTCTTTTACAGAAGCTTTTCGCTTAAACTTAGATTGCACCAAATCCCCAAGCGTGCCAAGAACTGACACTAAAATACCTACAACAACCCAATTGTAAAAGCTTAAGGTTTGGTTGAAATAACTGATAATGATTCCACCTATGATGGTAAATATAAATCCAGCAAGAAAACCTTCTACTGTTTTTTTTGGTGATATTTTTTCAAATAGTTTTTGTTTACCAAAATGTTTGCCTATTAAAAATGCAAAAGAATCATTAACCCACATTAAGACAAAAACATAAAGTAAAATATACGTATTATAACCTGGATATAATTTTGGAATTAAAGTTAAAAATACCATAGATGGTACGATATACATCAAGGTAATAAGGTGTTTTTTTTGCCGAAATGCATTTCTGCCTTTGAGTGAAAACATGTCTCTTAAAAGGAGTAGTTTTACAAATAAACAGGCAATGATAAATAGGAAAGTTACTTCGTCGTAAGTGTTGAAATAATTAAAATAAATCAAGGCAATGGGATAAACAAAATAAGAAACGTAATTTCTAAAGTTAAGTAGCTTTTGTAGCTCGAAAAGACAAATTAAACCGAAAACTAAAAAAAGAATGCTTGTTTCTAACTTACCAGACCAAAGCGCTAAAACAATGGCAACGGCGTATATTACTCCTGAAATTATTCTGGTAAAAAGTTCATTCATTAAGTTACAAATCTTCTAAGAGCAACAAATATAAGTTTTTTTGTGTGCTCCCGTAACTTAAAAAGTCAGAATCAGTTTTTTCTTCAAAGGTTTTGAGGGTGGTAATGCTTGTTGGAATTTTGGATTTGTGCTTTTTCTTTATGAGTTGAAGACCTTCGCCAAGACTTTCCAAGAGTTGACTTGTTGTAGCATAAACAATAAAATTATGGGGTAAATCAACAAGTTTACCTTCGCCAATTTGCTTAGCGCAAACCATAACGGCTCCTGTGTTGGCAATAAGGTATTCGCAATTGCTAACCAAGATGTCTACATTTTTATCAGAGGTAAAATCGAGATTGAGGTCTTTTAAAAATGTTTGGTCTTTATTAATTTGATGAGAATAAAGAGATTTAGATTTCCAGTCATTTTCTTTTAAAATGGCATCAAAGTTTTGAAGCAACTCTGTTTTGTTTTCGCAATAAATAAATTTACCACCATTTTTTTTAAAATTAATCATGAATAACTCGTCTATCGGTGGTTTTTCAGAAGGCATAAACTTATTATCATCAGCATCATTATCTGATGATTTTTTAGATTTTAGCCCTAATAGACGTTTAAAAATACTCATAAACTAATTACTTCAATCAATTCTTTTCGGGTACTTCTTTATTGTTTTGCTCATCTTCAGAGGATTTGGGCTCTTCAGATTCTGCAGATGTTTTTTCTTTGCTAGATTGATTATTTGAAGTCTTTTCAGATGAGTGGTTAGTATCTGTATTAGGTTTGTTTTGACCGTTTTGTTTGTGTTTTGGGGTAATCATTTCTGGCTTTTTAAAAGGTCTTTTTCCGAAAATATCTTCCATATCATCTTTAAAAATCACTTCTTTTTCGATAAGAAGTTCTGCCAGCTTGGTGAGTTGTTTTTTGTATTTCTTTAAAATTTCTAAAGCGCGCTGATATTGATTTTCTATAATTTTAGAAATTTCTTTATCAATAATTTCAGAAGTTTTTTCACTGTATGGTTTTGTAAAATTGTAATCAGCTTGACCTGAAGAATCGTAATAGGTTAAATTACCAACTTTATCATTCAAGCCATATATGGTGACCATAGCTTTAGCTTGCTTGGTTACTTTTTCTAAATCACTTAAAGCACCAGTTGAGATTTTATCAAAAATAATTTTTTCTGCAGCTCTTCCGCCCATTGCCGCACACATTTCATCAAGCATTTGCTCAGTTCTTACGATAAGGCGCTCTTCGGGCAAATACCAAGCTGCTCCGAGTGATTGTCCACGTGGGACAATGGTAACTTTTACTAATGGGGCAGCGTGCTCAAGCAACCAACTTACAGTGGCATGACCAGCTTCATGAAAAGCAATAGCTTTCTTTTCATCGAGTGTCATGATTTTATTTTTCTTTTCAAGTCCGCCTATAATACGGTCAACAGCATCGAGAAAATCTTGTTTGGTAACTTTGCTATTTCCTTTTCTAGCAGCAATTAAAGCCGACTCGTTACAGACATTGGCAATATCTGCACCAGAAAATCCTGGGGTTTGTTTGGCTAAGAAGTCAGTATCTATATCGTCTCCGATTTTTTTCAAAGGCCTAAGGTGAACTTCAAAAATTTCTTTTCGCTCACGTATATCAGGCAAGTCTACATAAATTTGACGGTCAAATCGTCCTGCACGCATTAAAGCTTTGTCTAAAACATCTGCACGGTTAGTTGCAGCTAATACTATGACGTTAGCATTATCGCCAAAGCCATCCATTTCAGTTAAGAGCTGATTTAAGGTGTTTTCTCGTTCATCATTTGAGCCAGAAAAATTATTTTTTCCTCTTGACCGACCTATAGCATCAATTTCATCTATAAAAATAATAGATGGAGATTTATCTTTAGCTTGTTTAAAAAGGTCTCGCACTCGAGAAGCACCAACTCCAACAAACATTTCAACAAAGTCTGATCCCGATAAAGAGAAAAATGGCACATTAGCTTCTCCTGCAACAGCCTTAGCGAGTAGCGTTTTACCTGTTCCTGGAGGACCAACTAGTAAAGCGCCTTTAGGAATTTTACCACCGAGATTGGTGTATTTTTCGGGGAATTTTAAAAAGTCAACAATTTCTTGTACTTCTTCTTTTGCACCTTCTAATCCAGCAACATCTTTGAAAGAGGTTTTGACATCTTTTTTCTCATCAAACAGTTTGGCTTTAGATTTACCTATGTTAAAAATTTGCCCACCAGGACCGCCACCAGCGCCACCACTCATACGTCTCATTATAAAAATCCAAATTCCAATAATGATGATAAAAGGAAGAAGCGTAATGAGGATGTTACTAAATGTTGTGTCTTCAGTTTCGTAGTCTTTTTGAGTCTCAAGGTTGTTTTCATCAATTATTTTTTCAACCTTTTTTTCAAAGTTCTCCATCGTACCAAACTCAAATTTGTAGTCAGGTGATGAAGAGCCTGGAAAAACATTTTCGTTGGTTTTTCCTTTGTGTTCAGGTTGTGCTTTTGCTTCATTTGTAAGATAAACTTTAGCAACATTAGAGCCTTTAACTAAAACTACTTTTTTAAAATCACCTTCTTTGAGGTAGCTTTCAAATTTTGTAATGCTAATGTCTTTTGCTCCGCTTCCAAAGCCATTACCTACAAAAAACTGAAGTCCAAAAAATATAATAACAATACCTATAATCACATATAGGTTATAACCTGGTTTTTTGGGATTAGGTTTTTTTGAATTATTAGTAGCCTTATTTTTAGGCGGTGTATTTGATGTTTTTTTAGCCATCTACTTCTTTCTTAATCTAAATTAATAATTTGTTTCAATTTGGGTGATTTTTGCATCGCCCCATAAGCTCTCTAAATCGTAAAAATCTCTTGCTTGTTGTTGAAAAACATGAACAACAATATTAACATAATCCATCAAAACCCACTGAGAATTGCCATGACCTTCAACATGCCAAGGTTTATCTTTAAGTTTTTTACTCACATGTTTTTGAATGGAATTGACAATAGCATCAACTTGGGTGTTGGAGCTACCAGTGCAAAGGATAAAATAATCACATACATTATTTTCGATATCTCTAAGGTCTAACAACTGTATATCATCGCCTTTTACATTTTCAATTCCTTCTATGATTAACGTTATGAGCTGATTATTATCTTTTACCAATGCTGAAATTTAATTTTTAAAGTTTTACAAAAATAGGTTTTTTTAACGAAAATGGTCTTGACTTAACAAAAGATTATTCAATGATGATTGTGACATATTCTTGATTAAATTTGCTTCAAAATCACATTTAAATGAATATTGTCAAAGTTGATGCCACAACCTCTACCAATACGCTTGCCAAGGTTTTAAATAAAGACAGAAAAGAAAAAAGCTTTTGTGTCTCTGCTGAATTCCAAACCCAAGGTCGTGGTCAACTTAACAGTTCATGGCAAAGTTCAAGGTCAGAAAACCTTATGTTTACGGTTGTTTTTAACGAAATTAACCTCAAGACAGAAAACCAATTTGCACTTAATGCTTTAGTGTGTTTAGGGATTTTAAGGGTTTTGAAAACTTATGATATTTCAAATTTAAGCTTTAAATGGCCTAACGACATTTTGTCAGAACAAAATAAAATTTGCGGTATTTTAATTGAAAACACCTTAAACAAAAATTTGATTAAAACCTCCTATATTGGAATTGGTTTAAATGTCAACCAAACTCATTTTGAAAATTTACCTAAAGCCTCGTCGCTAAAAAAGATTAAAAATATTCATTTTGATAGAAACGAATTGCTTAATAAATTGATTGATGAATTAGACGAAATCCCTAAAGAACTCAATACACATTCTATAGAACACATCATCAGTGTTTACAAAAGGTATTTATATAATTATAAAAAAGAAACTGAATTTGCTTTACCCAAAGGAAATTCATTTAAAGGTCAAATTCAAGATATAGCCACTGATGGACGGCTGCTGGTAAAACAGAATTCAGGTCAAGAACAATTTTATGCTCACAAAGAAATAAGTCAAGTCTTTTAACCTGAGTTCGATTATTAAAACATTAACAATAAGTCAATTAACAATACTGGAAAGTTATGTCACCCTGAGCGCAGTCGAAGGGTGCCTAATTTTAATTAATTACTTATAGGCT
>RRZV01000060.1 GCA_003931895.1 Mesohalobacter salilacus
CTGCTCCAAAGTCGCATCGGCGGGCTTTCGGCAGTCGTCCCGCTCAATGCGGGGACTCCAACAGTGCCTCAATCCCTAAGCCAGGGCAAAACACTAGAGATTAGTAAATAATTCAAATCACGACACACTCTAACTAGAACCTATATAACTTGACTAACATTTTTCTCAGATAATACATATACATGTTCATCAGGCTCAGGTTTTATATAATAATTTCCCGTAAAACTGCCATAAGCTGGTAAAATAAGTTGATTTGACTTCTGATAGAAACAAGATAAATTCAGTTGTTGTTTGGCTCTGCCTCTTAGTTTATAACCAGGATGAATATGACCACAAATATTAAATAGATCATTAGTATCTTTTGGTTTATGAGTTAGGCGAAAAGCAGAAATATCGAGATGTGGTGTAATGTGAAAACCTAAATCTTGAAAACGCGAAACAGGTATAACATCATGATTACCCACGATTAGAGTAAATTCAACTGGCTGACGCTGGATCCACCTTTGAAAAATAGACCAGGATTTATTGAGCACTGAATGAAATAAATCACCGAGAAAAACAACCTTTTGAGGTAAGAATTCAGTGATATTTTGCTCTAAATGCATATAATCTAAAGCGTTTGATAAGTCTGGTATAGCGCTGCCGTGTTTTCTGAAATGCTCAATTTTGCCAAGATGCAAGTCTGCGATGATAAGCATGTTTTGTTCTTTCCAAAATAACGAACCATAATGGTGTAGTACAAAATTATTTTGAAGTAATTTTAGTTCCAATGATTTACAAATTCAATGATTTGTGCGTATTTTCCACAGAAGCTTTTTGCTTATCTTTTAACCATTTATCACCTTTCCATTTTCGCATCAAGTTTTCTAAATTTCGCATAACAGCAATATTATAAACCGCTTTACCTAAGTGTTTTGGCTTTTTTGCTAAAGCTCTTAGGCTGATAGAAAATCCAGGTGTTTTGTAATGCATATGATGCCAAAAACCTTCTGGCATATATAGAGTTTCACCAGCTGATAGCTCTGCTGTATAACCTTTGGCATAAGCCAAAGCAGGATAATTCTCAAAATCTGGATTGGTAAAATCAATACCATCATTTGTTTTTAGAGAATTTGGAACTTTGTAGAGGTATTTGGTTTCTGAAGGAGGAAAAATTAAACATTGTTTTTCGCCTTTAAGATGAATGTGCAAGATATTGGCCAAATCAATATCATAATGCATAAACACCTTAGAGTCTTGTCCGCCAATAAATAAAAACGGTAAGTCTTTAAGTAATTTTAAACCTACATCAGGCACTTTTATATGGTCTTGTAGTATTGGTCGCTCTTTAATCAGGTTAAATAAAAAAAGTCGTAAATCTGTGGGCTGGCTTCGCAAAAGGTCAATATATTCCGAAAGCTTCATTTTAGCCTGAGGCTCATTATACATATACTGAGAAGTGATTGGTTTTGAATCGTATAGAGGTACTTCTAAATCTCCAACTATCGATTTAAAATAATCAAATGTCCAAAGCTCTCTTGCTGGCCAATCTTCAATTAAATTTTCAATCACTACGGGCTTTTGCGGTTTAACGTAATGCTGAATAAAATCTTGTGCCGATATGTTTTCAACCCGTTCAACAGGTTGCGTATTGAGTTGTTGAGACATTAGAGGATTAATTTTTCTGTTTAAAAACTAAACTTTAGCATTTTTAGCCGTTTTTTTAGCGTCTTCATTACGCTCAATTTTGTGTCCAGGCCTTGACCATTTGGGTTTTTCGCCAAGAGGCTGAAATTGAGCTTCTTGCTTAGGCTTTGAAACTGGTTTATTCCCTTTTTCAAAAGCCTGTTGTGGTTTAAGGCCTAAAGCGTTAAAAAGTTTCATGTCTTCATTGACATCGGGATTTGGAGTCGTTAAGAGCTTATCCCCTGCAAAGATAGAGTTTGCCCCCACAAAAAAGCACATAGCTTGACCTTCTTGGCTCATTTGTGTTCGCCCTGCAGATAAACGCACTTGTGTTTTGGGCATAACAATACGCGTCGTCGCAATCATTCTAACCATTTCCCAGATTTCTACAGGTTTTTGTTCTTCAAGAGGCGTACCTTCTACGGGGACTAAAGCATTGATTGGTGTAGATTCAGGTTGCGGATTTAAAGTCGATAAAGCTATCAACATATCTGCTCGGTCTTCAAGGCTTTCACCCATACCAATAATACCTCCACTACAAACCGTTACATTAGATTTACGCACGTTATCAATAGTATCTAAACGGTCTTGATAACCCCGAGTTGAGATGACTTTTTTGTAGTATTCTTCAGAAGAATCTAAATTGTGGTTATAAGCATACAAACCAGCCTCGGCTAAGCGTTTAGCCTGATTTTCAGTAACCATACCTAAAGTACAGCAAACTTCCATATCTAGTTCATTAACCGTCCTTACCATATCGAGAACTTGTTCAAAGTCATCGCCATCTTTCACATTTCTCCAAGCTGCACCCATGCATAACCTCGAACTCCCGGATGCTTTAGCGCGCTTGGCTTGAGCCTTAACTTGAGAAACGCTCATCAAATCATTTTTCTCAATATTGGTATGGTATCTTGCCGCTTGAGGACAATACCCACAATCTTCTGGACAGCCACCAGTTTTGATAGACAATAATGTTGAAACTTGAACCGTATTTGGGTCGTGAAATTTGCGGTGAATACTTGCCGCTTCATACATTAATTCCATTAGAGGTTTATGGTAAATCTCTAGAATTTCTGAGCGCGTCCAGTTATGTTTAATCATGTTTATTTACTTTTAATGCCGTATGAAAATCAAATTTACAAAAAACCTTGCTTTTAGATAGCGTAGTAAAAGTATAAAAATATTATCCTCTATTAATTACCTCAAAATTAACTTCTTAAATAGCTTGCTCCATTTATATCAATGATACTACCGGAAGCATAAGCTGCTTTATCAGAAGCCAAAAATAAAATAGCATGTGCGACTTCCTCTGGTTGAGCCATACGTTTAAAAGGCGATTCGCGCAGTAAATTTTCTCTTTCTTCGGGTGTTAAGGTTTTCTTAGCCATATCTGTTTCAGTAAAACCTGGGGCAACTACACCAACATAAATATCATGTGGTGCTAACTTTTTGGCTAAAGATTGACTCATGGCATTTAGTGCAGCTTTACTTGCACCATAAGCCGGCTTGGTAGGTTCTCCGCGGAAGGCGCCACGTGAGGAAACATTGACAATACGCCCACCACCGTAGTTCATCATGTGTTTTGCAGCCAAAAAACTCAAGTTTGCCGCAGCAAATAAATTGGTTTGAAACGTGTTTTGAAAGGCTGAAGACCAATTTTCAAAGTCAACCTTTTCAATATCATGTTCAATAGAAATTCCTGCATTATTGACTAAAATATCAAGCTGACCAAAGTCTTTTATTACAGCATTTATAAGTTGTTTTTGAGCCTCTTTATCTGAAATATCATATTGAAACAACTCGTGACCATCACCTTTTAGGTTTTTTAAAGTATCTTCAGCTGCTTTACGGTTAGCTCTAAAGTTAATCGCTACTCTCGCCCCTTGTTCTGCAAAAGCCATTGCTGTTGCTTTTCCAATACCACGAGAACCACCAGTGATGAGTACGGTTTTGTTTTTAAATGTTGTCATGATTTTTAAAAATTAAACTACTAAGATACAAAATAGCTTGGGTTGAATCGTACAGGTTTTACGCCTAGACTTTATAACAAGATAACCTATTAGTGATAATGTTTAATAAAAAACAACTTTAGCTCTTTGAAAGCGATTAATACTTAAGAAGCAAGTATTTCATTTGTATACTATAAAACCAAAAAAACCTCTTTTTTAAAAGAGGTTTTCATAGTAAAGTTTTTTATCTGCAAAATTAATATTCGTCTTCGTTCCAAAGGTAATCTTCGTCGGTAGGATAGTCTGGCCAGATTTCTTCAATAGAGTCGTAAGTATCGCCTTCATCTTCTATAGATTGTAAATTTTCAACCACTTCAAGAGGCGCACCTGTGCGTATGGCATAGTCAATTAATTCATCTTTGGTTGCGGGCCACGGCGCATCACTTAAATAAGAAGCTAACTCTAAAGTCCAGTACATTTCCTTAACATTTAATATTTCTGCAAAAATAGATTTTTTGGCGAGATTTGCAAGTTTTTGAACGGTTATTTTACAAACGCTTTATTTTTAAAATATAATCAAATAAATTGCTGAATATCAACATGAAATACGATTTATTTTTAAAGTTACTTATATAAATTATCAAAATTTTTAATAGTTGTCAAAAAAAACGTGAGATTTGAGGACTTAAAAAACATCGTGTTTAGTAATAATAACTTAGCTTTGCAAAAATCCATTTTACTGACTTATGAATCCTCAAAAACCGATAAAATCTGCTCTGATTTCTGTATTTCACAAAGACGGATTAGAGCCGATTATTGAAGCTTTAAAAAAGCACAACATTAAAATTTATTCTACAGGTGGCACTCAAAAATTTATAGAATCTTGTGGTGCAGAAGTGACTGCTGTAGAAAACCTAACAGACTATCCTTCAATTCTCGGTGGTCGAGTAAAAACGCTTCACCCCAAAGTTTTTGGCGGTATTTTAAGTCGAAGAGACCATCAAGATGATAAAGAAACTTTAAACGAATATGAGATTCCTGAAATCGATTTGGTGGTTGTTGACCTTTACCCATTTGAAGAAACTGTGTCTTCAGGCTCAAGTCATGATGATATTATTGAAAAGATAGATATTGGAGGCATTTCATTAATTCGTGCAGCGGCTAAAAATTACAAAGATGTGCTTTGTGTGGCTTCACAATCTGACTATCAGTCTGTTTTGGAGGTTTTAAATAAACCTGTTGCCGAGAGTAGTCTTGAAGAGCGAAAATCTTTTGCTGTTAATGCCTTTGCGGTTTCGTCTCATTATGATACTCATATATTTAACTATCTTAACCAACCCAAAACTAATGATGAATTAAGGCTTTCTGAAAAAGATGTGATGCCTTTACGTTATGGAGAAAATCCGCATCAAAATGCAAATTTCTACGGTAATTCTGAAGAGGTTTTTGAACAATTACACGGTAAAGAATTATCTTACAATAATTTGTTAGATATCGACGCTGCTGTAAATTTGATTAATGAATTTCAAGGTGAATCGCCAACATTTGCTGTTTTAAAACACAACAACGCCTGTGGTTTAGCTCAAAGAGAAACGGTTTTAGACGCCTATAAAGATGCTTTAGCCGGCGATCCTGTTTCGGCGTTTGGAGGTATTTTGATAACAAATACAACTATTGATAAAGCAACGGCGGAGGAAATACACCAGCTATTTTGCGAAGTAGTCATTGCGCCACAATTTGGTACAGACGCTCTTGAAGTTTTGAAAGGAAAGAAAAACAGAAGAATACTTATTTTAAAACAAAGTGCTTTTACAAATAAAATGATCAGAACTTGCTTAAATGGCGTTTTGGTTCAAGACAGAGATTTAAAAACTGATCAGAAAGAACACTTTAAAACAGTGACTTCTCAAACTCCATCCGAACGTGAAATTGTAGATTTGGTTTTTGCCTCAAAAATTTGTAAACATACCAAATCCAATACCATTGTTTTAGCTAAAAACAAACAGCTTATAGCAAGTGGTACAGGGCAAACTTCTCGGGTTGATGCTCTTAAACAAAGTATTGAAAAAGCCAAGCATTTTAAATTTGATTTAAAAGATGCAGTCATGGCTAGCGATGCTTTTTTTCCATTTCCTGATTGTGTAGAAATTGCAAATACAGCGGGTATAACTTCTGTTATTCAACCTGGTGGCTCAATCAAAGATGAATTAAGCATAAAATACTGTAATGAAAATAATATGAGTATGGTCATGACAGGAATAAGACATTTTAAACATTAATTGATTACTTTTGTCAATTGATTACTAAACAACAAGCATGGGTTTTTTTGATTTTTTAACTGAAGATATAGCGATAGATTTAGGAACGGCTAATACGCTGATAATTCACAACGACAAAGTTGTAATTGATGCGCCATCTATAGTAGCTAGAGATCGTGAATCCGGAAAAATTATTGCAGCAGGAAAAGAGGCTTCAATGATGCAGGGCAAAACCCATGAAAACATTAAAACTATCAGACCATTAAAAGATGGTGTAATTGCAGATTTTGATGCTAGTGAACAAATGATAAGTATGTTTATTAAGGAAATCCCTGCCTTAAAAAAACGTTTGTTTTCACCGTCTTTGCGTATGGTAATATGTATTCCAAGTGGTATTACAGAAGTTGAAATGCGAGCAGTAAAAGACAGTGCTGAGCGGGTTAATGGCAAAGAAGTCTATTTGATACACGAGCCAATGGCAGCAGCTATTGGAATAGGTGTTGATATCATGCAACCCAAAGGTAATATGATTGTTGATATCGGTGGCGGAACTACCGAAATAGCTGTTATTGCACTAGGTGGAATAGTTTGTGACAAATCTGTAAAAATTGCAGGCGATGTTTTTACCAATGATATTATTTATTATATGCGTACTCAACATAATTTATTTGTAGGGGAACGTACAGCAGAAAATATTAAAATTCAGATTGGCGCAGCGACGGAAGACCTTGAAACACCACCTGAAGATATGAGTGTTCAAGGCCGAGATTTGTTGACTGGTAAACCAAAACAAGTTGAAATTTCAAGCCGAGAAATTGCTAAAGCTTTGGATAAATCTATTCTACGGGTTGAAGATGCCGTAATGGAAACACTTTCTCAAACTCCACCAGAACTGGCTGCAGATATTTATAATACAGGAATTTATTTAGCTGGTGGTGGCTCAATGTTGAGAGGCTTAGACAAAAGACTGTCTCAAAAAACAGATTTGCCAGTTTTTATAGCAGAAGACCCTTTAAGAGCTATTGTTAGAGGGACCGGCATAACATTAAAAGACATTGAGCGCTACAAACCTGTATTAATTAAATAAATAAGTATGCATGCAACAAATTATAAAATTCTTTATCCGAAACAAAGTAGGAATTTTATTTGTTGTGCTGTTTGCTATTTCTATTCAGCTTAGTATTCAATCTCACACCTATCACAAATCTAAATGGGTGTCTTCAACAAATACATTATCTGCTTTTCTATTAAATATAAGGTATAACGTCACAAAATACTTTGAACTTAACGAGGAAAACAAAAAGCTTCAATACGAAAATGTTTATTTAAAAAAGCGCCTTCACAATGCTATACAACCCATTAACGATTCTGTTATTTTAGACTCCCTCTATACTTTTAAACCTTGCTATATAATTTCCAACTCCTATTCCAAAGTAGATAATTATGTGCTCATCAATAAAGGTTTAAGCGATGGCGTTGATGTGAATTATGCTGTAAGCTTACCAAACGGAATTCTTGGTATTGTAGAGAAAAGCACTGAAAATTATTCTAGAGTTATTTCAATATTAAACACTAACTTATCTATCAATGCAAAATTAAAAGCTAGCAATCATTTTGGCTCACTTCAGTGGGATGGTTTAAACCCTAATACTATTTACTTAAAAGACCTTCCACGCTCTGCAAGCTTTAATATTGGTGATACAATAGTAACAGGAAGCAACTCATTAATATTTCCAAAGGATATACCCATTGGTCTTATTAAAGATTATGAGTTAAATGAAAATATTGGTTATTACAATATTGAAGTTAAACTGTTTGAGGACATGACAAACATTAATCATGCTTACGTTATAATTCCTAAGAAAATAAAGCAAGCCAAAAGTTTAATAAACACCAATAATGAATAGTTTTAGTATAAAATATATTATACAGTTTTTAGTTTTAGTACTTATTCAGGTTCTTGTTTTAGACCACGTACTTTTGCTAGGCTATATCAATCCTTATATTTATATATTGTTTATATTAATGCTGCCTTTTGATATCAATAGAATATATATTTTATTCATAGGATTTTTGTTGGGTATTTCTATAGATTTTTTTAATGACACTGGTGGTGTTCATGCCGCTTCAACATTGTTAATTGCTTATCTCAGACCTTTTATTTTGAGGCTTTCATTTGGTCTTAGTTACGACTATAAAAGCATAAATTTAAAAAAAGCAGATTTTAAAAAGCAATTTCTTTACGTTGTTATCATGGTATTTATTCACCATTTATTAATGTTTTCTTTGGAATATTTTAGTGTTAATTACGTTCTAGATATCTTAAAAAATACTATATATTCAACTATATTTAGTTCAATTTTAATTATAATAATTCTGAGGTTATTTAAAACTTAATGAGAAGATTTTTTCCATACATATTGATTGTTTTTTCTGCCCTTATATTCCTTATAAGATTATTATATCTTCAGGTTTTTAGTGATTCTTATACTGATATATCAGAAAATTTAGCAGTTAAAGCAGAATACGACTATCCGCAGCGCGGCTACATTTATGATAGAAATGGAACACTGCTAGCGGGTAATCAACCGGCTTATGATGTCATGCTTGTGCCTAGAGATTTAAAAGCTTTTGATACTTTGGAATTTGCAAAACTTTTGAATTTAGAAAAAAACACACTTACTAAAAGAATAGAAAGGGCTAAACGATATTCCTACTACGCTCCTTCGTTAATAACTGCTCAACTTACAAAATCAGAATATGCTTACCTCCAAGAGAACATGTATAAATTTGAAGGGTTTTATATTCAGAAGCGTTCCCTAAGAGATTATCAGTTAGATATTGGGGCAAACTTCTTAGGTTATATAGCAGAAGTTAATACTGGTGATATAAAAAAACACCCCTATTACCAGTCTGGTGATTTATGGGGAAAACAAGGTGTTGAACAATACTATGAGGAAAAACTAAGAGGCGTAAGAGGCGTAAAATACATTCAAAAAGATCGCTTTAATAATGACTTAGGTTCTTTTAAAAATGGACAATATGACACCCTGCCTCAAAAAGGTAAAGATTTATCACTAACCATAGATGCTAGGCTTCAAGAATACGGTAAAAAATTGATGAAAAATAAACGCGGCGGTATCGTTGCTATTGAACCAAAGTCAGGAGAAATCCTAACCTTAATTACAGAACCTACTTATGAACCAAGCGTTCTTATTGGCAGAAAGCGATCTAAAAATTACACTAAACTTTACTATGACTCTATTACAAGACCTCTTTTCAATAGAGCTTTACAAGCTCAATATGCGCCTGGTTCACCTTTTAAAGTTTTAACAGGCCTCATAGCTTTACAAGAAAATGTTGTGGATCTAGACGACAGTTACTCTTGCTATGGTGGCTTTCAATATGCTAGGGGACAAGTTTTGGGGTGTCACAACCATCCTAATCCTATAAGTATGGTTAATGGTATTGCACATTCCTGTAACTCTTATTTTTCACGTATTTATCTCAATACAATTAATAAATACGAAAGACCACAACAAGGCATACAAACTTGGCAGAAGCATTTAAAAAGCTTTGGTTTAGGCCAGTATTTAGGATACGATTTACCTGTAGGGCGAAAAGGTTTCATTCCAGATTCTACTTATTATAATCGCATGTATCAATACCCTACTTATAAATGGTATGCTACGGCAACAGTTTCTAACGGAATTGGGCAAGGCGAAGTTTTAACTACACCTATTCAACTGGCTAATGTAACTGCGGCCATTGCCAATAGAGGTTGGTTTATCAAACCTCATATCTTGAAATCTGTTGAAGGCAAAGCTATATCAGACACGACCTACACTAATAAACATTACACAACTATCGACAAAAAGCATTTTGAACCTATTATAAAAGGGATGCATCAAGTTTATAAATATGGTACTGCAAAATGGATCCAAATACCTGATATAGAAATTGCAGGTAAAACAGGAACTGCCGAAAACAAAAAAGTAATCGATGGCGAAGTTGTTCAGCTTAAAGACCACTCTATTTTTGTAGCTTTTGCTCCAGTAGATGACCCTAAAATAGCCGTTGCTGTCTTTATTGAACATGGCTACTGGGGTTCGCGTTATGCTGGGAAAATAGCCAGTTTAATGATCGAAAAATATATTAAAGGTAAAATTACGAGAACTGATCTCGAAAAATGGCTTTTAAACAATAGCCCAAAAGAAGATTATAAAAAAATAGACTTCATGGTTAAAAATGATAGTATTCTAGAGAATTTAAACCTAAATGAGTAACACTTTTTTTAAAATAGATTGGTTAAGCATTTTGCTTTTTACCTTTTTGATTGCTTTTGGTTGGATAAGTATTTATTCAACTACTTTAACAGGCGTTGAGTCTAAAAGTTACTTAGACTTATCAACATTTTATGGTAAACAATTACTATGGATTGTTTTAAGTTTTGTCATTATTCTATTTGTTCTAACTATTGAAAGTAAATTTTATGAGCGCTTCAGCTCAGTCATTTATGTAATATCTCTCATATTACTGCTTGGCTTAATGTTTTTCGGAAAAACCATAAATGGCCAAACAGCTTGGTATTCCTTCGGCGGTTTTAGCTTACAGCCCGCAGAATTTGCTAAAGCAGCAGTTGCTCTAGCTGTAGCTAAATATTTAAGTGGACTTAATGTTAATATCAAGAAGTTTAAACACCAACTGAATGTTTTTATAATCATAGGTATTCCTATTATACTTATTCTTCTACAGCCAGATACGGGTAGTGCGTTAGTCTATTTCTCTTTTTTTATTGCTTTTTATAGAGAAGGTTTACCTGGGTTTTATATTTGGGGAGCTTTGGCAGCTATTATTATCTTCGTCGCTGTGTTATTATTAGGTTCAACTATCACTTCTATTTTTTTAGGTTTAATTTTTTTCGCTATTATATATTTTAAATCAAAGCAAAAATCGAGTCTTCTAAAACCCATACTGATAGGCCTATTATGTATATCTTTTACTTTCAGTGTAAATTTTCTCTATAATTCTGTATTACAACCCCACCAAAAAGCCCGATTTGAAGTGCTTATTAATCCTAATGTGAACAATAAAAGCAGCGGTTATAACCTGTATCAAAGTGAAGTTGCTATCGGGAGTGGAGGCTTTGCCGGTAAAGGTTTTCTCAATGGCACACAAAAGCAAGGCAGATTTGTGCCTGAACAACACACCGACTATATTTTCACAACCATAGGTGAGGAGTTTGGGTTTATAGGAAGTGCCCTTGTTATATTGCTATTTGTAGCCTTCCTAAGCCGGATATTATATCTTGCTGAGCGTCAAAAAAGAACCTTTAGTCGGGTTTATGGTTATGGGGTGTTTGGAATTTTATTTATTCATTTTTTTGTCAATATCGGTATGGTCACTGGTCTTATTCCAACCATTGGAATTCCACTACCGTTTTTTAGTTATGGTGGTTCAGGTTTATGGGGGTTTACTATTTTAGTCTTTATCTTGTTAAAACTTGACGCCGACCGAATTAAATTAGGAAGTTAAGTTCTAACCTAATATCATCCCTGCAATAGTAGCTGACATAAGTGAAGCTAATGTTCCACCAAGTAAAGCTCGCATACCAAATCGAGATAAGGTCTTACGCTGACCAGGAGCTAAAGACCCAATACCACCAATCTGAATTCCTATGGAAGCAAAATTGGCAAAACCACATAACATATAAGTCGCCATGATGATTGATTTTTCATACTTAAAATGAATAGCACTTCCTAAATCTTTAAGCTCTGCCAATTGAATATAACCAACAAATTCACTGGCAGCCAGCTTAATGCCTAAAAGTTGTCCCATTAACATAGAATCTTCTTCCGCAACCCCGATAAGCCACATCACTGGATAAAAAATAGTGCCTAAAATAGCTTCGAGAGAAAACTTATCGTATGGTGTATTTTGAGCAACAAAATCGTTTAAACCAACTAAGCCGCCAAAAGCGTCCAAGCCATAATTAATCATAGCAATTAAAGCTACAAAGACCAACAGCATGGCGGCGACATTAGCTGCTAAGCGCAAGCCTTCTGTTGTTCCATTAATTAGCAATGGCGTCTAATATGTTTGAGCCGATTTTATCTGTAGAGACCTCCGCTGAGTTGTCAACTTTGGTTTGTTGAGGATAAAGAATTTTTGAAATGACAATAGCACCTGGAGCAGCCATTACTGAAGCCGCTAATAAATGTCTAGCAAATTCTAACCGCATTGCAGGGTCATCACCACCTAAAAACCCAATATAGGCGGCTAAAACACCACCTGCAACGGTTGCCATACCTCCAATCATCACCAATAAAACTTCAGAACGCGTCATGCGTTCGAGATAAGCTTTTATCAATAAGGGCGATTCGGTTTGACCTAAAAATATATTCCCGGCAACACTTAAAGCTTCTGCTCCTGAAACGCCTAAAGCTTTAGAAAGTAACCACGCCAAACCTTTTACAATAACTTGTATAACACCTAAATAGAATAAAATTGACGTTAAGGCCGAAAAAAATATGATAGTTGGTAAAACTTGAAATAAAAAGATATAACCATAAGTATCTTGATCCATTAAATCGCCCAGCAAAAATTCGCTACCAGCAGCGGTAAAGTTTAAGATTTGGACAAAAATATTGCCTACAAAATCAAATATAGCTTTGACCCATTCTATTTCTAATATGCCAAACGCTAAAATTAATTGTAATAGCAAACCAATAACAACAGTTCGCCAGCTGATGGCTTTGCGATTGGCACTAAAGGCAAAAGCAATAATCAATATAACTAACATTCCTAATAGACCTCGCCACAAACTTTTAAAACTAAAACCCTCTATGGGAATAATTTGCTCTGGTGCTTTTTCAATCTTACTAATTGTTAGGGTATTATCTGATGAAGTTTGAATGCTATCCTGTTGTGTTTGTAAAGAATCGGTTTGATAGTTTTGGGCTTGCAGCTTTGAAGTGGTGACAACCAAAACCAAACAAATTAGGAGCAAATAGTATATTTTCATAAGCTAAAACTTAACTTCTTTTGGACATTTCATCCCTAATTTGAGCTGCCTTTTCATATTCTTCATTTTGAACGGCATCCTCAAGGAGTTTTTTTAAATCTTTCAAACTTAAATTTTTTAAATCAAAAGCCGATTTAATTTCAGTTTCAGCTTTAGACTTTTGGGGTTCAGATTGTTTTGAAGTTGTTGAACCTTTTAATTGAATGCCAGCTTTGTCTAAGATGTTTTTATAAGTAAAAATAGGCGCTTTAAAGCGTAAAGCTAAAGCAATGGCGTCGCTTGTTCTGGCGTCAATAGTTTCTTCTTTTTTACCTTTTTTACAAACTAAACTGGCGTAAAAAATACCATCCACAAGCTTATGAATTATGACTTTTTGAACAGTAATATCAAAACTGTCTGAAAAGTTTTTAAACAAATCGTGAGTTAATGGTCGTGGTGGTTTGATGTCTTTTTCTAATGCGATGGCGATAGATTGTGCTTCAAAGGCACCAATGACAATAGGCAATTGCCTGTCGCCTTCAATTTCGCTGAGTAATAAAGCATAAGCACCAGTTTGGGTCTGGCTGTAAGAAATTCCTTTAATGTCTAATTGCACTAAATCCATGAAATCAATTAAAAAACGGTCTAAAAAACAACGATAATTGCTCGTTTATCTTAGACCGTTATTTTAGGCGCAATTTATAAAATTAAGCGTTACTAGCCTTAAATTCCTTTAATTTTTCAACCAACTGTGGCACAACTTCAAAAGCGTCGCCAACTATACCATAATCGGCAGCTTTAAAAAATGGGGCTTCTTCGTCGGTGTTAATCACAACTTTGGTCTTAGAAGCATTAATTCCTGCCAAATGCTGGATTGCACCAGATATACCTATAGCAATATAGAGATTTGAAGCCACGGGTTTACCTGTTTGACCAACGTGCTCACTATGTGGACGCCAACCCATGTCACTGACGGGTTTTGAACAGGCAGTCGCTGCGCCAAGCACTTCTGCCAATTCTTCTATCATGCCCCAATTTTCAGGGCCTTTTAAACCACGTCCACCAGAAACTACAATTTCGGCATCAGCTATACTGACTTTATCGGTGTTTTTATCAACTGATTGAACTTCAATACTGCTGTCTGAAATTTCAGGATTAAAATCAACCGTTTCTGCTTTAGCTTCTTTTTCATGCAATCCAAATGCATTGCTTGAAAGTCCTATGATTTTTTTATCCGTCGTAATTTCAGCCATACCAAAAGCTTTGTTGGTAAATACGTTGCGTTTCACTTGAAAACCACTTTCAGTTTCAGGAAGTTCAACTACATTTGATGCATAACCCGCTTTTAAATTCACTGAAAGTAAAGGCGCTAAATATTTAGCATTAGCACTTTGACTTAAGATGACAATATCAGCCTTGGTTTCTTCAACTGCTTTGGTCAAAATCTCAGAATAGCTTTCTACATTAAATTTTTCTAAACTTTCATTTTGAACATTTAAAACTTTACTGACACCATATTGGCCTAAGTCGCCAGTATTATCTGCGTTTACAGTTACTGCAACTACATCATCTTGTGTTTTTTCTGCGATTGAAGCCGCGTATGAAGCAACTTCGAATGCTGCCTTTTTAAGTTTTTTATTTTCTGATTCTGCGTATATAAGTATTGACATGATTTTTTGTTTTGAATGTTTTAAATCGCTTTGGCTTCGTTGTGAAGTAAATCTATAAGCTCGTCTATATTATCAGCATTGACCAATTTGACATCTCCTTTTGGTGCAGGTTTACTGAATTTTTTGAATTCGACTAATGATTTTTCAGAAACAGGCGCTTTGACTTCTAAGGGTTTTTTTCTCGCCATCATAATGCCACGCATATTAGGAATGCGCAAGTCTTTTTCTTCAACCAAACCTTTTTGACCACCAATAACAAGAGGCAAATCACAAGTTAAAGTTTCTTTACCGCCATCAATTTCTCTGATAGCCGTTGCTTTTTGGTCTTCTATTTCTAAGGAAACGCAAGTATTGATAAAATTAGCACCTATCATTTTGGCGACCATACCTGGCACCATACCACCGTTGTAGTCAATGGACTCACGACCTGCGATGACTAAATCATATCCACCATTTTTTGCCACATCTGCAATTTCTTGAGCCACTTGAAACGCATCCATAGGTTTGGCATCAACGCGAATGGCTTTATCTGCTCCAATGGCAAGTGTTTTTCTTATAGTAGGCTCAGCGTCTTTTTCGCCAACGGTAACCACATCAACAGAGGCGCCTTGTTTTTCTTTAAACCACATAGCGCGTGTCAAGCCAAACTCGTCGTTAGGCCCGATTACAAATTGAACGCCGTTGGTGTCAAACTTAGTGTCGTTATCTGTAAAATTAATTTTAGAAGTCGTGTCAGGAACGTGACTTATACATACTAATATCTTCATAATTTGATGTTTTTTACTAATTATAACGTTTGCGAAGATAATATTTTATGTTGAAAATTTACTATGCACGCATAATAAAATTTTATTAATTTGATAACCTTTTAAGTCATATGATTGTTTACTTTTGTGATGCTTTATAATTTTGAAAAAATATGAGAACAATACAATTTAGAGAAGCAGTTTGCGAAGCCATGAGTGAAGAGATGCGTGCAGACGAATCAGTATATTTAATGGGTGAAGAAGTCGCTGAATATAACGGGGCTTACAAGGCTTCAAAAGGTATGCTTGACGAATTTGGTCCAGACCGTGTTATTGATACACCAATATCTGAGCTCGGTTTTGCTGGTATTGGAGTGGGTTCAGCTATGAATGGCAACCGACCCATTGTTGAATTTATGACTTTTAACTTTTCACTGGTAGGAATTGACCAAATTATAAACAATGCGGCAAAAATGCGCCAGATGTCTGGTGGTCAAATCAATATTCCTATTGTGTTTAGAGGACCAACAGCTTCTGCAGGTCAACTTGGAGCTACGCACTCTCAAGCCTTTGAAAGTTGGTTTGCTAACACACCAGGACTTAAGGTCGTTGTGCCATCAAATCCATATGACGCCAAAGGTTTGTTAAAATCTGCCATTAGAGATGATGATCCTGTGATTTTTATGGAAAGTGAACAAATGTATGGTGATAAAGGCGAAGTGCCTGAAGAAGAATACACCATTCCTATCGGTAAAGCTGATATTAAAAGAGAAGGCGAAGATGTAACCATCGTTTCTTTTGGAAAAATCATCAAAGAAGCCTATAAAGCTGCTGAAGAATTAGAAAAAGATGGTGTCTCTTGTGAAATTATCGACATAAGAACTGTGAGACCTTTAGATTATGAGGCGATTGTAAAATCTGTAAAGAAAACCAACAGAACGGTCATTTTAGAAGAAGCGTGGCCATTTGGAAATGTTGCCACTGAAATCACATATCACATTCAACATCATGCGTTTGATTATCTCGATGCGCCAATTATTAAACTTAATACAGCTGATACACCAGCACCGTATTCGCCAGTTTTACTTAAAGAATGGTTGCCGAATCATGAAGACGTGATTAAAGCGGTGAAAAAAGTAATGTATATCGATTAGCCTTTTAAAATTCCTAATCTTTAGGATTTTTTAAATTACATAGATGTAAGTTTTACATTTATATATCTACATCTAATAAGATATAAAACAAGTTAAAAGTTGAAATTGACATTTCAATACAAATAACTTAAAATTAAAGATGCTCGAAATTTGTAGATTTTATGGTTTAAAAATTTTTATGTTTTTTAATGACCATAATCCACCACATTTTAAAGTTGTCTTTGCGGAATTTGAAGCTAATATCATTATTGAAAACGGGCAAATACTTAATGGTGATTTACCCTTAAGTAAATTAAAATTAGTTACTGCTTGGGCTGAAATTCATAAACAAGAATTGATTAAAATGTGGGATTCTAAAGAGTTTCATAAAATTGAACCCTAAAAGTAATGAATAGGAAAATACTTCATATCAAATTAAAAACTCCTCAGTTAATCGTTTGTCATTTTAATAATGGAGAGAAAAAGATTTTGGATCTATCAATTATTAAGGATCAATACATAAGTAAAATTATTGAAAATGAAGATATTTTTAAAAAAGTAGAAATAGGTAACTACGGACAAATTTTATGGCATAATGTAGCTTATATGAAAGATTTAGATGGAAACAAAATCCCTTGCGAATATGATATAAGCCCTGAATTTGCTTACATCCATTCAAAACCTATCAATTCAGATTCTTTTACTGAAATTCATTAGAGCTTTTGTAAAATATCATATGAGACAATTTTTTCTACTTTTTTTTCTGTTTTTTTCTTTGGCCTTTTTTGCCCAAACCAAAGTCAGTGGCTATGTTTATGACGAGTTTGACGAACCTGTTCCTTATGCCAATGTCATTTTTAAGGACTCAAGAGTTGGCACCATCACCGATGAAAACGGTAAATTTTATCTGCAATCCGATAATGATTATGAAGCTATAGAAGTTTCTTTTATGGGTTTTAAGACTTATACTTTAGAACTCAATAAAAGGGCAACTTATGATATTGAAATCAAATTAGAGTCTGATGCTGAAGCCTTATCTGAGGTTATGATTTATTCGGGTAAAACTTCCAAAAAAAACAATCCCGCCATAGATATTTTGAGGAAAATTTGGGAAAATCGAAGAGAAAACGGCGTTAAAATGTTTGACCAATACCAATATGACAAATACGAAAAACTTCAGTTTGACCTCAACACCATTGACAGTGCTTTAATCAAAAGTCGATTATTTAGAGGTATGGAGTTTATCTTTACCCAAACCGATACCAACGAAGTTACAGGTAAAACCTATTTGCCGATTTTTATTAATGAATCTGTCTCTGAAGTTTTCGGTGATAACACCATTGATAAAGAAAAACAGATTTTAAAAGGCAATAAAAACTCGGGTTTTAGTAACAATCAAAATCTTATCGCTTTTATCAAAGATTTGTATGCCGAATACAATGTTTACGATAATTATATTAAAATTTTTGACAAAAGTTTTGTCAGTCCGTTGTCTACTACTGGAATTGATAACTATAACTATGTATTAGCCGACAGCACCTATATTGGTGACCGTTGGAGCTACAACATTGTCTATTATCCCAGACGAAAAAACGAACTGACTTTTAAAGGCGATTTTTGGGTTAACGATACCACTTGGGCGATTAAAAAAATCAATTTGGCTATGACCAAAAGCGCCAACATTAACTGGGTTAAAGACGTTTATATAGAACAGGAATTTGACGTGCTTAACGACTCTATTTTCTTGATAACCAGAGACTATTTTATGTCTGACTTTACCTTTAGAAAAAAAGAAGATTCGCGCGGTGTCTACGGCAAACGGACAACTTTATATGACAATTATAAATTTGATGTCAAAAAAGATAAAGAATTTTACGACAGACAAGTCGATCCCTACAAAAATCAAGTCTTTGATCAGGATAGCACTTTTTGGGCAAAAAATAGACTTGAACCGCTCAAAAAAGATGAAAAAGAAATTTACACTTTAGTCGATACCTTAAAAACGGTTAAAGCCTTTAAACAGGTTTACGATGTGGCTACGGTTTTAGCGACCAACTATTACGGCTTTGACGGTTGGGATTTTGGTCCTGTATTTTCCACATTTGGATTTAATGATGTTGAAGGTTTACGATTAAGAGTTGGTGGCCGAACGTATTTCAGCCAAAACGACACTTGGCGTTTGCAAGGTTTTACGGCTTATGGGTTTAAGGATGACAAATTCAAATATGGATTATCTGGTAAAGTGATGCTCGACCGTAAATCACGGCTCATTCTTTCAGCAGGAAACCGACGAGATGTAGAACAACTCGGTGCAAGCTTAACCAGTACAGATGATGTTTTGGGGAGAAGCTTGTTGTCAGGTACGCCATTGACGCTCTCTGCAAACAACACCTTAACCAATATCAATTTAACCAGTCTCGCCCTGCAATTCGATCCGTTTTATAACTTCAATTTACGTTTAGAAGGTAACTACAGAACCTTGGTTGGCGCAGACACAGACCTGTTTAGTTTAGCCTTTTACACCGATGAAGCTCGAACTATACGTCAAGAGCAAACCACACAAACCGAAATTTCACTTACCACAAGATATACGCCAAATAGAAAAGCCACGGGTTATGGTGTAGAGCAATATGTGGTTAACGCAGGAAAATACCCTGAATTTATGCTCAAATATACTAAAGGCTTAAAAGGTGTCATCAATAGCGATTTTGACTATGATAGATTGCAACTGCTCTACAGGCAACCGATTTTGATGGGTGGTTTTGGGCGTTTTACCTCAACATTTGAAGCTGGAAAAACCTTCAGCGGTGTACCGCTGGGTTTGCTCAACGTTGTGCCGGGTAATGAAACTTTATTTTCTGTTGAAGGCACGTTTCCGCTACTTGACTTTTATGAATTTGTCACAGATGAATATGTCAGCCTTCATATGGAGCATAATTTTAACGGCAGACTTTTCGCCAGAATTCCATTATTACGCGATTTAGATTTAAGAGAAATTGTGACGTTTAGAAGCATTTACGGACAATTATCAGACGAAAGCAGATTACTCAACGCCTCAACCTCTAATCCTGTTTTATTTGCACCAGACCGAAATGTTTACTATTCCTATAGCTTTGGTGTTGGTAATATTTTTAGGGTTTTTAGACTTGACTTTCACTTTAGAGGCAACTATTTTGATATTCAAGACTCGAGAAGTTTTGGGATTACAGGGGCTTTTGGATTTCACTTTTAAGGAATTTGTTTTCTGTAATTCTAATAAAAATTCAAAAGATGGGGTCGTCATACTTCCATCCACCATAGGCGGACAAGCACCATGATGTAAAACTATACATCACTGCGAGTCTTTGAAAATTAGAAATTCTATTTAATAAGATTTGACGTTTTAAAAGTAAGTTTGTTGTCAGATCGAGTGATTTTTGTTTGATTTTGAAAAAAATCAAACAAAAATTGTATCGAGATCTTAGTGATGAATCTCGATACAATTAATTATTTCGCCCTTTTGGAGGTCAAAATAAATAATCACCTGTCTGCCGAACAGTTAGGCTCGATTTGACATAAGTACATGTAGATTTAGTACATATTAAAACGTCATTAATAGACCGATGCTAAGGGAGCCTTAGCACAAAACATTCGTGAATTAGTGGCTTTAGAATCAGGGCTTTCGAGTTAAGGACTACTATATGTTCAATTTATAACTTACCATCAAATTTATCCGTAAAAATATTTCTATATACAAAAGGGGTTTTGTCTTTGACCAACATTTCAGACTCTTGTAGTGTTTTTTTATAAAGCTGCTTGAGCAATAAAGGTTTTACAATTTTGACATTATACATCCACTGAAATAACCAGCCCATCAATTCTCTATTGATACCACATTTCAAATATAAAATATAGTCGCCGTTAACGCTTTTGATGTTTTGAGACTCGTGCCAATGGTGATTTTCAATAAACCGACCCAAAACTGGTGTAAATTTGATTTCAATATTATAAACCTTATCATTGATATTTTTGGTCACTCCAAATCGGGTTTTGAGCTCGATTATAACCCTTTCTTCAAGTACTTTGAAGTTATTAAAGGCTTTGCCCGATTCAATTTTTTGAAGCTGCCTTAAACCAAAGACTTCGACTTTTTTGAATTTAGAATTAAAACAAGCCAGATAATAACTATTTCTATGATAGATAATCTTGACAGGACAGACCACCACATTTTCGGTATCAACATCTAGGTTTTGAGAGGTTTCATCGTCTTTTATCAATTTTATTTTTAGCCTTTTTTGTTCTTTAATGGCGGATTGTATCAATTCTAAATTAAACTGGATTTCATCAGTAAGGATTTGGTTGTAGAAATGGGTATGATAAATTTCTGTAGTTTCTATTGCGGTCCTTTCAGATTTAAAGGGAGTTTTTGTATGGATATAAAAATACTTTTGACCCGCTTTAAAAAAATGCGTTAGCCTTTCTTCATCTTCCAGCATAGACTCAATAGCACTAAAATCTCTGTTGAGTTGACGCCTGGAAACCTTCATCTCCTGATGTTCTAAACGCTTGAGAATATCACTGATTCCCAGAGGCTCAGTCCTAAGCCAAGTTTGAATATCGTGTAATCTTTTTAAATATTTACTCATGACAGGACGTTTAATGTCTTGTTATGGCAAATTAAGTGAAATGTATTGATATGAGTTGTAATTTTGGAAAATAAATATAAAAGTAAATCCTAGCAAATATTTGCTTTTAAGTGGGTGATAACTTTAAGTGTGCTAAGCCAATCTAGTTCCTCCAACCTCAAGTTAAATTGGGGTTGGATTTTTTTTAGCCTCAGCCAAAAGGGTTTTGCTACAAAATCATTAACGAAATCGGGATAAAACTTAAATAGCCTTGGTTAAATACATGTAAAACTTGTTCGTCAATATCATTATCAAGTTCTATAAATATTTTAAAACACCCCTATAATCCCTGTCTTAAATACAGAATGGGCATCAAGGGAAAATTATAATATTAGGTTTCCTCCCTCGAGGGAGGATTAAGGTGGGTGTTTATAGATTATACCAAATATTCTATAAAATGAGATAAAAAGAAATTGAATTATAATTGTCTTAATCAAGGCA
>RRZV01000064.1 GCA_003931895.1 Mesohalobacter salilacus
CCAGATCACAATGTGTGATGGATGTGGCGAGAAGTTTATCCCGAACTTGTTTCGGGAAGCCCCCGCCAGATCATAATATGTGATGGATGGGTGAGGCTGAAATTTTTAGAGTCACACTAACCAAAAGCTTCTCTGGTTATCTTGATGATTTCTAGTGAGCTGGTAATTGAGCCCAGGTGCTGGAACTGGTAGACAGGCATGGTTGAGGGCCATGTGTCCGTTAGGGCGTGCGGGTTCGACTCCCGCTCTGGGCACTTTTAGGCATTGGTAATTAGTCTTTAAAGCCATTACTTTGATACCGTTCATTTTAATTTGTAATTTATCAATTAACTATCCTCAATGAACGCCGTTTTTAAAATTTTTCTAAACCTTTTTCCAAGAACATTTCTCATAAGGGTCAGTTTTTTATTAAGACCTTTATTAAAATTGATTTATAAAGGTTCGCGTTATCAAGATCCTATTGATGGGTCTTTATTTAGAAAGTTGCTGCCTTACGGCTATCAGAAACAACGTCCGAATGTGCTTTCTCCTTCTACATTATCTTTAGAACGGCACCGCTTATTATGGCTATTCTTAAAGCGTGAAACTGATTTTTTTACCAAACCCCAGAAATTACTTCACTTTGCTCCAGAACAAGCATTTTATAAACGTTTTAAAAAATTAGACAACTTAAACTATACCACAACCGATTTAAATTCGCCATTGGCGGATGTCAAAGCCGATATATGTGATTTACCTTTTGATGACCAAAGTTTTGATGTTGTTCTATGCAACCATGTTTTAGAACACATCAAAGATGACACCACAGCAATGAAAGAAATTTTTCGCATTCTAAAAAAGGGTGGTTGGGCTATTTTACAAATTCCTCAAGACCTTAATAGAGACAAAACTTTTGAAGACGATAGCATTACCGACCCCAAAGAACGAAGCCAAATTTTTGGGCAGTACGATCACGTACGAATTTATGGGTTAGATTATTTTGATAAACTCAAATCCATTGGTTTTGAAGTTCAACCGATAGAATACACTGACTCTTTTTCAGAAAAAGACAAAGATTATTACCGTTTGCCTCAGCGGGAAATTATACCGTATGTTAAAAAACCGTAAGATTAGGCCTTAAACTTTTTTAAAACTTCTATAAAGGTATTATGCATGGCATCGGAATAGTCTAAATGGGTCACAATACGCCATTTGCCTTCTCCCATATTACTAATTTTGATGTTGTTTTTAGACAAATAGCTTTCAAAGTTTGAACTATTAACCTCGTCTTTCAAGTAAAATATGATAATATTGGTTTCTGTAGGCTCTACTTCTTTTATGTAGTTTAAGCCTTTAAGTGTTTGACTGATAGCTTTAGCTTTGTCATGATCGTCTTGAAGTCTATCGACATGATTCTGTAAAGCAAAAAGTCCGCATCCTGCCATATATCCGATTTGTCGCATGCCCCCACCAAGCACTTTTCGCACGCGCATCGCTTTTTGCATCAGATGTTGTTTTCCGACTAAAACTGTGCCCATAGGCGCACCCAAACCCTTTGATAAACAAATACTGATGGTATCAAAAATTTGACCTAAATCTTTTGGAGTATAGTCTTTGGCAGTTAAAGCGTTAAATAATCTTGCGCCATCGAGATGTAAGCCTAAGTCCTCTTCATCACACACTTTTCTTACGGCCTTCATGGTTTCTAAATCATAGCAGGCTCCACCGCCTTTATTAGTCGTGTTTTCAAGACATACCAAGGTGGTTAGTGGACTGTGGTAAAAATCAGGCGGGTTTATTACCTCTTTCACCTGATCTGCCGTTATCATCCCTCTTTGACCATCAACAAGTTTACAGGACACGCCAGAATTAAAGGATACACCACCACCTTCGTAATGGTATACATGTGCCCATTTATCACAAATGAGTTGTTCGCCAGGTTGCGTATGCAATTTTATTGCGGCTTGATTAGCCATACTTCCTGTAGGAAAATACAAGGCTGAATCCATACCAAACAAATTGGCCACGTAATCTTCTAATTTATTTGCAGTTGGGTCTTCTTTGTAAACATCGTCACCTACTTCACAGTTTTGCATAAATGCTAACATTTCTGAGGTGGGCTTAGTCACTGTATCACTTCTTAAATCTATCATACTGATTTTCATCTAATATTTTCAAAGATAAATACAATTGATTAGTTATTTATAAAAATTAAGCACCAGAATTTTATAAATTGTATTTTTAAACTTTTATTAAGTAAAGTAGAATGACAGATAGTAAAATAAAACTCACATGGAATAAAGGATTTTTATCAAACACCTACTATATTAAGTCTAATGATCAAACCGTTGGTAAGTATAATGACAAATCACTTTCCAATACTTCTTACGCAACTTTTAAAAATAAAAATTACAAATTCAAAGCAAAAGGTTTTTTTAGTCAAACTACTGATATCATTGACCTTTCAAATGATAATATTATTGGCGAAATCACACACAATTCATGGTTTAATAAAGCTAAAATATGCCTAAATGGTAAAATTTATAATTTTAAGACTGATAATTTTTGGAACACCAAACACAGTATTTATGATTATGAAAATAGCCTTATAAAATATTCCAATTCCTACACCAGTGGTGAAATAAACTCAAATACTGATAATGATGTACTTATTTTAAGCGGTTTATGTGCTATCAATTATTATTGGCAAGTACTATTTATTGTCTTTATTTTATTGATTGTGATTTTGTAGCTGTCTCATTAAGAAACTGAGTTCTTGGCCTACTTCTAAAGCGACTTTCTTATATTCATCATCTTGATGAGGTGTGTCATCAAAATGTTTTGGGTCGGGATAAGTTAGGTTGAATCGCTCTAAAGCATTTGGAATAAACGGACAGTTTTCTGCGGCGTGTTCGCAAAGCATGACAGCAAAGAAATTTTTACTTGGATTTTCAGCGTCATTATATAGTTTTGAAAAACAACGGATAGTATCGGAATTTCCGTAACTTACCTTTACTTTTGGATTGCTCGTGTTTTGTTGTTTTTTGACATCAAAACCTAAATGACTTAAACAAGTCAGAGCATTATCATTAATGGATGTCACTTCTGTCCCACCAGAATAAGATTCTAAAGGAATTTCATAATAGTTAGCTAGGACTGTTGCCCAAACTTGACCAAATATACTCCGACGTGAATTATGGGTGCACACAAAAATCAACTGATGAGGTCGTGATGAATGTTGCTGTTTTAATGTTTCAGCTATACCTTGAATTTGATCTTTTCTTTTAGGATCAATATGATGATCTTCCTTTTCAAATTGTGTTATAATCGACTTGATATGTTGATTCATAATTTAGTATTTCCATTTGTTAGCAATAGCCACGAGTGATAACATCACCGGGACTTCTATTAAAACCCCAACTACTGTGGCAAGTGATGCTCCAGAATTGAGACCAAATAATGAAATCGCTACGGCAACGGCCAATTCAAAAAAGTTACTCGCACCAATCATAGCTGAAGGTGAGCAAACGCTATGCTTTAGTTTTAAGTAACGACCGATAAACCAAGTGATAAAAAAGATAAAATAGGTTTGAATGGTCAGCGGTATGGCAATTAATAAAATATCAAAAGGTTTGTTTAAAATTTTATCACCTTGAAATGCAAACAACAAGACCAATGTGGTGATGAGCGCAATCATGGAAACTGGTTTCAAGCGATGTAAAAACACCTCTTTAAACCAGTCTATTCCGTAATTTTTGATTAAATATTTGTTGGAAATATAACCCGCTGTTAACGGAATAACCACAAAAATTACAACCGAATAGATCAGGGTATCGTATGGAATTTGAATGTTGGTAACACCCAACAAAAACTTGACGATTGGGATAAAGAGCACCAACAAAATAATGTCATTCAAAGACACCTGAACCAATGTATAGTTGGCATCACCTTTGGTGAGATACGACCACACAAAAACCATAGCCGTGCAAGGCGCAGCGCCTAAAATGATGGCTCCAGCAATATACTGCTCCGCATCTTCTGGAGATAAGTAGGCCTGAAATATTTGGTCTAAAAACAACCACGCAAAAAATGCCATGGTAAAAGGTTTGACAAGCCAATTAATGACTAATGTCAAGCCTATGCCTTTGCTGTTTTTAGTGACATTTTTTAAAGATGAAAAATCTATTTGCACCATCATAGGATAAATCATCATCCAAACCAAAATAGCCACTGGAATGTTAACTTTAGCAACCTCTATATCGCTTAAAAATTGAATAGAATCACCAAAGAGTCGGCCTATTCCAATCCCAACCAAAATGGCTAAAGCTACCCAAACGCTAAGGTATTTTTCAAATTTTCCCATAGCTTAACAACAACCACTTTCAGGTGAACAACAGGCTTGTGAAGCTTGCAATTCACTTAATTTTACTTTAGGTTTTGACTCTGGAACGCCACATTGGTCTTTAGCCAAACAATCGGTTTGCAATGGCATAAGCTGAAATGCTGAACCATTGAAATTTAAACCATAAGTTTCAATGGTTTGGCCTTGGTACTCCACTTCAATAGTTGAATCTTCATTGAGTTTGAGTTGTTTTTCAGAAAGCTGGATAATGCTATTCAATTTTTTAGCTTGAAGCCTGTGGTCGACATCATCGGCTGTCCAGAGTTGAAAATTGATGGTATCTTGAAAACGCTCTGTGCCACCACAATCAATAAAATGTTTAGTGATTTTACACACTTCTGTCACATGAAAATGTGAGGGCACTTGTGAGCCATCGGGTAAAATAAATTTAAGGTTTTCAATTTGATTTAAATGATTTTTAATTTCTCTTAGTGTCATAAGTTTTATGTTTTAGTTTAACAACAATCCTCATTGATAGAAATATCCCGGTCTAAGAAAGAATTGAATATGTTTTTTAATTGCGACCATTTGTTGTCATCAATACAATAGCAAACGCTCGTGCCTTCAATATTGCCTTTGATTAATCCAGCATTTTTAAGCTCTTTAAGGTGCTGAGAAATAGTAGGCTGAGCCAAATTAATTTGACCGACTAGTTCTCCACAAATACAAGATTGTGCTTTAAATATTTCTTGTAGTATTGCAATACGAGCAGGATGAGCCAAAGCTTTAGCTATAGCCGCTATTTGGTTTTGCTCCGCTGTAAAATTCTCTGTTTTCGTTAAACCCATGATTATAGTTTTCGATTGCTCGTTGATCGTTGTTAGTGATTTATGTCAATCAACTAGGATATTATACTCATCACAATTCACAATTCACAATTCACACCTCACTCTTCACTCTTCACTCTTCACTCTTCACTCTTCACTCTTCACTACTATCTTTATATTGCAATATTACGATATATTATCATACGATCTAGTAGAATTAGTAAATGTTTTACAATAAACTGGGTATATTTTACAATTTCTTTAATTTTAGCCCAACTAATTAATGTATTTTTACGACATATGAAACGAAAACTACGTATAAACGGTCATTCTCATCTCTTGCCTTATCCCGAGCAAATTCCTAAATTCATGAAAGAAAAAGGCATTTTTTGGGTGGACGAGGAGCGTAAATTTATGCTTCAAAAAAACTGGAAACGCCCTGTAACTGATTCGAGTTTTTTCTTGGACGAAAAACTGCAATGGATGGAGCGTTACAATATTGACCATGCTGTAGTGCTGAATTTGTCTCAGCTATACGGTAACGGACTTCGCGTAGAAGAAATGAAAAAAGCTTTGCGTTTCCAAAATGATTTTAATGCGCAGGTTCAAAAAGAGAACCCAACAAAATTCACCTGCGGCTTTGTGGTACATCCTGGTTTTGTAAGAAGTGCCATGTGGGAAATTGAACGCTGTGTTGAGGAACTTGATATGCGTTTGTTGTGTTTGCCTACCCATTACATGGATTCTATTGGCACTTGGCGCTGTATTTTTGATGAAGAAAACGAACCTATTTTTGATCTGGCTAATAAATATAATCTCGCTGTAGAAATCCATCCCTACGATGGCGAAAAATTTATCAAACTTGAAAACACGTCTTGGCGTTTTCACCTCATTTGGATGTTAGCGCAGTGTGCCGACGCGTATCATTTTTTAACCTTAAATGGTTATCCCGATAAATTCCCTAATATGCGGGTTTGTTTTGCCCATGGCGGACAATTAGCACAAATTAACTTAGGACGAAGAATCCAAGGCTTCGACGGTCGTCCGGATTTATTTGAAGGTAAGGTCCATCCGCGGAAATCTGTTGGCCATAAAAACATTTTCTTTGATACATTAGTGCACGACACCAAATCTTTTCAGCTCTTATTAGAAAACCAAAAGTGCAAGCAAATCATCACCGGTCTTGATGACCCATATCCGTTAGGCGAAATGGAAAGCGAACCCCAATCGTCTTATCCTGGTAAGCTTTTAGATTTAGCTGTTGAGCAAGATATTATTTCAGCTAAAGAACGCGACGAAATTTGGAGTGATAATGTGGTAACTTGGTTATTTGGTGAAGATGAAAAACTAAAATCTGACTTTTATAAACGTATCGGCTATCATGAAAATAATTGATAAAAGCATAGAAGCTTACAGTATTGAGCACAGCGAAAATGAGCCTAAATACTTAAAGGCACTCGCCAAAGAAACCTGGCAAAAAGTGCTTCAACCGCGAATGCTAAGCGGCGCTTATCAAGGGAGACTGCTAAGCTTAATCTCTAAAATAGTCGCACCAAACAGCATTTTAGAAATAGGCACATACACCGGGTATTCAAGTTTGTGTCTTGCTGAAGGTTTAGCTAAAGATGGCATATTACACACCATTGATGTCAACGAAGAGTTGGTCGATATGCAAGAAAAACATTTTAAAAATTCTCCGTATTATCAAAACATCAAAACCCATCTCGGTGATGCGCAAAACATCATACCTCAAATTGATGCTAAATTTGACTTGGTATTCATTGATGCCGATAAGCAAAATTATAGTTTGTATTTAGATTTAGTGATGCCTAAACTCAATCCAAAGGCGGTCATTTTATCTGATAATGTGCTTTGGGATGGCAAAGTTGCTAACCCGCAAATCAACGATGAAGATACTTTAGCTTTAAGGGCTTATAATGAAAAACTCATTACACATTCGCAATTAGAAACGGTATTATTGCCGATTAGAGATGGGTTAAGCATTAGTCGATTAAAAGATTAATCTACTTAGAACTTTAACGCTTTAGCGTAAAATGCCCTGAAACACTTTGACCAGAATTCATTTCAATTTTATACCAATAATCTTGAGACGGCATTTGTCTGCCATTATACGTGCCATCCCAACCAATCAGTAATGGTGAAATATTGTCGAGCAGTTTGCCATACCTATCAAAAATAAAGATGTTTTTAACGTCGTTCTCGCTTTGTCTGATGCCTTTAATTTGCCAAAAATCATTAATCCCATCATTATTTGGTGTAAAGAAATCAGGAATTTGAAGCGCTATAAAATTCAAAACCACTTCACCACAACCATTTTTGTCTCTAACAATAATGGTATTTTCAATTTGACTAATATCAAAGGCATTGGAGTCTGTAAAACCACTATCGTTTAACGCAAACTCATAATCACCACTGCCTTGGGCATTGATGACAACTTGTCCATTTCCCGCAAAACCGGTTTGAGTAAAACTCACTTCAGGTAAACTTGAAGCATTTACACTAAAATTTTTAGTGTTTGTGCAAACCACTTCAACACCATCAATCATTTGAACGCTTGTCACCTCAACACTAAAACTACCTGCTTCACTAACTTGAATGTTTTCTGTAGTTTCTCCTGTATTCCATTCATAAAATATTTCACCATGCGCATTCACTATGCTGGCATCAAGCGTTATATTGTCATCAGAATTTTCACAAATTAAAAATTCAGATTCAACATTACTAAAAATAGGAGCATCAATTTTTTGTAAAACAACGGGCACCAAACCTAAACAGGAATTGTCCGCTTCTACACGAGCAAAAATTGTTAGCGGCAAAAGTTCAGTTTCTATTTCTATAAAGCCTGTATTAATTAGATTGTTTTGATTGATAGCATCTTCTTCTGAAAAATATAAATCAATATTTTCTGCTTGAACTCCTAAAGTGTTCAACACTTGATTTTGAATGGCTTGATTGGTAAAAGACGTCGGACTGGTTTCTTGGACTGGACAAACTGTAAACGTAATTTGATCAAATACTTGAGTATTTCCAATCAACTGAACACTTTCAACAGCAGTGCAATTATTAGCGTTCAAGACGCGAATAAAAACATTTTGGTTAGGCGTTGTATTTTCAAACGTATTAGGATTTTGAATAGGATTGACTCCCAATTCAGCTTCGTTTTGCGTTAAATAAAAATTTAATATTTGCAAACTGTTATCTATTTGATTACTTACATCAAATAAGTTAAAAACCCCAAATCCATTAGCGTCAATACAGGTATTAAGACTTAAATCTTGAGGCAGACTAATTTGATCAAAATTGATTTGAACTTCATCAATAGCCGTGCAACCACTTGGCAAATCTGCTTCTACGCTATATTGGCCTTCACCAAAAGCATCTTCAGAAACGGTTATATTATTGTCTGTATCATTAATCAATTGACCTTCAAAAAACCATCTAATTGATGTAGCTTCATCATTATCGATTTGAAGATTTAAAGTTTCGCCTTGGCAAAGCGTTTGGTCTTGACCCAAATCTACGCCTACATTAAAACTATTGCCTTCTATAAAAACAGCAGAATCAAATCTAAAGTTAGTTTCATCAGCAATCACTAATTTAATTTCATAGGTTTGACCAGCAACAACATCACTTTCTGCAGTTAAAATTGCGGTTTCACCATTGAAGTTTATCGGGGCATCAACATCATTAAACTGTCCAAAAAACTCTTCGTTAATCGCATCACAAGCGCCAGGAATTTCAGGTCTAACTGTGGTCACTTGAACGGGCGTATTCGTGCCTGGCACAAGCGCTAAATTCTGAAACTGCCCGCCAATAGGCCGAATCAAAAAAGCAAACGCATCAGAAAAATTACAAGTTGAAGAGTTATTTTCTCGATACTCTTCTGAAGCAAATATGTATCGAAAGCTTATACTGTTGGCTTGCGGTACAAAAGAAAATTCAAAAATTGTAGCGTTAATAGTGTTTGTAATGCCGAGACTATTTTCTAAGTCTTGATCGCCCGACCAATTTGGCGCATCATCATCACTCAGAGAATTATTTGGGCCAGGCACATTACTTAATCGACCTGTGGTTAAGACTATCCCGTTATCAAATGGGAAATTAGAATTATTAGCATCAAAAAAACCATAACTCAATTCGCCATTTGAAAAATTACCAGAAACTGTATTGGTTACATTGATGTTGCCAACACAATTGGTATCAAACAAAACATCTTCAACAAGTTGCTGATCCGAAAATGCATTTGAACTCACACTAATGTTTTGACTAAAAGAGATAACAGGAAATAAAAGAAATACAATGTAATAGCTTAAACGAATAAATTTCAATACAAATAATTTTGAAGTAAGACTTTAAAAAAGTGGTTAAGTTTAAACTCTTACACTGTCAGGAACTAAAACCGTATAATCCCCACCATTTCTAATAACATCTCTCACAATTGAAGACGAAATATAGCTTTTGCCACTTGAAGTGAGTAAGAAGACGGTTTCTATTTTTTGAAGTTTACGGTTAGTATGCGCAATGGCTTTTTCAAACTCAAAATCAGCGGGATTACGCAAACCTCTTAAGATAAATTCAGCTTCCTTTTCAATACAATAATCAACAGTCAAACCTTTATAAGTATCGACTTTTATTTTAGGTTCATCCTTAAATGCATCAATCAAAAACTGCTTGCGTTGTTCCAAGTTAAACATGTATTTTTTATTGGCATTAACACCTATGGCTAAAATAATCTCATCAAACAAAGTCATACCACGACAAATAATATCGTAATGTCCTATAGTCAAAGGATCAAAAGAACCAGGAAAAACCGCACGTTTCATAACAAAGCTTTTGAGGTAAAGATAATAAAATAAAAGCGTTTAAGCCATTTCAATAGCATTACTAAAAAGAGCCGATAATGAAATGCCTGCGGCTTTGGCTTGTTGAGGTAAAATACTGGCTTTGGTTAAACCTGGACAGGCATTAACTTCTAACAAATGCGGTTGACCCTTATGAAAAATAAATTCTGATCGTGTCATGCCTTTCATTTTTAAAATTTTAAAAATCTTAACCGCCAAATCTTGAACAGTTTCGGTTTGTGCATCGGTTAAGTTAGCTGGCGTAATTTCTTGAGATTTACCGTAATATTTGGCTTCAAAATCAAAGAATTCATTTTCTGAAATAATTTCTGTGACAGGCAAAGCCTTAACTTCTCCTTGATAATTGATCACACCGACAGAAACTTCTCGACCATCTAAAAAGGATTCAATAATCACTTCATCATCTTCCTGCAAGGCGTGATTTATCGCTTGTGGAATTTCGTCTTTCGTTTTAACTTTTGTAATTCCAAAACTACTGCCAGCGCGATTGGCTTTAACAAAACAAGGTAAACCCACTTTCTCTATGATAGCTTCAACATCAATTGTATCGCCTTTGTTGTAAAAATAATTTTCAGCTGTTGGTATACCATAAGCTTTTAAAACGCTGATGCAATCGCGCTTGTTATAAGTCAAAGCCGCATTGTAATACTCAGCAGCCGTTTGTTTGATGTTTAAATTTTGAAGATAACCTTGTATCAAGCCATCTTCGCCAGGAGTGCCGTGAATGGTGTTAAAAACAACATCAAAAGTGATTTTTTGCCCATCAATAACCACCGAAAAATCAGATTTATCAATGGGGTATTTTTGGGCATCGTGCCAGACATACCAATCGTCTTTTAAAATACGGGCTTGATAAACCTTGTAATCGTTTTTCAGATGTTCGTAAACATGTTCTCCACTTTGGATGGAAACATCACATTCACTGGTATAGCCGCCCATAGCGATGGCGATGGTTTTTTTCATATTAATTTTTAAGTTTTGCAGTCATCACATCGACCAAATCCGATTGTGGAATTTGTTGTTGTTCGCCACTTATCATATTTTTTAGCGTCAAATTTTTGTTTTGAATTTCATTTCCGCCCAGTAAAGCGACGTATTGGTATTCATTTTTATTGGCATAAGTCATTTGCTTTTTCATCTTGTCCGCATCAGGATACAATTCTGCTGCAACACCATGATTTCTCAGTATTGAAATCAATTTGATAGCATGACGAGCTTCATTTTCTCCAAAATTGATAAATAACAAACGCTCATTTTTGACAAGGTTTTCTGGAAATAAATTTAAGCTTTCCATCACCAAAAATATCCTATCTAAGCCAAAAGAAATACCAACACCACTTAAATCTTTGAGTCCAAATATTCCAGTCAAATCATCGTATCGACCACCGCCACCAATCGAGCCCATCTTTACACCTTCAGGCGCTTGAACTTCAAAAATAGCTCCCGTATAATAATTCAATCCACGAGCTAAAGTGACATCAAAATCTAACTGACAAGCTTTTAAGTCTAACTCACGGGTTTGATTGACAATAAATTCTAATTCCTCAACACCTTTTAAACCAATATCTGAAGAAGATAATAAAGTTTTTATTTGGTTGAGTTTAGTCTGCACATCACCTTGTAATTCAAAAATAGGATTAAGTTTTTCAAGAGCTTTTTGATCAATACCGCGTTCCAATAGTTCTTCAATCACTTTGTCTTTACCAATTTTATCGAGTTTGTCTAAAGCCACGGTAAAATCGACAAGTTTATCAGATTCACCGATAATTTCTGCCAAACCGCTTAAAATTTTCCTATTGTTGAGTTTGATTTTGCAATCCTTTAGTTTCAATTGATTAAACACCGCATCGTAAAGTTTTACGAATTCTACTTCTTGCCATAAGCTATTGCTCCCAACCACATCGGCGTCGCATTGGTAAAACTCTCTAAAACGTCCTTTTTGCGGACGATCTGCGCGCCAAACTGGCTGAATTTGATAACGCTTAAACGGAAAATTCAATTCGTGTTGGTGCTGCACAACATAGCGAGCAAATGGCACTGTTAAGTCATAGCGTAAGGCTTTTCCCGAAATTTTTGATGTGATTTGAGTTGTATCTTTTTGAGCATAAGTCTCATCATTAACTTTTTTCATATAATCACCCGAATCTAAAATCTTAAAAATCAATCGATCGCCTTCATCACCGTATTTTCCCATCAAGGTTGATGACTTTTCAAAACTTGGGGTTTCAATAGGTTGAAATCCAAACAACTGAAATTGATGCTTAATCGTGTCAAAAATATAGTTGCGCTTGGCGAGTTCGGAAGCGTTAAAATCTCTTGTACCTTTTGGTATAGCGGGTTTTTGAGCCATTAATTTTGTTTTAATTTTGGGCGTTTATCCACTTGTTGAAATAGTTGAACAACTCACCTTTAGTAATATTAGCACCTTGTTTAATGAGTGCAAAGATATCTTTATTTCTATCATCGCTCAAAGCTTTGGTGGCTTCGTGAATTTCAACTTCATCGGCAAGCAAATTATCTTGGAGCCATTGGTAGCCTTCTTTGGTCGTGATGTCAATTTCAGGATGTTTAACTTCTATTTTTATCAAATCAATTTGTACTTCAGTAAACCTGAACAAAAACATATATTTAGCCGAAAGGTGTTCGAGGTATTCCACTTTTTTAAGCACACCTTCCCACACTAAATCGCTAAAAATATCGAGTTCTTCTTCAGCCACTTCGGGTTTGTTTTGTTTTATGTCTGCCCACTCCTCAGCAGTAATAGATTGCGTGGCGAGAAAATTGATAAATTCCTGGTGCAATTCTTCAAATTGCTCTTTGGTTAATCTTTCGTATTTCATGTTTGCAAAAGTAAAGAAATTGATTTGTTTAGCGGCTTTCACAAACTTGGAAAAAACTGTAATAGGTTTAATTCCGTTAAAATTGAACTACAAAGACCTATTATACAACTAAAAAAAGACTGTATTCTTTTTTTGTATTTAATTCGTAAATCTTCGTTGAGCTAATATTGGATTTGTATTTTTGCACATCAAAAAATTTATGTCAGAAAATACGCTTACTTTAGAGGACATTCAGAATTACGATTTCACTACTATTATTTGGTTTGTCGCCCCTTTGATGTTCTTCTTTGTAGGTTTAGAGTATTATTTAGGCAAAAAAAATAATTTAAACCTCTATTCGGGTAAAGACTTTTTAGCATCACTTTCTATTGGATTAGTAAACATTATTCTCAATAGCTTTATGAAAATTGGAGTCTTTATAGTGTTTTTGTTTTTTTACAACCTTGCCCCTCTTCATTTACCAATCACTTGGTGGTCGTTTTTGCTGTGCTTTGTTGCTTTAGATTTTTTTAGGTATTGGTCTCACCGTATTGCTCACGAACAACGTTTTTGGTGGTCGACCCATGTAGTTCATCATTCATCAGAGCATTATAATTTTTCAGTATCGTTCCGATTATCGTGGACACAAAACTTAAAATTAGTGTTTTTTCTTCCCGTTATATTAATGGGGTTTCATCCTTTAGTATTTTTAATTGTGCATCAGCTTGAAGTGCTTTATCAATTTTGGTTACACACTGAATTGATAAAAAAATTGCCTAAACCTATTGAGTATGTTTTTACAACGCCATCTCACCATAGAGTTCACCATTCAACAAACGAAAAATATATAGACAAAAATTACGGCTCTACCTTAATTCTTTGGGATAGGTTATTCGGCACATTTCAAGAAGAAGAAGAAAAGCCAGTTTACGGCATAACAAAGCCTGTAAATTCTTACAACCCTGTTTATTTAGTTTTTCATGAATGGATTGAAGTTTTCAAAGATTTATGGCGTGCTAAATCTCCTAAAATGATATGGAAAATCTTGTTTGCAAGTCCTGTTGAAAAACACAAAGAAGACCTTAAAGCGGAAAAGGTAAAGTCTTAAAATTCTATTGCAATCTAAAGCTGTTTAAAACTTTATTTATCTTGTAGTGAATGACCACTTAGTTTTCAATCAAATATTTATTTTTGAAAAAAATTACTTATGAAATATGTATCGCTTCTTATCATGCTTCTAATCTTAACAAGCTGCGAAAAAGACAACAAATATATAATTGCTAAAAACAAACTTGGTAATTTAAATAACTCAACTAAAATTCATGAAATAGAATCTTTACTCCAATCAGATTCAGTTGTTAAAGTTAGTCCTAAAAATGCATATGGAGGCGCTATATCTTCTGCTGTTGGTGAAGTTAAAGTTTTTAATGCCTCCGCTCCGGTTGAGCAAATATTAAGCATCAAACCGCATGGCGCATTAGACTCGCTATCTCATATCAAGAGCATTCGTATTTTGAGTGAAAGATATAAAACAAAAAATGGAATTACTATTGGATCAAGTTTTGCCGAGGTAAAAAAGCATCATAACATTGATGACATTCAAAGTTCATTAAAATCAATCATTATTTCACTTGAAGATTTAAATGCTTTTGTGTCTTTTGACAGAAAGGTTTTGCCTGGTGAAGTACGTTTTGATTTAGAAGCAGACATCAAGTCTACTATGATTCCCAATGATGCTAAAATTAATAGATTTTGGTTAAACTTTGAAGCTGAGGAGAATGTTGAAGAATAAATCAGCCCTTTTAATTGCTATTCTGCTATTAATCTCATGTAGCTCAAAAAGTATAAACTATGCTGAGTTAAATAGTTTTGATCAAAATAATAATTTGCAAGCGGTTGTTGAAATTCCAGTCGGTACAAACGATAAAATTGAATATAACCCTTTAAATAACCACTTTGAACAAGATACTTTAAAAGGTGCTCCTCGTATAATCCAATTTTTAGGTTATCCCGTAAATTACGGTTTTATTCCCTCGACAGTCATGAACAAAAATCAAGACGGTGATGGCGACCCTTTAGATGCCTTGATCTTGGGTAAACCGCTAAAAACCGGTCAAATTATTTCAGTAAAACCGATCGGACTTCTAAAAATGAAAGACGGTGGTGAACTAGATAACAAAATTTTAGGTATTCCTGTACATGAAAAATACCAGACCCTAAACATCAAAAACTTTAAAGATTTATCTCAAAATCATCCTAAATTAAGAGAAATTATTGGGGAGTGGTTTTTAAATTATGATAATACTTCGAAGATTGAAATTTTAGGCTGGACTGACGAGGCAATGGCTTTAAAAGAAGTTGAGAAATGGCAAACTTCAAAAGCTAATACAGGTGGTTAAAAAAATGATTAAATCTTTTGTTCCCAAACTTATGGGACTCCGCTTAATGGCTTTGTATAAAATCAAACCAAAAAAAGCCATTCATAAAGCCTTTATGCTGTTTTGCACTCCTCGTAGTGGATTTGTAAAACCTCATCAAAAAGATTATCTCAAAGCACATCAATCTAAAACAATTGAATTTAAAAAAATAAAAATTCAAACCTATCATTGGCCAGGAAATGGCTCTAAAGTTCTACTTATACATGGTTGGGATAGCCATACCTATCGCTGGAAAGACTTGATTACAAAGTTAAAAGCACAAGACTATGACATCACAGCTTTTGATGCGCCTGCTCATGGATATTCCGAAGGAAATATTCTTAATGTTCCTATTTATAGCGAGGTTTTGCAAAAAATGTTAAACCAATACAAGCCTGAGATTTTAATTGGTCATAGTGTTGGAGCCATGACGTGTATTTTTAACCAACACCTGCAACAGGATTCAAACATTTCTAAAATGGTTTTACTGGGTTCGCCCTCTGAAATGCAAAGAGTTATGAAAGGGTTTCAAAAAATATTAGGGTTAAGTGATTCCTTTATGAAGGTCACTCAAGACTATTTTAAAGAACGTTACGGCTATACCTTTAGTGAATTTTCTATGGCTAAATTCGGAGCGTACATCAAAGTTCCTTGTTTAATTATTCACGATAAATACGATAAAGTTGTACCTTACAAAGAAGCTATTTCTATTAATAAAACTATAAGACACGCTGAACTGATTATTACTGAGGGTGCTGGACATTCATTATACGCAAAATCTATTGATGAGGCTATTATAAATTTTTTACAATCGTGATGGAATTCCCAATAAGAATTAATAAATACTTAAGTCAGGTTGGCTACTGCTCAAGAAGAGAAGCGGACAAGTTACTGCTTCAAAACCGCATCCTTATCAACGATAAACTTCCTGAAATGGGTACAAAAGTTCAAGAAAATGACGTAGTAAAAGTTGATGATAAGCTTGTAAAAGCAGAGGAAGATGAAAAAGTGTACATGATTTTCAACAAACCAAAAGGTATTGTATGCACAACAGATACAAGGGTTGAAAAAGATAATATTATTGATTACATCAATTATCCCACAAGAATATATCCTGTTGGCCGATTAGATAAAATGAGTGAAGGCTTAATTTTTTTGACCAACAATGGTGAAATTGTCAATAAAATTCTTCGCGCTAGACATTATCACGAAAAAGAATATGTGGTAAAAGTCAACAAACCAATAACCCAGTCCTTTTTAAGCGCTATGCAAAAAGGCGTTAAAATTTTAGACACCACTACTCGACCGTGTCAAGTTGAAAAAGTCAATCAAAACACCTTTAAAATTATATTAACTCAAGGCTTGAATAGACAAATAAGGCGAATGTGTGAAGCTTTAAACTACAGAGTTATCGCTTTAAAACGAATTAGGATAATGCACATCAGTTTAGATATTCCTGTTGGTGATTATCGAATGTTTAGCCAAGAAGAGTTAAAAAAATTAAATCAATCACTAAAGTGATTAAAAAATGAAAGGAAAGCTCATCAAGAAGCACTAATACTAATCATTTAGTATATTTGTGGGCTAATTTAGGTATATGGGCTTATTTAAGCAAAACCCTTTTGGGCATTATCTCTTTTTAAAAAAATGGCTGATTCGTTGTTTAGGCGTATTGACCCATCGCAGGTATTCTGGTTTTAACCAACTACAAATTGAAGGCTCGGAAATCATTAAAGCGCTACCTGAACAAAACGTATTGTTTGTTTCAAATCACCAAACTTACTTTGCTGATGTAGTTGCCATGTATCATGTGTTCAATGCCAGTTTAAGTGGTCGTGTAGATTCTATAAAAAACGTTGGGTATTTATGGGATCCAAAACTCAACATTTATTACGTAGCAGCAAGAGAAACGATGAAGGGTGGGTTCTTACCTAAACTATTAGCTTATGCAGGTTCTGTAAGTATAGACAGAACTTGGCGCGCTGCAGGAAAAAAAGTGAATAGACAAGTTAAATTTAGTGATATTTCAAACATTGGTAAAGCTTTAAATGATGGCTGGGTCATAACGTTTCCTCAAGGCACAACCAAACCATGGAAACCGATCAGAAAAGGTACTGCTCATATTATTAAAAAATATGAACCGATTGTTATACCAATTGTTATCGACGGCTTTAGAAGATCATTTGACAAAAAGGGAATTAATATTAAAAAACGAGGAATTTTACAATCTATGCTGATTAAAGACCCTTTAGACATCGATTATAAAAACGACAGTATTGACGATATAGTTGAAAAAATAGAGTATGCAATTGAACAACACCCTTCATTCAAAAAAGTTATTCCTGAAGAAGAATTAAAATTACAAGAAGAGCTCAACGAGCAACGCCGCTACAGTGCTAAAAATAAGAAAACAAAAAATTGACGAAAAACAATAAAACACTCTCCTCCATTGAATGTTGCCCCATTTGTGATTCTAAAGAAATTAAATTTTTTATATCTACAACGGCACAAATGCATAATGAAAAGGGCGACAACTTTGAATTTCATCAATGTTTAGACTGCGATTTTGTTTTTTTAAATCCTAGAGTACCTCAAACAGAACTACACCGTTATTATACTTCTCATTATTTACCTTACAGGGGTGCAGAGGCTTGGGGAAAATATAAATCTTTAGTTGAAAAAAGTCAGCAAAAACAAGATTTGAAAAAACTCAATCAGCTAAAAAAAGCAAAAAAAATCAACAGCAATTCTTTGATTCTTGATATTGGATGTGGACAACCTAGTTTTTTAAAAACTTGTTATGACCAATTGGGATGCAGAGCTATTGGAATTGATTTTAGCGATAAAGGATGGTGTAATCAAAAAGAACTCTTTCAAAATTTGGATTTAGTGGTAGGCGAAATTTCAGATTTACCTCAACATATTCACCCAGACGTCATAACAATGTGGCATTACCTTGAACACGATTATACCCCTATTAAAAATTTAACTTACCTAAAGACCATCTCAAAACGCGATACAAAACTCGTGATAGAAGTCCCGAATTTTGATTCAACTTCTAGGCGAAAATTTGGAAAACATTGGGCTGGATGGCATACACCAAGACATACTTCTCTTTTTTCCCCTCATAATCTTGAGTTATTGCTCAGCCAAAGTGGTTGGAAGGTTGATAAAATATTAACTTATGGAAGCATGGATTCTTATGTCCTTTTTTGGATGAGCAAAATGGAAAAGGAAAACATCAATTGGAGCAAAAATATGGAGGAAGAATTTTTCAGGTTTGTTCTCGGTAAACTCATGTTTTTACCTCAACAATTAAAAGAAAAACACACTTCATTAGGAATTATGACAGTTATAGCGTCTCCACTATAAATAATAAATTAACGTGAGTTCGATTTAAATAGATCAGTTTTATAAAGCCGTCAGATTGAGTGATTTTTCGAAGTAAAACGAAGAAAAATTATATCGATATTAGGCTTTATGATGAAAATACAATTGTTAGTCTTTATCTTTTATGTTAAAAAATACATTATATATTGTTAGTCGAACTCACGTTAAATTAGACACAGTAGTTTTAATTAATCGGTGTTTAACCGAATCTCATTTATCAAGTAGAACTTTAAAAATTTAATAAAAAATAGAATTTAATGTGCAATGTCTTTATAATGATTTAATTTTGCAAAGAAAGCCATAAAATGGACTCACCTTATTCAAAAATCCAATTCGAAGGTTATACATACGACGACGTACTTTTAGTTCCAAACTACTCTACAGTTTTACCAAGAGACGTTAGTATTAAAACTCGGTTAAGCAAAAACATCACTTTAAATGTTCCTATAGTATCTGCTGCTATGGATACCGTCACAGAATCTAGAATGGCCATAGCTATAGCCAGAGAAGGTGGTATTGGAGTATTGCACAAAAACATGAGTATTAAAGCTCAAGCCTTAAAAGTAAGAAAGGTAAAGCGTGCTGAGAGTGGTATGATAATAGATCCTGTAACACTTCATGCTAATGCTAAAGTTAAAGATGCCAAATTATCTATGAAAGAGCATAGTATAGGTGGTATTCCAGTTGTTGACCAAAACAACAAACTCGTTGGTATTGTTACCAACAGAGATTTACGCTTTGAAAACGACGATGAAAAAGATGTAGCGGAAGTCATGACAAAGGAGAACCTTGTCACAACTAAAGAAGGAACATCACTAAAAGAAGCCGAGGTCATTCTCCAAAAATATAAAATTGAAAAACTGCCTGTTGTCAAAGGTGATAATGAATTAGTGGGGTTAATCACTTTTAGAGATATTACTAAACTGACACAAAAACCACTAGCCAATAAAGATAATTACGGCAGATTAAGGGTTGCAGCAGCTATTGGTGTTACTGTAGATGCTACAAAACGAGCAGAGGCTTTAATAAATGCAGGAGTTGATGCCTTAATTATTGATACAGCTCATGGTCATACCAAAGGCGTTGTAGATGTTTTGAAAAACATCAAAAAACAATTCCCTAAAGTCGATGTCATAGTCGGTAATATCGCTACAGGTGAAGCCGCAAAATATCTTGTTGAAGCTGGCGCAGACGCCGTAAAAGTAGGAATTGGCCCAGGCTCTATTTGTACGACTCGTGTTGTTGCTGGTGTTGGTTTCCCACAGTTATCTGCCGTTATGGAAGTCTATGAGGCTTTAAAAGAAACAGACATTCCTGTCATTGCTGATGGAGGTATTCGCTATACCGGTGATATCCCAAAAGCCATTGCTGCAGGAGCTGATTGTGTGATGTTAGGTTCTCTTCTAGCCGGAACTAAAGAATCACCTGGAGAAACTATTATCTACGACGGAAGAAAATACAAATCTTATCGCGGTATGGGTTCTATTGAAGCCATGAGTAAAGGGTCTAAAGACCGTTATTTTCAAGACGTTGAAGATGACATTAAAAAATTAGTTCCCGAAGGTATTGTTGGCCGTGTGCCGTACAAAGGTGAATTATATGAAAGTATGAATCAATTTATAGGTGGTTTAAGAGCTGGAATGGGTTATAGTGGTGCAGCTTCTATTGAAGAGCTTAAAACAAAAGGACGATTTGTTAAAATAACCTCATCTGGTATTAACGAAAGTCATCCTCATAACGTCACTATTACTAAGGAATCACCCAACTATAGCAGATAAAATTTTATGATATGATAATTTCAACAACAAACACTTTAGACGGGAAAAACATTAGTAGTTATCACGGAATTGTTTCTGGAGAAACCATTATTGGCGCCAATGTTTTTAGAGATTTTTTTGCCAGTATAACAGATATTGTTGGTGGACGGTCTTCGTCTTACGAAAAAGTCTTGAGAGAAGCTAAAGATACTGCCATACAAGAAATGAAAGAAAAAGCACAATCACTTGGTGCCAATGCTGTGGTCGGCGTAGATTTAGACTATGAAACCATAGGCAAAGGCATGCTTATGGTTGTCGCTTCAGGAACTGCAGTGAGTGTTTAAACCTTAAATTAAGCATTTAAAGTAGTCAAATGTTTCTTCACAGTCTTCGCATTTGAACATAGCTTTACAAGCTGTAGAAGCAAATTGACTGACGAGTTTGGTGTTAGTAGATTCACATTGTGGACAAGGTATAACTTTGGCTTCACCTAACAACGCTTTTTTGTCTGAAGTAGCATCCATTGGTGGAGCAATACCGTATTTTTTTAAGGCAGCTTTTCCCTCTTCGGTCATCCAGTCTGTAGTCCATGCTGGTGATAAAATGAGTTCAACACTGGGCTCAAATCCGTTGTCTTTTAAAGCTTTTTTGATATCATCTCCAATCACATCCATTGCAGGACAACCACTATAGGTTGGTGTGATTTTTACTTTGGCTTTATTATCTTCTAATTTTGCTGAACGAACAACGCCTAAATCGATAATAGACAACACAGGAATTTCAGGATCAGGAATAGCCTTGAGTATTGGAAATAATTTGTTATGTATATCCAATTTTTCAGTCTTCATATTACCATTTCATATCAGGATATGTTCTTTGCATATATTGCATATCTGCTAAAATGTACCCCATATGCTCAGAGTGAATACCTTGTTTACCACCTTCTTGAAAATAAGTTACTTCAGGAACATTAAGTTTAGCCTCTTCTAATGTAGAAGAAATTATTTTATAATAATCTGATTTAAAAGTTTCAGGAGATTCAATTTGTAATTCTTTTAAAACAGTTTGATCGGCTTTTGAGGTCTCAAATAATTCATTTGTAAAGACCCATAAATCGTTGACAGCATTTTGAACTTTTTCCTGGCTCAGCTCTGTGCCATCACCAAGACGCTTGAGCCAATCACCAGAAAAACGCTTGTGATAGCTTACTTCTTTAATGCTTTTTTGGGCGATTGCTTTAAGGTTAAGATCTTTAGAATTTTGAAGTTTTTCTAACATCAAAAAGTGAAAAACATCAAAAAAATATTGTCTTGTAATGACGTAAGCAAAATCTGCATTAGGTTGTTCAACTAATAAAACATTTCTATATTCATGTTCTTTTCTTAAAAAAGCAACATCATCTTCTGATAAATTCTCGTGTGATAGGTTAGCGATATATTGGTAATAAGACCGGGTTTGACCTAACAAATCGAGTGCGATATTGGTTAGTGCAATATCGGTTTCTAAAGTAGGTCCGTGACCGCATAGCTCAGATAAACGCTGACCTAAAATCAAAGCGTTATCGGCTAAGCCATATAAATAATGTGTAAGATTTTGATTGTTCATCAAGTTAAGTTTTACATGTGTTCAACATCATCAGGCAAATCATAGAATGTAGGGTGACGATAAGCTTTATCATCAGCAGGATCAAATAGTTCTGAGTTATCGTCAGGATTAGACGCCTTGATATATTTTGATTCTACCACCCAAATGCTCACGCCTTCTTTTCTTCGGGTGTAAACATCACGAGCATTGTTGAGTGCTATTTCAGCATCAGGTGCGTGAAGACTTCCAAAATGGCGATGCTCTAATCCATTTTTGCTTCTTACAAATACTTCCCAAAGGGGCCAGTTTTTCTTCATTTTTTGAGATTATAAATTTATTTGTTTACCAGTTTATGAGTTTAATGATTATAAGTTTTTTTTCCAATGTTATTCTTCCTACAGGAAGGAAAAAATTACTGTGAAAAAATACTATTCAACGATCGAATAATTTATAATTTAAAATTCAAAATTTATAATTATTTACCCTGTTTGTTTAGTTGTGCGCTTGTCTTGTTTATCGGCATAAGCCATTGCCGCTTCGCGGACCCATTCGCCATTATGCCATGCCTCTTTTCTAGCTTTGATACGTTCTTTATTACATTTGCCGTGACCTTTTACGACTTGCCAAAACTCACTCCAATCTATTTCACCAAAATCATAATGACCTGTTTCGTTGTTGTATTTCAAATCTTCATCTGGAACTTTTAAACCAAGAATATCAGCTTGCGGGACAGTTTGGTCAATAAATTGTTGACGGAGTTCGTCATTGGTTTTGCGTTTCAGTTTCCATTTCATGGATTGTTCGGTGTGCGTAGATTCATCATCTGTCGGACCAAACATCATCAATGATGGCCACCACCATCTATTTAGTGCGTCTTGCGCCATATCTTTCTGCTCTTGAGTGCCGTTGCACAAAGTCATCATAATTTCATAACCTTGTCTTTGATGAAAACTTTCTTCCTTACAAACTCTGACCATAGCTCGAGCGTAAGGACCAAAAGACGTATTACACAATGGCACTTGATTAATAATTGCTGCGCCGTCAACCAACCAACCGATTGCTCCGATGTCTGCCCAAGTTAAAGTTGGGTAATTAAAAATACTTGAATATTTAGCTTTTCCAGAGTGCAATTGTTCATAAAGTTCTTCACGTGAAATTCCTAGAGTTTCACAAGCGGAATATAAATACAAACCGTGACCAGCTTCATCTTGAACTTTTGCTAAAAGGGCAACTTTACGTCTCAACGAAGGCGCTCGAGTAATCCAGTTGCCTTCTGGCAGCATACCCACAATTTCTGAATGCGCGTGTTGAGAAATTTGTCTAATATGAGTTTTTCTGTATTTCTCAGGCATCCAGTCTTTAGGCTCTATCTTTTCATCACGAGCAATTTTAGCTTCAAAAATGTCTTCAAGGTTTTTAATTTCTTTTGCACTCATTGCATATTAATTTTATTAAACATCAAAATCAACAACCACTTTGGCTGTTGTTGGTATGGCTTGGCAACTTAAAATATAATTTTTTTTGACTTCTTCTTTTTCTAAAGCATAATTGACTTTCATCTCGACTTGACCTTCTTTTAATTGGCACTTGCATGTACTGCAAACTCCGCCTTTACAAGCAAAAGGCAAATCGGCTCCAGCGGCTAAAGCGGCATCGAGAATGTTGTCGTCTTCTTTAGACATATCAAAATGAAATTCTTTTCCGCCGTCTAAAATGGTAATTTGCGTATCGCCTTTTTGTCGTTGTCTGGCTTTATCTACGCGCTGCTTATCTGCTTCTGAAAGACCAGAAACGAAAAGTTCATAATGAATATGATCTTTAGACAAACCTCGTTTTGAAAGTTCATCGCGAATCATAAAAATCATTTGTTCAGGACCACAAATAAAACACTCATCAATATTTTCAACATCTAAAAGCGTTTCGCTGAGTTGTTTGATTTTTTCGGGCGTAAACCTTCCATTAAACAATTCAATATCGCGATGTTCTCGGGTCAAAAAATAAAATAATTCAAATCTGCCAAAGAACTTATTTCTCAGTTGCTCTAACTCCTCTTTAAATATAATAGATTTTGCGTTCTTATTCAAATAAAACAGCTGACATTTTGAATTGGGCTCAAGAGCGAGATGGGTTTTAATCATCGATAAAATTGGAGTTATACCACTTCCTGCTGCAAAAAAGACATAATTTTTAGAAGCTTTCTTTTCAGGCTTCACCCCAAAAAGTCCACTCGGTGGCATAACCTCTAATTGATCGCCAACGTTTAAATTTTGATTGATATAAGTAGAAAATTTTCCCTCTGGAATTTGCTTAACTGCTACTCGCCATTCCTCATCCAACGGGCTACTGCAAAGTGAGTAAGATCGGCGAACGTCTTCATTATCAAGCTGTTTTTTTAATGTTAAATGCTGACCAGGTTGGAATTTAAACGTTTCTTTAAATTTATCATCAACATCAAAGGTTACTACTGTACAATCGTCAGTAGCTTTATCAACTGCTTTGATTTTTAAGGGATAAAATTGAGCCATATTTTGATATAATAATCAAAACTAACAATTGTTAGTTAGATTGTCAAGGGTTTTGATAAAAATTAACTAATATTGAAATAATAAGATTAATCTATGTCTAAATTTTTCAAACAAATTTCTCTTCGGAGTTATCAATCTTTTAGCATTAAAAAATCTTTCAACATTTAGATTTCTATCTGACAAACCAAAAATCAAACATTATTAAACAACGTCATTCCGAGGGAAGCGTAGCGACGAAGGAATCTCATGTATCTTACCCGTATTGGTTTTCAAACCCCATTTAGAACTCAAATTCAACAGACTGCCTGCCTTGCCGGCGAGGCAGGCCACGTCCTCCTATGTCGGAC
>RRZV01000092.1 GCA_003931895.1 Mesohalobacter salilacus
TTTTGATGTGCAAGGTAGAAATATCCAACACGGTCAACTCAACGCCAATCCCATAGACATATCAAGTTTAGAAAACGGCGTATATCTCATTAAAGTTATAAGCCAAAACCAACAAACGCAGGTGTTGAAGTTGGTGGTGGAGTAAAGTCGTGTTTTAAAAAATAAATATCTAAAACTAAACAATTCATATTCTATACAAGGCCTGCCAACGAATTAATCCATTATATCTATATTTACAGCCTTTAATAATCAAGTCAATTCATGAAAGGCATCGTTTATAAATCTACAGGCAGTTGGTATCAGGTAAAAACGTTTGACAACACTTTTTATAGTTGCAAACTGAAAGGCAAAATTAGACTTCAGGGTCTAAAAAGCACCAACCCCATTGCTGTAGGCGATAAAGTTGATTTTGAAGTCACAAAAGACGGCGACGAAACCATTGGCATCATCAAAGATTTTGAAGCGCGAAAAAATTACATCATTCGCAAATCGGTTAATTTATCTAAACAAACCCACATCATTGCAGCCAATATAGATTTGGCATTTTTGGTCATTACGCTCAATAATCCTGAAACCTCAACCACGTTTATCGACCGATTTCTCGCTTCTGCAGAAGCCTTTGATGTAGAATGTGTTTTACTGTTTAATAAATTAGACACTTTAGACCAAAACGAATTTGGCGAACTGAAATATTTGGCAGAAATCTATCGGGAGATAGGTTATCACTGCATTGGTATTTCGGCCTCAACAGGTAAAAATTTAGATCAAGTCAAAGCCTTGATGATTGATAAAATTAGCGTTTTTGCTGGTCATAGTGGTGTCGGTAAATCGAGTATTATTAATGCGATGGATGCCAATATTAACATCAAAACCAAAGCAATTTCAGAACAACACGCCCAAGGTCAGCATACCACAACTTTTGCGGAGATGCACGAAACCGCTTTTGGTGCTAAAATTATCGACACCCCAGGCATTCGAGGTTTTGGGATGATTGATATGGAAAAAGAAGAGCTCGGCGATTATTTTAGAGAGTTTTTTACTTTGAAATCTGAATGTAAATTTCACAATTGTCTGCACATCAACGAGCCTAAATGTGCGATTAAACAGGCTTTAAACCAAGATATTATTGCGTTTTCAAGATATAAAAGCTATTGCCAAATTTTAGAAGAACTCGACGATCAAGATAATTCGTTTAGGAAAAATCCTCACGCTTAAAGCTAATTTGAGTAAACATCGTTATTGCGCCTGTCCGCCTATGGTGGAAGGAGGCACGACGAAGCCTGCCTCGCCGTCAGGCAGGCAATCTGTTGATTTATAGCAGTATCGCGTTTTCATCTCATTTAGAACATCTAATCAATAGACTGCCACGTCCTCATAAAATCGGACTCGCAGTGACGTATATTCTCTCTGTTATTGCTAGAAGGCAGGTAATCTTATCAACTTAAAATTAATCCGTTTTCATTATCCATTTTAAACTGAAACACACCAAGATTGCCGCAGTTGTTTCCTGCTTAACAGCAGAAAACGCCTTCGCAACGACGGTTAAATTAGACGCGTCATTACGAGGAGCGACTTTGGAGCGACGAAGTAATCTCTTCAATTTAAAATTAACTCGTATTTATTATCCTTTTCAGACTGAAACACACCAAGATTGCCACAGTTGTTTCCTGCTTATCAGCAGAAAACGCCTTCGCAATGACGGTTATAAATCGTAATTTTGAAAAATAATTTTATTAAAACATATTTATTATGAGGGTGATTTTACAACGTGTTAAACAAGCTGAAGTCAAGGTCAAACCTGATTATCAGGCTGAAATCAATGAAGGTTTATTGATATTTTTAGGTATAGAAGATGAAGATACGCAAGACGACATCGATTGGTTGGTTCGAAAAATATCAAGAATGCGGTTGTTTAGTGACCAAGATGGCAAAATGAATCTCAGCCTTTTAGATACGGGCTTTGAGACTTTGGTTATCAGTCAATTTACACTTCATGCTTCTACAAAAAAAGGCAATCGTCCTAGTTTTACCAAAGCCGCCAAACCTGCAATTGCAGAACCACTTTACAAAGCCTTTGCTAATACTTTGAAGCAAAATCTTAATAAAGAAGTAAAAACTGGCATATTTGGCGGTGACATGCAAGTGAGGTTAACCAATGATGGGCCAGTGACGATATTTATGGATTCTAAGGACAAATATTAAAATGAATCTTAGAACAATTCATGTTGAGAGCAAAGCCTATTTTTTAGGATAATCATCATCCCAGTTTTTAACTTGTGGGTCGTGAAGTTGGTCTTGAGATTTTGCGATAAGCATAGAAACTGCTGCATCTCCAGTAACATTAACAGAAGTTCTCAACATATCTAAAGGTCGATCCATTGCAAAAATCAAGGCTAAACCAGCTTCAGGAATACCAGCTTGACCCAAAACAATAACTAACATCACCATACCTGCTCCAGGAACAGCAGCCGAACCAATAGAGGCTAGAGTGGCTGTAGCGATAATCCCTAGTTGTGTGCCAAGTGTTAGATCCATACCAAAGGCCTGAGCGATGAAAACCGCTGCAACAGCTTGATACAAGCTTGTGCCATCCATATTAATAGTTGCGCCAATAGGCAAAACAAAACTTGCTACTTTAGCATCAACACCCATATGTTCTTCTACGCGTTCCATGGTTAAGGGAAGCGTAGCGGCACTCGAACTGGTTGAAATAGCTAAAAGCTGTGCTGGTGAAATCCCTTTTAAAAAGAAACCCGGTGATTTTTTAGTGAAAATCCAGACAATTAAAATATAGACCAAAATCATTAACGCAAGACCAGAAACCACTGCTAAAGAATAGTAGAGAAGTGCATAAAATAAATCTGCAGAAGGCGCTTCAACGACCAGAGCAGCCATAAGGGCTAATACGCCATAAGGTGCTGCTAACATAATGATATCAATCATTTTAAGAATCACTTCATTGAATCCGTCAAAAAAGTCTTTCACTGGTTTTGATTGTTTATCAGGAATTAAAATTAAGCCAATACCAAAAAAGATGGCGAAAAAAATCACCTGAAGCATATTGCTATTATCTGATGCTGCACCAAAAATATTGTCTGGTACTAAGTCTTCTAGCGCCTGTAGCGGACCACTTTCCTTTTGACGTTCTGCATCTTGTTTTTTGAGTTCGGCATCTCCTGCATAAGCGTCGAGTAATTCTTGCCTAGTGTCTTCATCTATTGATGCACCAGGCTGAATGAGGTTTACAATTCCTAGACCAATGCTTACTGCTATTAAAGTAGTTAAAATGTAAGTAACAATAGTTTTGAGTCCCATTTGTGAGAGACTAGAAATATCTTTTAAGTCAGAAACGCCTTTAATTAATGATGCCAGAATTAAGGGAACCGCAATGAGTTTTAGTGAATTGATAAAAATATTTCCAAAAGGTTTTATCCAATCGGTGATGATTAGGTTTCCCCAAGAAAACTGATTAAAAATTAAGCCGATGCCAATACCAGCGGCCATACCTATGAGAATTTGCCAATGAAGTGCTATTTTTTTCATAAAACTTTAATTATAAGTTTGAAGATTTATTCATTAAATAAAAGTCGGCCATGACTAAAGCTGCCATAGCTTCAACAATTGGAATTGCACGAGGCACTACACAAGGGTCGTGACGGCCTTTGCCTTTAACTGTAACCTTTTTATGATCTTTATCGATGCTGTTTTGGTCTTGAATTAATGTGGCTACTGGTTTAAAAGCGACATTAAAATAAATATCCATACCATTTGAAATACCGCCTTGAACGCCACCGCTGTAATTCGTTGAGGTTTTTCCATCTTCGGTAAAACTGTCATTATGTTCACTGCCTTTCATAGTCGTACCTTGAAAGCCACTACCATACTCAAAGCCTTTAACTGCATTGATTGAAAGCATAGCTTTGCCAAGTTGAGCGTGAAGTTTGTCAAAAACAGGCTCCCCAAGACCTATGGGTACATTTTGGATGACGCAAGTCACCACACCGCCAATTGTATCGCCTTGCTTTCTCACAGATTTGATGTGAGAGATCATTTTTTTAGCTAGATCTGGATCAGGACATCTTACAGGATTGTCTTCAATGTTTTGAAAGTCTAAATCTTGATAGGTTTTCTTGAGCTTTATGTTTCCTATAGCGGCAGTAAAAGCTGTTATCGTCATCGGCTGGATAAGTTGTTTAGCCACAGCACCTGCAACTACTCGACATGCAGTTTCTCTAGCACTAGAACGTCCACCACCGCGATAGTCTCGGTTCCCGTATTTTTTAGCATAGGTAAAATCTGCATGACTTGGTCTATATATATCTTTAATATGATCGTAATCTCTAGATTTTTGATCGGCGTTTGGAATTTGAAAGCCTATTGGTGTTCCTGTGGTTTTACCTTCAAATAATCCTGATATAAATTCAACTACATCAGATTCTTTGCGTTGGGTGACAATTGAAGATTGACCAGGCTTACGTCGATCTAAATCTAATTGAATTTTTTCTAAATCCAGTTTGAGGTTTGCTGGGCATCCATCTATGATACCTCCAATTGCCTTACCATGAGATTCACCAAATGTCATTAACTTAAATATACTTCCAAATGAATTTCCTGCCATTTTTAATTAAAATTAGAGTTTATAGCCAGTCGTTTTTTACTTTTAATACTTGTTCAATAATATCCCTTACACAAGCGTCACCTCCAGCACGATGAGAAATGTATTGTGCTACCGCTTTAATTTCAGGCACAGCATTTTGCGGACAAGTGGCTAAGCCAACCGACTGCATGACGTGTAGGTCGGGAATATCATCACCCATATAGCACATATTTTTAAAAGGAATATTATAGACATCTGAAAATTCGTCAAGTTTTTCCATTTTATCATCTACTCCTAAATAAATATTGGTAATACCTAAAGTTTGTAATCTTGATTTTACTGCTGGGTTGTTTCCTCCAGAAATGATACAAACTTCGTAGCCTTTTTGTATAGCTCGTTTCATGGCATAACCATCTTTAACGTTCATTTGTCTGAGGAGTTCACCACTTTCTGATATATGGAGTTTACCATCTGTAAGCACACCATCTACATCAAATATAAAGGCTTTAATATCTTTAAGGATTTCTTTATAATTTATGTTACTCATTGCTTTTCTGAATTGAATTGGTCAAATATCGGTATATTTCTTGATAATTGGGGTTGTCTAACTGTTGGATATGTCGATTAATAGTAGTTTGATCATGACGTATAGCGGGTCCGGTTTGTGCTTGATTGGGGGTTTTAAAATTGATTTTATCTGCTGTCTCTTTAATGAGTGGTTTTAAAATATCAAAAGGTAAATTTTTTTGGGCACAAATCTCATGACCAATATGGTACAAATGGTTTACAAAATTGCAAACAAAAACTGCTGCCAAATGTAATTCTTGACGTTGAATAGTACTTACTGCATAAGGCTTTGCACCTAGAGCATGTACTAGTTTTTTTAATACTTTAAAATCTGATTCATATTCAGTTTCTAGACAAATTGGAAGATCTTTAAAGCTTATCGTTTTGTCTTTTGAAAAGGTTTGTAGTGGATAAAATACCGCATCTCGATTTGAAGTTTTAAGAAGAGGTAAACTGCCTGAAGTGTGGGCAATGATGGCTTGAGGTTGGTTTATAGATTGAACTATTTTTTGAACTTTATCATCTTTAATACAAACTAAATAGACTTCTGCAGTTTTGATTTTATCTATCTCCTTTGTAGTTTCAAAGTCTGAAAAATCTCTTAAAGACTCAGGTCTATGATTATAGATTTGTGAAATGTTGATGTCTTGACTTTGCGAAAATGCATGTATAAAATGTGAAGCGACATTGCCAGCTCCTAAAATAACGATATCTATCATGCCTCAAATGTATTAAAAATATAGGGTTTAATGAATTCAGGTAAAATGAAAATATCTTAGGATAACTTAAAATACTTAAAAAAGTATTATTATAAGACTTGACTTATACTGTCTAACATGACCTCAAATTGTTCTTCTTGAGACAGGTTTGTATTATCAATTAAAATAGCATCTTCAGCTTGAATAAGAGGAGAATGCTGGCGTGAAGTGTCAATTTGGTCTCGTTTCTGAATATTTTGGTAAACTTCATCATATGTAATACTTTCCCCTTTTTGTTGTAGTTCTTTAAAGCGCCGCCTAGCGCGTTCTTCAGCACTAGCAGTCATAAAAAATTTAACATCGGCATTGGGAAAAACCACACTTCCAATATCTCGTCCGTCCATCACCAAGCTGTGTTTTGAAGCCATTTGACGCTGCAGTTCAACGAGTTTTTGTCTTACTTCTTGAACTTCGGCAACATAGCTCACATGGTTAGAGACTTGCATACCTCTTATGGCTTCTTCGACATTATTTTGATTTAATAAGATCACACTTTTCTGCGAATTATGGTCAAACTTAAACTCAATATCTATGTCGTCAAGTAAATTAATCAGTTTTGACCTATTTAATTTTTTATGTTCAAAACATTGATTTTGCAGAGCAAAAAAAGTGACTGCTCTATACATCGCACCTGAATCTACATAGACAAATTTTAAATGTTTAGCCAAACGCTTAGCGACAGTACTTTTGCCTGTTGAGGAATAGCCATCTACCGCTATGACTTGAGTTTTGGACATAAACTAAAATAATGTAGGTTGACCATCATCTGATGATTGGGTCTTATTATTATTGTCGTTGGTATTGGACGAAATATCTTCTTCATCTACAACATCAATTTCTTCTGCAGGCGTAGGTTCTTCAGGTTCGAATGGAATAGGGTCTATCAAATCAATTTGATTGACCTTTTCAGCAGTTAATTGATTGCCCATGGCTTTAATGCCTTTTATACTAATAAATTCCTGTAGATTAACAATTTCATTGGGTTTTCTATCTTTACCGCGCTCCTTGGTATATTCAATTTCTATTCTTGGAATATAATCGGTAGAAACTATTTCTAATTGAGAGTCATGGTGATCTGTGATGATAACTTCTTCTTTTTCTTCGTTTTCTACCAAAAAACGCTTGATATAGAAACGTTCTTTTTCGCCTTCCCAATAGACTAAAGAAATGGGTTTTTTAGGTCCCCATTTTTCTAAAACAATAATGTCATCTTCAAAATGTGTGGTTAATTCTGGTCTAATTGTTTTTAGCTTACCAGATTGGGTAATAATTAAAATGCGATCTTCTCCTCTAAATTCGCCAAGAAGCTCACCTCTTTCATCCACATTAATTCGTCTCACTGTTTCATCAAACCAAATTTTTCTGGGTTTTAACGTGGAAACGCCTTCTTCTTTAAGTTCTACTTTTTTAATAGGATGTTTCGTGACGATATTGCCTTTTACACCTCTAGTTTTAATATCTAAATCAGAAAAATCTAAGTCAAATCTAAACTTTTTCATGCCTTTTTTCTGACGTAAATGAATCGTTACGACTTCAGCTTCGCCATTGGGGTTAGCAGAAAAGTAAAGTACTTTAGATTTTTTGTCGTCTTGCGCTAATTTATAAACCCGATCTCTTGTGATAGAGGTCACAGGAAAACGCTTCATGTAGTTGACATTGTTTTTGCCGTTTTTATAAATGTAATTATAAACGGTGCGATTGTCTTTTTTCTTAAAGATGCCAACGTAGATGATATTTTTGTCTATAAACACTTTTTTATCGACTTTAGTAACCATCATGCTGCCGTTTTCGGTAAAGCAAATGATATCGTCAATATCACTACAATCAAATACGTATTCATCTTTACGCAGTGAAGTCCCGATAAACCCTTCTTTTCTATTGACGTAAAGTTTAGTATTTCTAATCACTACTTTCGAGGCTTCAATATCCTCAAAAGGTCTAATTTCAGTTTGACGTTCACGGCCTTGCCCATAGGTTTTTTTAAGACGTTCAAAATGAGCAATAGCGTAATCTGTAAGGTTATTTAGGTGATGCTTTACGTTTTTAATTTCATCCTCAAGGGCTTCGATTTTTTGTTGAGCTTTGTCTAAGTCAAACTTAGAGATACGTTTGATTCTAATTTCAGTCAAACGCACAATATCATCGGTTGTCACAGCTCGTTTCAGATGTTTGATATGAGGTTTTAAACCTTTGTCAATAGCAGAAATGACGCCATCCCAAGTTTCTTCTTCTTCAATATCCCGATAAATGCGGTTTTCAATAAAAATACGTTCCAGAGACGCAAAATGCCATTGTTCTTCAAGTTCGCCGAGTTTAATTTCTAATTCTCGTTTAAGTAAATGAACTGTTTTATCGGTGCTTTGTCGCAACAATTCACTGACTGGTAAAAACTGGGGTTTATCATCAATAATCACACAGCTTAAAGGCGAAATAGAGACTTCGCAATTTGTAAAAGCAAACAGGGCGTCAATGGTTTTGTCAGGTGAAATATTAGTTGGCAAATGCACTAAAATTTCAACTTGTGATGAGGTGTTGTCTTCTATTTTTTTGACTTTTATTTTGCCTTTATCATTGGCTTTTAAGATAGAATCAATGAGTGATGTGGTATGGGTGCCGTAAGGTATTTCAGTAATTTCTAAAGTTTTTTTATCACGGATATTAATTTTGGCTCGTATTCTAACTTTTCCACCACGTAAGCCGTCATTGTAATCCGTGACATCCATAATTCCCGCAGAGGGAAAATCGGGATAGAGCTTAAATCGACCGCCTTTAAGGTGCTTAATTGAGGCGTCAATGAGTTCATTAAAGTTATGTGGCAAAATACGCGTACTAAGTCCAACAGCAATACCTTCGACACCTTGTGCTAAAACCATAGGAAATTTTACAGGCAAGTGCACGGGCTCTTTTTTACGACCATCGTAAGAGATTTGCCATTGTGTCGTTTTTGGGTTAAACACCACATCGAGAGCAAACTTTGACAGCCTGGCTTCTATGTACCGAGAAGCTGCAGCGCTATCGCCAGTGAGTATATTGCCCCAGTTTCCCTGCGTGTCAATTAATAAATCTTTTTGTCCTAATTGAACAATAGCATCACCTATACTGGCATCTCCATGAGGGTGATATTGCATAGTATGACCAACGATATTGGCGACTTTGGTATAGCGACCATCGTCGAGGTCTTTCATTGAGTGCAAAATACGACGTTGCACGGGCTTAAAACCATCTTCAATGGCAGGAACCGCACGTTCTAAAATCACATAAGAGGCGTAGTCTAAAAACCAATCCTCGTACATGCCAGTCACTTTAACCAGCTCGTCCTGTTGAGAATTTTCAGATGGGTCTAAAGGTGTTTCGTTTTCCTCTTCGTTCATGAAGTGATTTGATTTTTGATTTCACAAATGTAATATATATAGTTAAAAAATAGAACTTAAAAGAATGCTGATATAAAAAAAGAGTTGACAATTTATCAACTCTTTTTTCAATTAAATAATTTTGAGTAACTAAAATTTCATCCCGACACCGAAACCAAAAATATCAGGGTCGATATCTACATCGGCTGGAATTTCAAGACCATCGGCCAAATTTGAAGCATCGACTGTAACATCGGTGTTAAGAAATAATTTTTTGTAATCTATATTAATGAAGAAACGCTCGCTAATCATCAGGTCAAATCCGCCTTGAAGAGCAAAACCAACAGCACTGTCATAATCAATACCTTTTACAACTGGTCCTTCGTCTTCACTGTAAAATAAGGTATAGTTGATACCTGCTCCGATGTAAGGCTTAAACACATCATTGACGTGCAAGTGGTATTGTGCCGTTAAGGTTGGAGGCAAAAGCCACACGCTTCCCAAATCTATATCCGTACTTGTGGGACCACCAATAGCAGAAATATCTGAAGCCACAGTCTTAACATCGTGTTCTGCAGTTGCTAAAATTAATTCAGCAGCAAAATTTTTAGTGAAAAAATAAGTAAAATCTAACTCTGGAACAAAAGCGGTAGAAATTTGAGCATCTCCTCCAATGACTCCAATTTCAGCAGATTCGTCTGGGGCGATGACCAAACCTCTTAAACGGATCTGCCATTTATAGTCTTTCTCAGAATTAGAGTTGTTGTCTTGCGCGTAAACACCACTAAAAGTTAACAAAGCTAATACGATTAAAAAATAAGATTTCATGATTAAAGTTTTTAAATTTAATGCGAAAATAAAATCAACATTAAGCTTAAAATATGACAATAATCAGTTTAACTAACACTTGTTAGTTTTTTTATTTTTCAGTTTGGGTTTGAATATTAATGAGTTTGTGATAAAGCCCTGCTGTATCACTTAAAAGGCTTTCGTGATTTCCCTTTGAGGTGATTTGGCCATTTTGAAGGACTAAAATTTGGTCTGCTTTTTTAATGGTTGAAAGTCGATGGGCAATGATGACTGAAGTTCGGTTTTTCATCAACTTATCTAAAGCATCTTGTACCAAAACTTCTGATTCTGTATCGAGAGAACTTGTGGCTTCATCTAAAATTAGAATCACAGGATCTTTAAGAACCGCTCTAGCAATGGCTACACGTTGCTTTTGACCACCAGAAAGCTGAACTCCGCGTTCGCCAACTTGGGTCTCGTATTGTTCAGGAAAAGACATGATAAAATCATGTGCATTAGCTTGTTTAGCGGCTTTGATTATCTCATCAAAACTTGCTTCTGGATTACCGTAGGCAATATTATCTCTGATGCTGCCGCCAAAAAGCAATACCTCCTGCGGTACAATGGCCATTTGCTGTCTTAATTCATGTAAATCGTATTCTGAAGCAGGCTTTTCATCAAATAATATATGACCACTTTGAGGACTATAAAACCTTAGGATTAAGCTGGCAATTGTTGATTTTCCGGCACCACTAGTGCCTACAAAAGCTGTAGATTGTCCTGGTTTTAATTCAAAATTTAAATTCTTTAACACTTGAGCATCGGCGCGAGATGGATAGGCAAAATTGACAGCATCAAATTTTAAATGACCTTTAATATTTTGTTTTACAGTTTGGTCTTCAAGATCTTCTGGAGTTTCATCAATAATATCTAAGACCCGTTCTGTAGCGCCAACGGCTTTTTGAATTTGCGCATATTGGAACGGCAAACCACCAATAGAAGCACCGACAAAAATGGTATAAAGTATAAACGTGATCAATTGTGATTGGTCAAGCTCTCCGGCATGTTGTAATTTTACCGCATACCATACCAACAGAACAATAGCTCCGAAAATACAAAAAATGATAAAAGAGGAAAAAGCACCACGAGCTAAACCGCCTTTAATGGCTATAGATTTAATATCGTTAACTGCTGATTTGTATTTTCTAATTTCAAAAAATTCGTTTGTAAATGCCTTGACATCTGCAATGGCTTGTAATGTTTCTCCAACTATGCTATTGGCGTCAGCGACTTTGTCTTGGGCTTGTTTGGATAATTTTTTAATGTACCGACCAAACACCACCGCTACTAGTGCAAAAACGGGAATAGTAATCAACATTAATAGCGAAAGTTTAACTGAAGTTAAAAACAAAGCGATAATACCACCAATTACAATAATCATCTGGCGTAAAAATTCAGCAATTCCTGTTGTAAAGGTATCTTGAATTTGACCAATATCTGCTGCTATTCTACTGTTAAGTTCACTAACACGACGACCAGAAAAAAAAGACATCGGCATTTTAATCAAGGTATTATAGGCATCTTGCCGAATAGCCGACAACATATTTTCAGTGACATTCACAAACAGGACGACTCTGAAAAAAGAAAAAATAGCCTGAGCAGTAAATAAAACCAACAACCACATGCCCATAGTATTGATATCTTCAACAGAAAAATCAGCCGTCTTGATTAAATCTCCCATTAATTTAGGGAACAATAATGCTGTAACTCCGGTTAGACCTAAGAAAATCATGCCTATGGCTAATTTCCACTTATGCGGTCCGATATAATTAAAAAGTCGTAGTGAACGCTTTAAGTTAGACTTATTGAGCTTGGTTTTAGGTAAATCAGATTTTGACTTTCGTTTAGGCATTCAAAGTAGTTTCGAAATAGGCTCGCAAATTTAATTGAAATAAAGGATTTACACCTTAGAAACCTATTAAAAGTATTGCAAAGTTTATCTTTAATCTAAATTTTCATAACATCTAGATGCTTTAAGTTTTTGCATCTTCTCAATTTTCACTTAAATTTTTATCAATTAAAAAAATCTTCATTGCTTTTTCGTATTTTTGAATTATTAAGAAATAAATATGTTTAAAATCAAAACTTTCAAACTGCGTAAAAATGACCGCTACAATTATACCCCAAGATATTATAAGGGTAAAGATGAGGGTAACATTTACGATTTTGATTCGCGTTTTGCAAAGTTTAAAAACACGCCTAATCAAATAGATTTTGGCTCTCATTGGGCTGATGCTAGAAAAGCCAGTCGAACGCGAGGAAACCGTAGCCTAAATAAACGCGTGTTATTGATTGCGACTATTCTTATTCTTATATTTTTGTGGATTATAGATTTTGACTTGTCTATTTTTACACAACAACAATGAACGATAGCATAAAATTACTTCCAGACCATGTCGCTAACCAGATTGCAGCGGGCGAAGTTGTGCAACGGCCAGCTTCTGTTGTTAAAGAGTTATTAGAAAATGCTATTGATGCTGAATCAACATCAATGACTTTAATTGTTAAGGATTCTGGAAAGACGCTAATTCAAGTCATTGATGATGGTAAAGGTATGACAACTACTGATGCAAGAATGGCGTTTGAGCGTCATGCCACTTCTAAAATTAGTTCTGCAGAAGATTTATTCGATTTACATACAAAAGGATTTCGTGGTGAAGCTTTGGCATCGATTGCGGCTGTGAGTCACGTTGAACTTAAAACCAAAAGAGCAGAAGAGGAGACAGGTACAAAAATTTTAATTGAAGGCAGTGAAGTTAAAGCTCAAAATCCTTGTGTATCACCATCGGGTACATCAATTGGTGTTAAAAATCTATTTTACAATATACCAGCTAGACGCAATTTTTTAAAATCTGACCAAGTTGAGCAACGCCATATAATCGACGAATTTCAACGTGTGGCTTTAGCCCATCCTGATGTTGCTTTTAAACTTATTCACAATGGCAATGAGTTATTTCAACTGCCAAAAAATAATGCTCGTCAACGTATAGTTGGTATTATGGGTAAAAAAATCAACGAAAATCTCGTGCCTCTTCAAGAAGAAACAGACTTAATAAAAATCAGTGGATTTGTTACAAAACCTTCTTATGCTAAGCGAAGTCGAGGTGAGCAATTCTTTTTTGTCAACAACCGATTTATTAAGAACTCTTATTTACATCACGCTATTATTCAAGCTTTTGAAGGCTTATTAAAACCTAAAACTCATCCGTCGTATTTTATTTATTTAGACATTGATCCTAAAAGTATTGATATCAATATACATCCTACAAAAACAGAAATTAAGTTTGAAGACGAATATGGTATTTATGCGATTTTGAGAAGTGCCGTTAAACATAGTTTAGGGCAGTTTAATGTGTCACCCGTTTTAGATTTTGACCGAGATAAAAGTTTAGATACAGATTATCGTACAGAAAAATCAAATGCCAAATTACCTAAAGTTGAAGTGGACAGGAATTTTAATCCCTTTCAAGATCAACCTAAATCGAGAAAGGCTACTTCTCAATTTCAACATCAGAATCAATATTCAACATGGGAAACCTTGTACTCTGGCTTAACCGAAGACATAGAAAATTCAGAGGATTTTCAATTTGAAAGTAAGATACAACCGGATCAGTTGTTTGATGATACTGAACATCAACAGCATACTTTTCAACTGATGCGAAAGTATATTGTATCTTCATCTTCTTCAGGGCTCATTCTAGTCAACCAACATCGGGCACACGAACGCATATTATATGAACAATTTTTAAGTCAAATTACGCAAGAGGCAGGACACTCTCAACAGCTAATGTTTCCCTTGAGTTTAGAATTGTCTTCTGACGAAGTGGACTTACTTGAATCGCTCAGTGAATCTTTAGAATTGACGGGTTTTATGTTTGATTTTTCAAAATCTGAAGATGGTGTTGTTAACATTAATGGTATACCGAGTATGTTGATTGAATCTCAAATTTATGAAGTCATAGATGAACTTATAGCCGATTTTAAAGCGGGCATTCCAGATTCAGGATTTGATCGCAACAATCGTTTGTCAATGATTATGGCTAAAAACATGGCCATTGCTAATGGTAAATCTTTAAAAACAGAAGAGCAACAAGACATCATTAATGCTTTGTTTTCTTGTAAAGAACCCTCGGTTTCGCCTACCAACCAACCCGTTTTTGTTCATATGGATGAAAACGCCATAGATAAAATATTTAGAACATGAACAGACTAACTGATACGGTAAAAACTTTGCTCATCGCCAATGTGATGTTTTTCTTGGGTTCACAATTTCTCGGCGAAGTAGCTTATAAGTTTTTTGCCTTGTGGTATCCTGGTAATCCTAATTTTGAATACTGGCAATTGATTACTCACATGTTTATGCACGGCGGATTGACACATATTTTGTTCAATATGTTTGCCTTGTATATTTTTGGTAGTGTTCTCGAAATGTATGTGGGACAACAACGCTTTTTGTTTTTGTATTTTTCAGCAGGTTTGGGTGCTGCTGGACTTCAAATATTATTCAGTTATCTTGGGTTTAGAGAAGCCTATCAATATTATATAGACGCAGGAATTACGCCAAGTCAAATTCAATCGCTTTTACAGTCGGTTATGGAAACAGGTCAATACAGAACCTATGGAATTTCTAACGAAATTAGTAACCAATTGATTTCTAATTACACCACACCAATGGTTGGTGCTTCTGGTGCTATATTTGGAGTTTTGGCAGCTTTTGCAGTAATATATCCTAATATGCCGCTTTATATTATTTTTATACCTATTCCGATAAAAGCTAAATATTTAATTGGTGGTTATTTTGCTCTAAATGTGATTTCGGCTGTAACGGGAAGTTCATTGGCGGGACCATCAAATACGGCTTATTGGGCGCATATTGGCGGCGCAGTGATTGGATTTTTGACCATGTGGGTGTGGAAGAAAAATCAGTTTAATCAAAATCGATGGAATTGATATGACAACTAAAGAACAAATTATATACAAGTACAAGACAGCCAATGTTTTAGAAAAACTCATTGGGCTTAATGTCATTATGTTTATTCTGACTTATGTGTTTAGGGCATTGTTTTTTTTAATGAACATTCAAACCAACTTCTTTTTAGATTGGTTGGTGTTTCCTAAAGATTTAATGGATTTTGTCTTAAAACCTTGGTCAATTGTAACTTATGCTTTTTTACACGCTGGATTTTTGCATATTCTGTTTAATATGATTATTCTGTATTTTGGCGGACAGCAATTTTTGACTTTTTATTCTGGTAAAAAGCTACTCAATTATTACATCTTAGGGGCGATTTTCGGTGCTTTAATATATATGTTGAGTTATAATTTATTTCCAGCATTTGCCGGTATTGGAAAATCTTACTTAATTGGTGCTTCAGCAGCAGTCATGGCGGTCTTTATAGGTATTGCTACTAAGGTGCCAAATTTGAATGTGAAGTTATTTTTGCTTGGAAATATCAAACTCTGGTGGATTGCAGCGTTTTTTGTATTGATGGATATTATTCAAATGCCATTTGATAACCCTGGCGGACATTTAGCTCATCTTGGCGGAGCTTTTATAGGCTATTTTTATACTAAACAATTAGATAAAGGTAATGATATTGGCAAGTGGATAGAAAATTTAATTGCCGGTTTTCAACAACTTTTTGACTCTAAACCTAAACGAAAGTCAAAATCTAATATGAAAACCGTTTACAAAAACAAGAGTTATAAGAAAGCCTCAAAAGCCGAAAAAGATGACAAGCAAAAACGCGTTGATGATATTTTAGACAAAATCAGTCAAAGTGGTTATGAGAGTTTAACCAAAGAAGAAAAAGATTTTCTCTTCAACGCAGGAAAAGATATCTAAAGTTGTAGCATGAAAAAGCTGAGTTTTGGTTATAAGATTCTATATATTATCAATATCATTTTTGCAGTGATATTGGCATTATCTTATCTCACCAGCTTTATTTCCCCTGATGTACTTTCGGTTTTCTCTATTATTAATTTTAGTATTCCACTGTTGTGGATACTCAATTTTTGTTTCGTTTTAATTTGGTTGCTTAAACTTAAAAAATACTTTATACTCTCATTTTTAGCCATTGCTTTAGGCTGGTTTCACTTTCAAAATCTATTTGCCTTTTCAGCTTCAGAGGTTAATAATAATGCTGATTTTAAAGTGATGAGTTATAATGTTATGCAATTTTACAGTTTAAAAGACAATCATAAATCAACTTATAAGGATATTGAAAGCTTTATAAGTCAAGAAAACCCTTCTATTTTATGTCTCCAAGAATTAAAGTATTTTAAAAAGCCAATTTTTAAGGATTTTAAATACAATACTTTAGATACTTCAAACCTTTCTCTTCAGTCTGCAATATACAGTCAGCATCCTATTTTGAATTACGCCCGGTTTGACTTTGAAGATTCAGGAAATTCTGCTATATACGCTGATATTGTGATAAAAGGTGATACTATCAGAGTATTTAGTTGCCATTTTCAGTCACTTAACTTAAAACCCGATTTTCAAGTCATTCAAAAAGAACCTAAAGAAAAATTGATAAAACGTTTAGAAAAAGTATTTCAAAAACAACTCCGTCAGTTTAACATGCTTAAGGGTGATATTATCAATTCACCATTTCCAGTTGTGTTCTGCGCTGATATGAATAATACAGCTTTATCGTATTTATATCAACAAACCATTGATTTAAATTTAAAAGATTCATTTTTAGAATCTGGTCAATTTTATGGCAAAACATTTAATTTTGGAGTATTACCAGTTAGGTTAGACATGATATTTATCAGCGACTCTTTAAACTCTAAAGGCTTTAAAAACTATACAGTTGACTACTCTGATCATTTTCCAGTAATGACTGAAATACAACTATAAGCTCTTTAGATAACTTACACTCTCTGGCCCTAAATTGAAAAGCAAATCTAAAATACTCAGGTTTTCAATAAACCCAAACTTATCTTCAAAAACTTGATGATAAGGCTTGATGTCAAACGGAGTTTTAGTTTTAGCTTCAATAAGAGAGCGTTGATCTTCAATTTCAGTATAATTCTTAAAAAACTCTGACGTCATTTCAAGTTTAATGTCTAAATCTAAAAGATCTAAAGTGGTTTTAAAACACTTCAAATTAAATTCAAATAAATTTTCAAACTTTTCTCGAAATAGTGGCTCGATGTCATCTTCAAAAAATTCAAAATATGGTGAGGTGCGGTAGGCGCTTTCTAAGGACTTGAAATGTAAATCTTGCCATTTAAAATCGTTTTCAATCTGACTTTCACTATACTTTAAACGTTGTTTTGAACCACTGTGTTTCACAGGAATATTCAACATTAATTTACCATTAGCGCCATAAATGTATTGCCGATTTCTGTAGGATTGTTTTTGGTAATTTTCAGCAGCTTCAATATAAACTTTATCATAGCTTACAAGCGATTTATAAAGACTAATCGGACCGAAGTATGGTAAACAAAAGACAGCTTGTGGCATTTATGATTTTCGTTTTTTTCTAAAATATCTAAATCCTACAATTAAAACCAAACCAATAAGAAAATAAGGAAGATAAGAAACACGCTTTCCTTCTCCAGAAACCGTAGTAAACATTCTATCCCATCTAATTTTACTCAAACCTGATTTGTTAGGGTCTAAGCTCAACCAAATAAAAACTGGTTTGCCAACCACGTGGCTTTGTGGAACATAACCCCAAAATCGACTGTCTTCACTGTTGTGGCGATTATCTCCCATCATCCAGTAGTAGTTTTGTTTAAAAGTATAACTTGTGATTGGGTTGCCATTCAATAAAACTTGATCACCTTTAATACTGATGTTTTGCTCTTCACCCATTTCTCGACCCTCATAAACTTCGATGATGCGTTTGTAAAAATCTATGCTACTGGTATCGATTTCAACAGTTTGGCCAGCTTCTGGAATATAGATTGGTCCAAAGTTATCACGGTTCCAGTCGCGCTTAGCTTGATTGGGGAATACTTTTTTTGAAGGTTTAGTATCGGTTTTGCTTAAAATATCTTTAACTGCAGACTCTACGTTTGGCAGTTTTTTAAAACGTTCAATTTTTGAATCAGGAATGGCAATGGCTTTAAAAATACCCTGTTCTCTATTGATAAATCCAAAACCATCAGTAATATCGTAGCGGTTTTGTAAAGTATTTAAATTAAAATTATCGCCTTTTATGATATAAGAATATTGTAAATCAGCTCGTTCAGGAAGCTGAAGTGGCTGACCATTAGTGTAAATTTTTCCATCTTTAATTTCTAAAGAATCGCCGGCAACACCTACAGCACGCTTAACGTAATTTGATTTTTTATCGATAGGTTTTAAGTAGGTTTTTGGTCCAGAATATCTGAAATATGGTACAGTGTCAACGGGCCAGTTAAACACTACAATGTCATTTCGACTCACATCTTCAAAGCCTGGTAATCGAAACATTGGTAATTGGGGTTCACTTGCATAAGATTTGACCTTGATTCCAGGAATTGTGTCGTGAACCATAGGAAATGCTATAGCTGTTCCTGGTGTTCTTGCCCCATAATGGAATTTGCTCACAAATAAGAAATCACCGATGAGCAAAGACTTTTCAAGTGATGAGGTTGGAATGGTAAAAGGTTGTATAAAATACGTGTGCACAATTGTTGCAGCAACAACTGCAAACACAATAGAACCCAGCGTTTCACCAGCTTTTGTTTTGGCTTTTAATTCGCGATTGCCTTCATATTCGCTTGTTGTAAAGTAGTTGATGTAATACAAATAAAAACCAAAAGTTATCACAGATAGAATACTTTTATTAGGATCATCGTGGCCAAAACTTTTAGCGGTTTCAATCCAGATCACAGGAAACATCAACAGCTGTACAACGGGAATAAACAATAAAAATATCCACCACCACGGTCGGTTGATAATCTTCATTAAAATATAAGCATTATAAACAGGAATAATAGCTTGCCATGCTGATCGACCTGCGCGTTGATATAACTTCCAAGTTCCTAAAAAGTGGACAACTTGTACAATCAGGATTACAATTAAAATATCAAATAGAGTCATAGTAATTTATATAATAGCATTAAATATTAAGAACGTCGCTCATACTAAAGCAACCGTGATTATCTTGATTTACCAACCATTCCGCGGCTAAAACGGCACCGAGAGCAAAACCTTTTCGGCTGTGTGCTGTGTGTTTTATTTCAATATCGTCAATTTCAGATCTATAACTGATTTCGTGTGTGCCAAATATACCTTTTTCTCGATAGGCTTTAATCGGAATATCTTTGCTCTCATTAGATTTTGGTGGATGCGACCAGCTTTTGTAATCAGAATACTCAATGATTTGTTCAGCTAAACTGATGGCTGTACCACTTGGGGCATCTTTTTTTTCAAGATGATGAATTTCTGAAATATCCACCTTGTAATCCTGCTGACTTTTCATAATTTCAGCCAACATTTTATTAAGTTTGAAAAATAAATTGACGCCTACGCTAAAATTAGAAGCGTATAAAAATTTAGATTGATGTTGTTTAGCTAAATTTTTGGTTTTATCAAATTGGTCTAACCAACCTGTAGTGCCAGAAATGATAGGGGTTTGGTTTTTAATACATTCAGAAATATTGTAAAAAGCGGCTTCAGGAATACTAAATTCTATAGCGACATCGGCTTGTTTTACTTGACTAAAATCAGGTTCATCTTTGGTTTTATATACAATATCGTGACCGCGTTCTTGAGCAATTTTAGCTATGCTTTGTCCCATTTTTCCGTATCCTAAAAGTGCTATTTTCATCAGTTTAATTTTAATTTTAACGACAATCCAAATGCTTGTTGACCGGTTGAAAAATTATTAATTTGGCTTGGACGCATTGATAGATCCTCAGAAATATTAAATTGATTTAAATGGGCTTCTACATTAGCATCAACAATATTGAGAACATAAGCAAGAATAGTTATGAGCAAAGATAAATCTCTATTTTCTCTAAACAATTTTTGAGCTTCAACTAAGTCATCCTCACTTAAAATTCCAAAAAACTCATCGTTTTCAAAACCTGCCAAACGACTTTTAAAAGCGTCGCGATAGCGGTTATATTGATTATTGTTGTCAATATAAAAATACATTGGCGTGCCAATAGCGATGTAAACTAAGGGAATTTTCCAATAACTTTTATTGTAGGCTTGACCCAAGCCGGGAAGTACCGCAGAATAAAATGCTGCTTTTGCAGGTGCGTTGGCATCAAATGGATTGGCTTCAAAGCTTTTGCTTTTAACGGCTTTATCAAATTGAAGTTCTTCACCCACAGGAATACTGTCGTTTTGAGCAAAACTTTTTCCCAAAAAAGAAATAAATACAGCTATGAAAATTACATTCTTCAATTTCAATTCTTATTTTTCAGTAACTCGTGAATACGGTTCAAGTCTTCTTCAGATGCAAACGGTATGATGATTCTGCCATTGCCTTTTTGATTCACTTTTATGTCAACTTTGGTTCCAAAAAATTTTGAGATGTGTTTTTTTTCAGCACTAAAAGATGTTGTTGGGGTTTCTGTTTTTTGTGTTGTTTCACCTTTTTGGTTATGCTGTCTTACCAAATCTTCAGTAGCTCTCACTGAAAGCTTATCTTTCAATACTTTTTGATAAATTTTGATTTGGGTTTTTGTGCTATCAATATTCACCAAAGCTCTACCGTGTCCCATACTGATGAACCCATCGCGCATACCGGTTTGGATAATCGGATCAAGTTTTAAAAGTCTTAAATAATTAGTAATAGTCGAGCGTTTTTTGCCAACACGTGAACTCATTTGTTCTTGTGTTAAATCGATTTCATCAATCAGTCTCTGATAGGACAAGGCAATTTCAATCGGATCTAAATCTTGGCGTTGAATATTTTCTACCAAGGCCATTTCCAAAGCCTCTTGATCGTTGGCAATTCTGATGTAAGCCGGAATAGTTTGAAGCCCAGCAAGTTTAGATGCTCTAAAACGCCGCTCACCCGAGACCAACTGGTATTGATTTCGTTCAATTTTTCTGACGGTAATGGGTTGTATTACACCAAGTTCACGAATAGAAGACGCCAACTCTTCAAGATGTTCTTCGTTGAAACTACTTCGTGGTTGAAATGGGTTCACTTCAATATGAGCAAGTTCCAATTCAACAATGCTGCCTACTACTTTATCAGCATCTTTATCTTCAACAGATTTAATATCTTGATCAGGATCGTTCAGCAAGGCTGAAAGTCCTCGTCCTAAAGCTTGTTTTTTTCTAGCTTTGGCCATAACATTTAGGTTTGGTTTTGTTTTAATAATTCTTCAGCAAGACTCAAATAATTGTTAGCACCTCGACTTGCTGCGTCGTATTTTATAATGCTTTCGCCATAGCTTGGGGCTTCGCTCAATCTTACGTTACGTTGTATAATGGTATCAAAAACCATATCGGCAAAGTGTTTTTTGACTTCGTCAATCACTTGATTAGACAATCTCAATCTGGCATCATACATCGTTAGCAATAAACCTTCTATATCTAATTTAGGATTGTGTAATTTTTGAACACTTTTTATGGTATTTAACAATTTACCTAAACCTTCAAGCGCAAAATATTCACACTGTATCGGAATTATTACGGAGTCTGAAGCTGTGAGTGCATTCAAGGTTAGCAACCCTAAAGATGGGGCACAGTCTATAATAATATAATCGTAAAGCGACCGTAAATCTTCAATCGCCACTTTTAGCATTTGCTCTCGGTTGTCTTGGTCTACCAACTCAATTTCAATCGCCACTAAATCAATATGCGCAGGAATTAAATCTAAATTTGGCGAATCTGTAGGAACGATAAGGTTTTTAGCTTCTTGCGTATGCTCCAAAAGTTGATAACTGCTGTTTTCAACTTCGTCAACATTAATGCCTAAACCAGAAGTCGCATTAGCTTGCGGGTCGGCATCGATTAATAAGACTTTTTTTTCTAAAACGCCAAGTGCCGCAGCTAGGTTCACTGCTGTAGTTGTCTTACCAACACCGCCTTTTTGATTAGCTATAGCTATAATTTTTCCCATGTGCTAAAATAATGCGTAAAAATACAATTTATTATATCACACAAAAATCCTTTGTGATAACTTATTCTCATATTTTTCAACACCCTAATAAGTCTAAGCTTGTTCTAATAGTTACGTTTAATTTACAACTTTAACTTAAGTTTTAGAAGTATTGTTAAAGCATCATGGATCTTGGATTAAGCTTTATCTACAGACTATCAGCTATATTATTCTGTAAAGGATGAGGACTTGTTTTTCATGAGACTACTATTCTACAAAGTATCTTAATAAAACCTCAAGTTGTGCTTTAGGGTAAAGTAAACAATATTGCGGCTAAAAAAATCAACACCAGAAGAGCTTTGCTGAAACCAATACAAATAGCCACTTTCAACTTGAAATTTTTCGTTTATTTTATAGTTAAAGCCTGCAGTAACTCGATTTTGGTCGAAGACGTTTCGAACTATTTCATCACCTATATTAATGTGAATTTCTTCTAAAAGTTTAGCTGTGAATTTGTCATTTATGTCATAGGTCAAGCCCATTCGCATTCGCAATCTATTATTGGTGAAATTATAAGAATCGGCATTTGGCGGTTTTTTGTATCGCCATTCTAATTTTAAACGACCTAAAAAACTCAATTTTGTGTTGAGTTTATGTTTATAATTCACAGCGATTTGTGGTCTTAATTCTTGTTGAATTTCTGTAAAATCAGCATTTGGGTCTTGTGGTAAGGTCAGCTCAAAATACATCATTGCTGCTGTGAGCGAAAAGTTTTGGTCTAACTTATAATTTGCACCTATGCTGGGTAATAATTGATGCTGTCTGAATGGAAACATATACATCCGTTCCTCAACATCAAAAAAAGGTGTCCATTTTTCACTGACTTGAAATTTCAACAGATACCTTGTCCATAATATGTTTTGCGTTTCTACATTTTTTTCTTGGGCTGAAAGATTAAAACTAAAAATGATAAAAAGTAATAGAGCGCCAAGTTGTTTAAGCATAGCCGAAATTTAGATGTACAAAATTAAGGTTTTAAGGCAAAAGTTTTGGGTTAATTCCTCTGAGATGTGATTGAAAATATGACATTAAACAGTTTTGGTCTAAATAGTTTTTACCTAAAACATTTTCGTTATTAAACAGGTCGTTGTGGTTTAGTTTTAAATAGGATTTTAGATAAGGTTTTGATAAAGGTTTGTATGAATAATGCCAAGGTTCATATTTAAAGCCTGAACGATGATAATTATTGGTGTAAACCAAATAAAATCCAAATTCGTGAGCATGGGTTTGCATCCACTCCTGAAGTTTGCAGTAAACACCATTGCCATGATAGTTTTGTTCTAAAAGTAAATCGCTATTTGGTTTTTCAACATTAGCATCTATAATGTCTATATCGGTTCCCCAATGATGGCGAGATGTGCCTGGAATAGTAGAGTAGGTGATGATTTTTTTAATAATGTCCTTATCTGACAGGCCTTGTTTTTGATATTGTTTGTATTTAGAATTCCAAATTTTCAGTTGTCTGTCAAAACTTCTAAAACCCGAAACGATTTGAATATCAAGACCTGCTTTTAATGCTGCTTCACGCATTTTAACAAATGGCTGATAAACCGCTTTGTGTATAACACCAGAAGTGTTGAGATAAGGATTGTGTTTTCCTGTTAACAAGGCTTTGCTCGGGTTGTCTTGTAAATATTCAAAGGGCATCACGCTAAAACCTATTCCTGCTAAAGCATTCAATTTGATGAAATCTATTCTTTTCATTCTAAAGATTTAAACATTAAAACATGAGGCCCAACCTCTGGGATATTAAAATCATCACCAAGTTGTTGGTACTGGTTTTTCCTGTAAAATGGAATAGCTTTTATTCTGACATTACACCAAACCAATTTAATGTTTTTTGATATAAGATGCTTTTCGGCATGATGAAGTAATTGTTGTCCTATTTTTTGCCCTTGATATTTTTCTAACACTGCCATACCGCGAAGTTGGTAGCTTTGTTTATCTTGAATTTTCGAGTTTGACTTTAACATTAAACTCACACAACCAACAACTTCATCATTGATATATGCTGCAAAATGAAAAGTATCAGATAAATTATCACCATTAAAATGGCAAGTAGATAAAGGTCTTCCTTTTCTCAAAACTTGATGCCTGATTTTTAAAATAGATTTGGCATCTACAAATTTAAAATCAAGTTTCAAAACTTAGCTCATCACTTTATCAACTATACCGTAGTCTATTGATTCTTGAGCATCCATCCAATAATCTCTACTAAAATCTTTCATGACTTTGTCATAGGATTGATCACAATTTTCAGCAAGAATTTTGGCGCTGAGTTCTTTGGTTTTTAAAATTTCTTTGGCTTGAATTTCAATATTAGAGGCTTGACCTTGGGCACCACCAAGCGGTTGGTGAATCATCACTTTGGCGTGAGGCTGAATATAGCGATGTCCTTTTTGGCCAACAGACAATAAAATAGAACCCATAGAAGCTGCAAGGCCAGAACAAATAGTATGTACAGGACTTTTAAGGCTTTTTATGGTATCGTAAATGGCAAATCCATCAGTGACATACCCACCTGGACTGTTTATAAAAAGTTGAATAGGCTCGTGACTTTCAATATCTAAATACATCAATCGGTCTATGAGATGTTTAGCACTTTTACCATCTACTTGACCATTGAGAAACACTTTACGCGTTTCTAAAAATTTCATATCAATTAAATCTTGGACTTTTGCCGTTTTCTTCGTCATATTATCTTTTTTAAAAATGCTAAATTAACATTTATCCCTAAAATAGAATTGAGTTTAAGGGAGTTTTAATGTTCTTTTTTGTAGGCAATCGCTTTTATTTCGATGAGTAAATGTGGATGAGGTAATTGATGCACAGCCACGGTTGTTCTCGTAGGTCCATTTTCGTAATCAAAAAACTGAGCATAAACTTCGTTGTAGCCTTTAAAGTCATTCATATTAACCAAAAAAGAGGTGATATCAACAACATCTTTCAAACTTGCGCCTTCTTCTTTTAAGATATCATCAATGTTTTGAAGTACTGCACGGGTTTGTTTTTTAATATCTAAATTGGTAGTTCCCATCTCGTCAACCTCGACACCTTCAAAGGAGTTATCTGGCCGTCTGGAGCTGGTACCAGAAATATAAATAAAATCACCAACGCGTTTCACGTGAGGGAATTTTCCCCGAGGTTTGGCTTTGCCTTTAATGACTTTTCCAATCATAATTTTTGATTTTTTATTGTTGTTTTTGTTCCCATCGCCAAGCATCTTTTAAAGCATCGGCCATTGTTCGCTGAGCCTTCCAGCCCAAAACACTTTCCACCTTTGTTGTGTCGGCATAGGCTGCGGTGACATCACCTGGGCGGCGATCAACAATTTTATGAGGTACTTTAAGATTATTGACTTTTTCAAACGTTTTAACGACATCTAAAACTGAATTGCCTTTTCCTGTACCAACGTTAAAAACATCGTAGGGTTTAGAATAGTCTTTTTCAATTAATTTTTCTAAAGCAATCACATGAACTTCAGCTAAATCCATCACGTGAATATAATCGCGAATACAAGTGCCGTCTTCTGTTGGGTAATCGTCTCCAAATACTGATAAAACTTCTCTTTTTCTAGCTGCGGTTTGTGCAACAAAAGGGACTAAGTTTTGTGGAACACCAATCGGCAATTCGCCAATTAAAGCAGTTGGATGTGCACCAATTGGATTAAAATACCTTAAAGATATAGCTTGCAAGTTTGCACCACTATTAATAAAATCTTGAATAATTTCTTCGTCGATTTGTTTGGTGTTACCATAAGGCGAATTGGCTTTTTGGACAGGTGCATCTTCGGTTATGGGTAGTTTTTCGGCTTGGCCATATACTGTGCAGGAAGAACTAAATATAAATTTTGGTTGGTTCAGTTTACAACTTTCTTTTAGCAAATAAACTAAAGCTGCCACATTGTTTTCATAATAGTCAAGTGGTTTTTCAACACTTTCTCCTACGGCTTTAAAAGCTGCAAAATGAATGATGCCTTCAATATCAGGTTGCTCATCAAAAAACCGACTTAGTGCTGATTTGTTTCTGATGTCAATTTGGTGAAATTCGGGAGTTTTACCAGTAATTCGAGTAATACCTTCTAAAACATCTATACTAGTGTTAGATAGATTGTCTATGATAATAACTTCGTAATCTTTTTCTAATAAAGCAACAACTGTGTGTGAGCCAATGAAGCCTAAGCCACCGGTGACTAATATTTTCATAAATTGATTTTAAAGTACAAATTAAGACTTTTTCTTTTAAATTTAAGTGACTTAAATGTAAAATATCAAATCTATTGATATCTTTGACTATAAAATTATTATTATGTCTTTAACACCCTCGAATATGATAGAATTAGGCACAAAAGCACCTGACTTTCGTTTACTTAATGTAAAAAACAATCAATTTGTAAACTTGTCCGAAATCAGAGGTAAACACGGCACAGTTATTATGTTTATCTGTAACCATTGCCCGTTTGTTAAACACGTAAATGAAGAGCTGGTAAGATTGGCTAATGATTATAAAGTCACAGGATTTGGTTTTGTAGCTATTTCCAGTAATGATGTAGAAAATTACCCCGAAGATCATCCTGATAAAATGGCGGAAGTAGCCGAAAATGAAAATTATCCTTTTCCTTATCTATATGACGAAACACAAGAAGTGGCTAAAGCTTATGATGCGGCTTGTACGCCAGACTTTTATGTGTTTGATGAAAACTTAGAGTTGTTTTATCGCGGACAACTTGATGATTCGCGACCAAAAAATGGGTTACCCTTAACAGGAAGAAGTCTAAGAGAAGCTTTGGATGCATTGCTCAACAATAGAGAATCACCAAAACTTCAAAAGCCAAGCATGGGGTGTAATATTAAGTGGAAAAATTAATCTAAAATTTTCCATTTTTAGAATTTAAGATTTTAGAATTTGCTTTATAAATCTAAAAATTATAAGAATACTCATAAATGCAAAGGGTAAAGACACAATAATCAAAACTTTACTTACTGTAGATAATACATTTTGTTCAGGGAGTTTGTAGCCGATGTAAAGAAAACTTAAACTGAGTAATAAACAAAAAACAGCCCAAACAATTTTGTGTAGATTTTGAGGGTTTTGTTTGCCTTGATCAGAAAACATACTCAATACAAATATTCCCGAGTCTAACGATGTAATCAAAAAACCAAATAATAAGATTAAAACAACAATTTGAGTAATATTGGGCCAGTGGTATTCTTGTAAAAAATAAGCAATAGCATTAAATGCAGAATTGAAGTTTTCTGGTTGAACAATTTCTTGATCTAGCATTTGAATAGCGGATGACCCAAAAACTGAAAACCAAAAAAAACTAGCTACTGACGGAACCAATAAACTGCCCCATACAATTTGCCTAAAACTTCTGCCGCGAGAAATACGGGCGATGAATACACCAGTAAATGGCGCCCAAGCCAACCAAAAAGCCCAATAATAATAAGTCCATTCTGTGAGAAATTCTTGACCAGGGTTGTATTTGCCTAGAGCCAAACTCATTGGAATGAAATCTATGATATATTGCCTAAACGCCAAAAAGAAGTTTTTCAAAACCTCTAAAATGTCACTTTGAACGAAAACAAATAGAAGCAGTAGTGTGGTCAAGATGATGTTAAAGTTAGAGACCTGCTTTATTCCTTTATCTAAACCCAAAACAGATGAAGTTGTTGAAAATGCAAATACAACCAATGCTAAAATTATGATAATCAAAAAACTTTGAGGTAAGTCAACTAAAAGAGTGGCACTGTCTTCAATTTGTTTTACACCAAGTGCAACAGCAGAAACAATACCAATTACAGTTGCTAAAATAGTAAAGCTATTGATGCTAACCTTAAGAAAATCAGGAGTTGACTTTGAAAAAAGTCCGCTTAGCTGCACGGCTTGCTTTTGATTAAATATAAGATGACCAATAATTAAAGCAAACACAGTATAAAAAGCCCAAGCTGTAAAACCCCATTGAAAAAACGTGTATTCTAAAGCCATAATTTCTGATGAAGTTTCTGTATTCAGTGGTGGATTGAGGTACATAAAAACAGGTTCTTGCACAGCTCTAAATAAAATACCAGCACCCATACCAGCAGAATACAGCATTGCTATCCAAGACCAAAAACTATAAACGGGTTTTGTGCTTCCAAGACGCTTTTTTCCAACAGGTAATAGGCCAATCGCAAGCATAAAAATCACAAAAGAAAACCCTAAAACCAAATAGAATTGACCAAAAACATCTCTTACCCAAACAGAAAAATGATCTATTTTTTTAAAAGTTAATTGGGGAAAGAAGAATACAAAACCAATAAACACAAGTAGCACTAATGTGGCTAAAAAAAGGCTTTTATTAGATTTGATAAAACTATTGATCAAAGTTTAAGGTTTGGCTAAACGATTAAGCATTCCTGCAAATATAAAATAATGAAAGGGAAGCATACTATACCAATACAATCTACCTTTTAAACCTCGTGGTCTAAAAGTTGCATTTTGATGCAATATATGATCTTCATCAATATAAAACTCTAACCAAGCTTCGCCTGGTACTTTCATTTCAGCAAATAACAAAAGACGTTTTTCGTCTTTATCAGCTAAAATAACTCGCCAGAAATCTAAAGCATCACCTGGATTTATGGTTGATGTATTTGTTCGTCCGCGTCTTAAACCGACACCGCCAAAAACTTTATCTATAAAACCTCTAATTTTCCATAAAGTATTAGCGTAATACCAGCCTGTTTTTCCGCCGATTTCCCATATTTTATCTATAGTTTTTTGTGGGTTATCAACTTTTGCACTTTGATGATCGATAAGGCAGCCAAATTTTGGCACTTTTACAAATCTGTTTAAGTCGTCCTTGGAAAATCGGCCACTGACTTTTGAATCCTTCCAACTAGATATCACTTGATTTTGTTCTATTTTGTCAAAGGCTAAACGTATAGCTTTTTTGTAGTTTAAAGGCTTGTGGTTTAACTTCTCTTGAAGACGATAATCCTGTGTAGTTACATCAACCTTCATACTGTCAACTAGATTTTGAGCTAATTTATATGACGTTGCTGTTACAAAATAGAGCCAATATGAGGATAATTTTGGAGTCATCACAGGAACATTGATAATATTTAAAGGCAATTCTCTGACTTCAGCGTAAGCTTTCATCATATCTTTATAAGTCATCGTGTCAGGCCCAGCTACATCGTAAGCTTGGTTATAACAATCTTTCCGATTAATAACATTGGTGAGGTAAAATAAAACATCACGAATGGCTATAGGTTGACTTTTGGTATTTACCCATTTTGGAGTAATCATTATGGGAAGTTTTTCGCACAAATCTCTCAATATTTCAAAAGATGCACTACCAGACCCCACAATAATTCCTGCTCTAATGACAGTTAGAGCAAATGTAGCCTCTGATAAAATGTGTTCTACCTGTTTTCTAGATTGAAGATGTTTTGATAATTCTTTTTGATTTACTATACCGCTGAGGTAAATCACTTGCTTAACATTGGTTGGCTTTAAAAGTTCGACAAACCGTTTGGCTGCTCGGGCTTCTAAATCATCAAAATCAGTAGTTGAACTACTCATAGAATGAATGAGATAATAAGCAACATCAATATCTTCTGGAAGATTTACAGGCTTATCTTCTAAAAAATCAACTTCTACAATGTCTATTCGTGATTTAATAGATTTATCAACAGAAAGTCTTTTTTTGTCTCGAACTGCACAAACTATATCGTGATTTTGATTAAGTAATAAAGGTAACAACCGCATTCCTATATAACCGTTTGCCCCTGTAAGTAGTATTTTCATAAATAAAATATTTCTATTGTTGATAACATGTTAATAAATATACTATAAATTTTATACAATACTTAACAAAACATTTTAAGTTTGGCTAAATATTAAAGGTGTGTGTTATGAAAGATGTATTACGTTTATTCAGTTTCGTGCTATTGTTAAATTTATTCTCTTGCGGAAGCATTTACAACAGTAACCAAGTTCAAACAAAAGATGGGGTTTCGGGCTGTCCAGAAGGCTTTGAATGCTATGCTGAAATTATCAAAAATAAATCAATAAATTTAGCAAAAGCTAATTCAAATGATTACAAAGACATTTTGGAAGATGATAATTCTTTAAATGTTGTAAAATATGTATATAAACATTTAGGTGATCCACAAACTTCTTTAGATGATTATGAAGAAAATGTTTATTTTCAGATTCCAGTTAATTTAAAAGAAATTATGCATATTGATGAATATTTGATTAAAAACAAAATGATAATTGTAAAATCATGTCAAAATTGTGATACAGTTAATAATTTTGAGAAGTTAGATAGCGGTTATCTTTATGTAAGCCAGTTTGAAAATGATTTTCGAATATATTTTGAAATAAACCCATCAGATAAATTTAAAATTAAAAAAGTCAAAACGGTAATTTATAACGATGATTATCGTTATAGTTTTGCTGAATAATTTAGGTTATTCATAATAATTCATGTTATTTAATTCATTATTAGATAGCTTATAATCAAGTATTTTTCGCATAAACTTGTGAATTCGTTTTTCGTCAGCCTTAACTTTTACAAAGTAATTATCCATATAGACAGAATATTCTTGAGATTGACCTTTGTAGATCTTTAGTTTATAAAAGGGAATAACAAGTGCATAGGTTTCAAGCAATGACCTAAAACTTAAAATAATACCTTTAGGTCTTATTTCAATGCTACACACATTTCTATAACTATCTAGAATCAATAAGTTATATATCTGCTTACTTGTTGAGTTTATAACAAGTTTACCAGAACCTATCCCTCCTAATTTTACTCTATCAACAAGAGAAAAGGACTGGCCGACACTTTCGTCAATTTGTTTTTTAATCTTGGGTCTATTATAAGAAACATTGAGCAACATATTTTTTCTTTAAAGTTAGATAAAATGAAAATATAACCTCAAGGGAAGCTCTAATTTTTAGATTATATTTGCCTTTGTAAATTATATTTTATGCGTGTAGAGCAATTGTTATCCCCACATATTCAAAAATTTCTTAATAACGAATATCAAAAAGACATTTCGATTTTTGAATTTCAGCAAACAAGAAAAGAGTTTAAAGGTGATATGACTTTAGTTGTTTTTCCTTTACTTAAACATATCAAAACTAATCCAGAAAAATTAGCCCAAAGTATAGGTGATTTTTTAAAAGTGAACCTGGCTGAGATTAAAGATTTCAATGTTATTAAAGGTTTTTTAAACTTAGAGCTAGATGATAAGTATATCACTCAAATATTGGAAGATATATACAGTGATGCTAATTTCGGGAAAAGAGCTTTTACAGACAAAAAATTGATGGTTGAGTTTTCTTCGCCTAATACGAACAAACCCTTACATCTCGGTCATATTAGAAATATAACATTGGGCTTTGCAGTTGCTCAAATTATGGAATTTGCCGGTTATGAGGTCTACAAAACTCAAATCATAAATGACAGAGGTATACATATCTGCAAATCTATGTTAGCTTGGCAAAAATTCGGTCATGACGAAACGCCAGAGTCTGCAGACATGAAAGGTGATCATTTGGTAGGAAAATATTATGTCAGATTTGACTTAGCCTACAAAAAACAAGTTCAGGAACTTATTGATAAAGGTATCCCAGAGGATGAGGCTAAAGCCAAAGCCCCAATCTTAACAGAAGCTCAAGATATGCTTAAACGCTGGGAAAATGGCGATGAAGAAGTTGTTGCCCTGTGGAAAAAAATGAATGAATGGGTTTATAAAGGCTTTGACAAAACCTACAAAAGACTAGGTGTTAATTTTGATAAAAATTATTACGAAAGCCAAACCTACTTGCTAGGAAAAGATAGTATTCAAAAAGGGTTGAAATCAGGTGTGTTTTATAAAAAACCAGATGGAAGCGTGTGGATCGATTTAAGTGATGAAGGCCTTGATGAAAAAATTGTTTTAAGAGCAGATGGCACAGCGGTTTATATGACACAAGATATTGGTACAGCCATAAAACGGGTTGAAGATTTTGGAATAGATGAAATGGTCTATACAGTTGGTAATGAGCAAGACTATCACTTTAAAGTCTTATTTTTAATTCTTAAAAAACTAGGTTATAATTGGGCAGAGAATTTGTACCACCTCAGTTATGGAATGGTCGATTTGCCAAGCGGAAAAATGAAAAGTAGAGAAGGAACCGTTGTTGATGCTGATGACTTAATGCAAGACATGACATTAACGGCTAAGCAAATTTCAGATGAACACGGTAAAATTGATGACTACGATGAAGACGAAAAAGAAAACCTTTATGACATTATAGGGCTTGGCGCTCTTAAGTATTTTATACTAAAAGTAGATCCTAAAAAGCGTATAGTCTTTGACCCAAAAGAGTCTGTTGATTTTCAGGGCAACACAGGTCCTTTTATACAATATACCTATGCAAGAATTCAATCTATTTTAAGACAGTTTGATGAAGACCCAAACCAAAAAGTAGGTACTTATCAACTGCATGAAAAAGAACGAGAATTAATTAAAATATTAGATCAATTTCCAGAAACTATTCAGCAAGCTGCTGATCAATACAGTCCAGCTTTAATTGCTAATTACGTTTACGATTTGGTAAAAGCTTTTAATTCTTTCTATCAAAACCTCAGTATTTTAGGTGCAGACACTAACAATCAAAAGTTATTTAGAATAAAATTGTCAGCCTCAACAGCAAGAATAATTAAAACAAGCTTCAATCTTTTGGGAATTAAAGTGCCAGAACGGATGTAATCTCAATTCTTAAGAATTAAATCCAACTGAGTTGACTTGACTCTACTTTATAATTGAGAAAGTCGATGATTTTAAGCGCTTCTTCATATTTTAGATAATTAATACGCTCATCTCCAGAAGCCGTATAAATCAACAAGTCAGCGTGTTGATTGCGTTGTTGATACCAGTTGCGTTTTAAAGCAAGCGACTGAATTTTATGTGTCGCGATATATTTCATATTGGTATGAATAGAACCTGAATGGATTTTTATTAAATTCTCGTTTACGCCAATATGGCTTTTCTTTACAGTTTTATATGAAATTATACTAAACACTGAAATTAAAACAGTAAAGACAACTAAACTGATAACGAGGTTTTGCCAAAAGTAAATGCCAATCCCAATGCCTAATCCCAGTATTGAATACCGTGTCATCAATCTAAACATCAAGCGAAAACTGCTTTGGCGTATTACAAATTCTTGATCATAAGGCACATCAAACAAAGATTGAAACATGGTGTTAATTTCATCATTACTCACACCAACTATTCCAATTTTCTTTTTGTTGCTCAATTCTTCAGAAGAAGCTTGACTGATAAAAATATTTTTGATACCAAAAAGGTCTTTTATAGGGTTTTGCTCCACTTCAAAAACTTGTGTTTTACTCTTTTTAATAACTTGATTGATACGTTTAAAAAGCCCATAATCGACTTCAAATTCGTTATCAACTTTTGTGACTTTTAATTCAAAATATTTAATCACAGAAGTTGCAACGGTAACAATAAATGCAGCCGCGATAATAAAAACAACAAAACCAGCAATATAGCCTAAGGTTTCTGGAATTTGATTGACATAGGTTTCACCAAAATCAACCTCAAAAAAGTTAGAAAAAATATCTTCAATATATTGAAACAACGTAGCAAAAAAGGCAAACACTAATCCTAAACCTTTTAAATAATTAGAGCTTATGCCTACTTTTAATAAGCGCTTTAAGTTTAAATGAAAAAGCAGCTTTGGTTTTGTAGAAACTTCTGCCGTGACTTCAGAATTATTGTTTTCAGCGAACTTTTCTGTCTTATTTTCGAGTAAAATACGTTTTAAATCTATGGCATCTTCACGGCTTAAGGCTTTGATAGTAATTTCAGCTTTACCTTGCCCAGCGGTTTCTATTTCAAAACCAACCACATTGAGCATTTGCTGAATTAAATTTTGATTGATATTGATATTCTGAATGCGATCAAAAGCAATATCTACATCTGTAAACTTAAACACGCCTTGCCTTAAAAAAAACCGACCATCTTGGATATGAAATTTAAAATTCAGATAACTTTTATAAGAATACAATAACTGCAAGACTATTAGTAAAACAAAACCTGTGACTATATATTCCCAATAATTTTGTCTGATGTTGCTACTCAATAATGGTAAAAAAGCAAAAATATTTTGCTTGATGCGTTTGACCAAATCCATTAAAAAAATGACCAAAATCCCCTTAAAATTCTGTCGTTGTGTTGTGGAAAAATCAGTTGTCATCTAAGTCTGCAACTTTTAGGATTTGGGCTTTCAACTTATCGGCATCGTTGTGGTTGAGTCCAGCAATACTTAAATCACCTGAAGATGAGCCAGCTGTGTAAGCTTTCAATGTATAGATTTTAAAAGCTTTAAATACTAAGCCTTGCTTAACTTCAACATGTTGAATGCGTTTGTAAGGCACAATAGTTTGTTTAAACACAAAATAGCCTTTTTGAAATATTAAATCTTTTGCTCTTATGCCAAATTTTCTTCTAGGAAATCCTAACTCGATATCAAGTATGATTAATAAGAATAAGATACTTAAAAAACCTAAAATAGGAAAGAAAGCCATTGCAGGTAAATCCACAAAATAATTAAGCACCAACAGCCCTGAAAATAATATCAATGCCCAAAACACGTAAAGAATTCTCAAAACTTTCAAATAGGCTTTATCAACACGATGACCTTCTACCGTTTCAAAACGCGGTAAGTCAGATATGTTTAAAGTTTGGTTTTGAAAATCTATCATAATATTTCAATAAGTCAAGTAAGTTTAAATCAAAAATCCTAAATCAAATATATACATTACGGTATCCATTTAATATCTTTAAAGTCAGGCTTTCTTTTTTCTAAAAATGCATTACGACCTTCTTTGGCTTCATCAGTCATATAGGCGAGACGTGTGGCTTCACCAGCAAATACCTGTTGACCAACCATTCCATCGTCAGTTAAATTAAAAGCAAACTTGAGCATCTTGATTGAAGTTGGCGATTTTTCTAAAATTTCTTGTGCCCATTGATAAGCTTCTTCTTCTAACTTATCGTGAGGAATGGCAGCATTAACCATACCCATATCTACAGCATCTTGAGCGGAGTAGTTTCTACCGAGAAAGAAGATTTCTCTGGCCTTTTTTTGACCAACCATTTTAGCGAGATAAGCTGAGCCATAACCACCGTCAAAGCTGGTGACATCTGCGTCGGTTTGTTTAAAAATGGCGTGCTCCTTACTGGCAAGCGTTAAATCGCAAACCACGTGTAAAGAATGACCGCCACCAACAGCCCAACCTGGCACAACCGCAATTACCACTTTAGGCATAAAACGAATAAGGCGTTGCACTTCTAAAATATTAAGTCTTGGCATTCCATCATCATCCACATAACCTTGATGACCACGAGCATTTTGATCGCCACCACTGCAAAAGCTGTAAACACCATCTTTTGGCGATGGTCCTTCAGCAGAAAACAAGACAACACCTATTGAAGTGTCTTCACGTGCATCGAGAAAAGCTTCGTATAGTTCAGCTACGGTTTTGGGTCTAAAGGCGTTTCTCACTTCAGGTCTATTGAAAGCGATGCGAGCAACACCATTAGATTTTTTATAAGTAATATCTGTATATGATTTTACAGTAGTCCAATTCATAATTCAAAATAAGATTTGTAATCTGCGTGAAATGTCATTTCTGGAAAAAGGTCAATTATTTCAAAAACGTATTCTTTATCGACATCGTAAGCTTTTTGAAAAGTGATTAAAGCTTGGTCAAATTTTTTGAGTTGATAATAAACCCCCGCAAGACGATACATAAACTCAGGATGATTTTCATAAAATTCTTGAGCATAATTTAAGGTATCTAAGGCGTCTTTCCATTTTTTTTCTTCAACACAAATATCAATTTGCATGATAAGATTTTCGAATTCATAATTGCCAAATTCTAAGGCATGTTGAAGTCCTTTTTTGCTTTCTTCAAAATCGCCAAGCTCACTATTGATAATACTGAAATTGCGCCAATGATGAGGATTTTCACCATCAATATTCAAGGCTTTATTGACAAATGATAAAGCTGTTTTGTAATCTTTTTTACCCATGTGAAATTCGGTCAATGCCGACCAAGCTTTGTCCATCATCGGGTCTTCATGAACCGCTTTTTTATAAAACTTTATAGCTTCCTGTGAGTTGTTGAGTTTCATATAGCACTTACCGATTCTCAAATACGCATAAGCGGTTGGGTCATCAAGTTGGTTTGATATTTTGTAATTTTCAATAGCTTCATTGTAACGTTTAAGTCGCTCAAGGACTTTTGCTTTTTCAAGATATGCGCCGACAAAATAATCATCGGAATAAATGGCAAAATCAAAAGCTTGTAAAGCACGTTTATCTTCGCCTATATCAAAATAGAGTTTACCAAGTTGATGCCAAGCTATCTCACAATAGGGGTTTTTATCTAAAAACTGATTGAGGTAGGCAATAGCTTCCTCTTGTTGGTCTAAAAAGTCAAAACAATAAATGATATTATACAAAGCCGTAAAATCATTTTGATCTTGATCTAAACATTTCATATAGCTGACTTTTGCTTTTTCAAAATTTTCCATAAACAGGTATTCAATACCTATCAAGTTGTAAATTTCAGAGGGTTGAATTGCAAAGTCTAAAGTGTATTCTAAAGTTTCAATCGCCTCTATATGCCGGTCTTGTTTAGAATAAATATTAGCTTGAAGCACATAGATTTCTTCGTTTTCTGGATCTACTTTTTGAAGATATTTCAATAGTTCTTCGGCTTGAGCGTGTTTGTCTTCAAAAATATAAATTTCAGCCTTTAGTAGCTTTAAGTCAGTGTAATTAGGGTGTTGGTCTAAACCTAATTTTAAAGCTTTTTTGGCTAAAGCCAATTTTCCCATATCAATGTAATGCTCAACAATTTCAACAAATTCGTCTGTGTCAAAGAACAAGATGTTGTTGGTTTTAAGCATATGTTCAAATTTTTCAATAGGGAAATCAAAGTCTTCGTTGGATTCAAATTTCATAAAAGAGACTTTTAGAATATTTATAGGTTAAAATTAAAAGGCTTTTCATTCGATTTATGGTTTTTTAAAAGAGGTTGTTAACAAAATAATCAACAAAATTTTTAATGGGTGCAAGTTACAAATTGTGATTTTAGGATTAACCCATTCATTTAAATACTTTTATTCGTGCAATTCATCTAATATGTTAAGTATAATTTGACATCCTTTTTCTATTTCATTACTTGTTATAGTTAAAGGTGGTGTGACACGAACGGCTTTTTTTTCGTAAAGCAACCAAAATAAAATTAAATTTTGTTCTTTAGCTTTTAATACCAGCTGATTAGCCAGTTCTTCTGTTTTCATTATTAGAGCGAGCATCAAACCTTTTCCTCTGATTTCATTGATTAGAGTATGTTTTAGTCGAGTTCTAATTAGCATTTCTTTTTTGCCAACTTGTTCAATAATGTCAGTTTGTTCTAAAATTTCGAGTGTTTTTAAAGCAGCAGATGCAATTAGGGGATGACCGCCAAAAGTTGTAATATGTCCTAATTTAGGCTTATCGCTCAACAACTGCATTAATTTTTGAGAAGCTGTAAAAGCGCCGATAGGTAAGCCTGATGCCATAGCTTTGCCCATGACTAAAATATCTGGAACGATATCAAAATGTTGAAATCCAAAAAGTTTACCTGTTCGTCCAAATCCAGGTTGAATATCATCTAAAATCAAAAGCGCACCGACTTTTTCGCAGCGATGTTTTACTTTCTTCAAGTAGTCATTTTCGGGTAAAATAAAACCTGCGCCACCTTGAATGGTTTCCAAAACGACGGCCGCCGTTTTATCTGTAATTACGTTTAAGCAGTTCTCGTTATTGAATTCTATATGTGTGATATGGGGCAAAAGTGGGCCAAAAGGCTGGGTGCGTTCTTGATAGTCCATCAGACTTAATGCACCATAAGAGTTGCCGTGATAACAATGTTTTGCAGCGATAATTTGTGATCGACCTGTTGCTCGTCGAGCCAATTTAATTGAACCATCAATAGCTTCTGTGCCGCTGTTGACTAAATAGGTTTGCTCTAAGGGTTGAGGTAAAAGCCGAGCTAAAGTTTTGGAAACTTCTAAAGCAGGTTTTAACACATATTCACCATAAACCATAACATGAAGATATTGCTCAGCTTGAGTTTTAATAGCTTTGACTATTTCAGGATGACAATGGCCTAAGTTGCAAGCCGAAACACCAGCGACGAAATCAAGATGCGCTTTTCCGTCGGTTGTATAGATGTAACTGCCTTTTGCAGATTCAACTTTAAGTCCAAGTGGATGCGGTGTGGTCTGCGCCTGATATTTTTGAAAATCCTTACTCATCAATTTTCTTTGGCACTTTCTTTAATTTTGGTTTTATACTTTTTAAACTTTTATTCTTTTTTTGAATAGGATTTAATACAGTGTCTATTTTTTTGAGACTCGATTTTTCGTTTAAATCTTTTTGTTTGTAAAATGGTTGAGTAAGTGAATCGTTTTTTTCTAAATCTTTTAAACCTTTAATTATTGGTAGGTTAAACTCGGGTCTATTGGAGAGTAAATCTGCCTTAGATTTTATCTTTTCATCACCACGCCATTCCATTCCTCTAAATGTTCTGGCGTTAGGTGGTAATTCAGTTTCAGGATAGGTATTTCCAGACACATTGTTGTAATAATACATGTCCGTAACTTCTTTGTCTTTAAACTCGATTTTGATACTTGAAGCCAAGGTTTTGTCTATGCCAATAAGGTCGCCTTCTTCATTTCTTGAGTAATAAATGGTTTCAGCGTTTTTAATAAAATGAGCTTCAGTTAATTCATTATTTTCAAATAAACCAAAAAGCTCTTTACCCTTGATTTGGTTTAATCCATCAATGCTATCTTTTTGCACCATAAAACTGTTGTAATAGACTTTCAGGGAGTCTAATTTTTCGGTTTCTAAATTAGAAGTCAGCATAATAGTATCTCCTGTGACTTGACTATTAGCAGACCATAAAATAGGGTTTGTGATTAATCGGGTATGGCCTGTAACTTGTGAAGAGTGAATGGAGTCAGCCTTACCACTTAAATCTGACTTAAACAACCTGGCATCAGGATAAGCTCTAACTATACGCTTGTCTGGCACACCTGTAATCATCATGGTATCGCTGGCGATATGGATAGAATCGTTTTCCTGATAGGTCGATGCTAAAGGGTTTTTAGTGATAATGACGGAATCTTTTTCTTTATAAACTTCTGCATAATGGCCTTTGACACGGGTTCGGTTGATGGTGTCAATGATTTCAATATTATTGGTTGCCGATGCAAAACTGCGTTTTTGATCAAAAAAGATACTATCGCCATAAAGGGTGCGTTGTTCGTAATCAACTCTTGAATTTTTGACGAAATACCCAAAATCTTCACGGGTATCAAAAAATCCACGTTCGCAATACACTTTCCCATTTTCTGTTGTCACAACAGATGGTCCATAAAGGTAAGCGTGACCATGATTAGTATAAAAATCTAAAACATCGGTGGTAATATTATAATCTGGACTCGTGACTTTTACATTTTGTCGAAAAGCATATTTATCATTTTCTAATTCATAAGTGCCTCGAATACTGGTAATGGTGCTTGCTGTGTCTTTAACGGTGCCACCGCTTCTGTAAAAGGCCTTTTGAACCACACGGTCAAAAAATAATGAATCTGTAGTGAGTCTATTGCTCGGCGTTGTCAAGACCACATTTTCACTGGCAAAAGCAAATTGAGTTTTACCATTATATTCCGCATAAGCACTGCGCATGTTAATGGTGTCATCCTGTATCATTTTGACGTTTCCGTAGGCTTTAAAAAAATTTTCGTCTTGGTAAAATATGGCTTTATCACACCAAACTTTGATGCCTTCGTGTTTAAAAAAGACTTGCTTATTGACCTTGTTAAAAATAAAGGCCCCAGGGTAAAGTTTTTCATTGATATTGGTGCGTTCGCTCTCGTATTCAATTTGGCTATTTTGAGAAAATCCTAAACCAAAAGACAATAAAAAGATTAAAAAGAAAAGTCTATTCAAATTATAAGAATTTATGCAAAATTACACAAAAGCCATTTCAAAGTGACTGATATATCAATCGAAAATGTTAAAAGCCTGATAATTAACGTTTATTTGATACTAAATAGCCAAAATATCAGCTTCAAGAAAATTTAATATTAAAAGATTTGAGCACAGCTTTTGTATATTTATGTGTAAAATTAAATGCAATGTCTACAGAAACTGAGAAAACAAAAGACAATAAAATCAAAGTAGCAAAAGATACCAATTCTAAGAAGGTATCAAAAACTTGGTTGGCAGCCCTTTCAAATAGAGGGACAGGAAAGATAATTGATATGGAAGCAGTATTAAAATGATATGAGTAGATATCTACTTGATACTAATATTGTTGTCTTTTTTACTTTTATCTGAATTAGATAATATTTCACATGATGTTAATCACATTTTAACTGACTTTAATAATCATCTTTTAACAAGCTCAATTGTAGTTTCTGAAATTTTACAATTACAAAGGATAGGCAAAATAAAATCAAAAAAATATAAATCTGCTTTATCTCTTCACGAACCTATTAAAAATGAATTTTATATAAAACTTCTAACTTATACTAAATACCATACGAAAACTCTATCCAAACTCACAATTCCTAAAAACCACAACGACCCGTTTGATCACGCCATTATTGCTCATGCTATAACCGAAAAATTGACTTTGGTTTCTTCTGACCGAAAATTTCAAAATTATACGGCTCAAGGTTTAGATTTTGTTTATAACAAACGTTGATTTAAAGCTATTGGAAATCACCAAAGTAAAACTCGTTTATCTAACCCCATTTTAAATATTATCGACTTAAGTCAATCTTAAGTTTGAGTGTTCAGCTGTATCGTATATTTGTCATGTGAAACTAACTAAGGTTCAGATGTGTTATCTAATAATTGATTTATGTCTGTAGTGTTAAATATAGCAGCGAATTTAATCTCTTAATTTCACATATTTATATCAAATATATTTGGTGATATCAATATTTTCATAAATAAAATTAAAAATCAGAACTCATGAATGAAGCACATTGGCATTTAGTCGTTAATCACTTACCGATTATTTTTCCTATAGTTGGGATAATAATTATGGTCACAGGACTCATTTCAAAATCTGATGCCGTCAAGAGGATGGCTTATATGATTTTCATAATTGGAGCTTTGGCGTCAATCGCAGCAATGAATACAGGTGAAGGCGCAGAAGACATCGCAGAAAATATTAGTGGTGTAACCGAAAACTTCATAGAAACCCATGAAGAATCGGCTGAAAAATTTGCTACCTTAACTTATGTTTTAGGAGGATTTTCATTAGTTGGGTTGTGGGTGAGTTTTAAGCAAAAATTCATTTCAAATTTCTTCAATTTAGCCACAATTGTATTTGCTTTGGTTGTTTTGTTTTTTGGTAAAGAAACTGGCACAACAGGTGGAGAAATAAGACATACTGAAATAAGAAGTGGAAGCAATATTCCTGCTCAAGACATTCAACGTATTGAAAATGATGACGATTAGTATTGAGATTGTAATTCTTTTGAAGTCAAAAATAAAACCGATTTTTATCTAAACCCATTCCAAATATTATTAACTTAAGTCAATCTTAAGTTTGGGGTTTCTATCTTATTGTACATTTGTATTATGCAAAACTTAGCTATTTACATATTATCTTTTCTTATAGGTCTCCAAACTATTGGAATCAATGTAGATAGTTTTTCAAAGTTTGATGACTTTTGGTCACATTACCAAAAGCATCAACAGGAGTTTGATGACGATTTCTTGACTTTTATAAATCTTCATTATGGCAGTGGTAAAACCAAACATCAAAACACTCACGATGGCCATGAAAATTTACCCTTTGGAGATATTCACTCTGCTCAAAGTTTAATCGTATTTGTGAATTTTAACGAGTTTAAAGTTGAACCTTTAGAGCTTGAAACACAAAAACATTCTAATTTTAAATATCAAGACGATTATATTTATACTCATTTGGGCGAAGTCTTTCAGCCACCTAAGCATTTTGATTGGTGCTAATTTAATTATCTATTACTTTTCAATCAAAATATTAATTCATGTTATCTAAACTTATTGAATTTAGTTTAAAATCTAAATTTTTCATTTTACTTTTTATTGTTGGCATTTGTGGTTTTGGCATTTACAGTCTTAACCATATCAGTATTGGTGCTGTGCCAGATATCACTAACAATCAGGTGCAAGTCATTACGACTTCCCGAAACCTTTCAACAGCAGATGTTGAGCAATTTATTACGTATCCTGTTGAGCTGGAAATGTCTAATCTGCCTGGTGTTCAGGAAATTCGCTCTGTGTCTAAATTTGGCTTGTCAGTCGTTACCATTGTGTTTGACGATGATTTGGGCACGTATTTGCCACGCCAACTCATAGCTGAGAAAATAAAAGCTGCTCAAGACAAAATCCCGACACAATTTGGTAAACCTTTTATGGGACCCATTTCAACAGGTTTGGGAGAAATTTATCAATACACTTTAGAAGTTGAAGACGAGTTTAAAGACAATTACACTGCTATGGAACTTCGTAGCATTCAAGATTGGATTGTTAAACGACAAATGGCGGGCATTCCCGGTGTAGTTGAAATCAATACTTGGGGTGGATTTTTAAAACAGTATGAAGTGGCATTTTCTACTGAAAAATTACAAGCCCAAAACATTAGTATTTCCAAAGTTTTTAAGGCTTTAGAACAAAACAACAGTGTTGCCGGTGGCAGTTATATTGAAAAAAACGATCAAGCCTACTTTATAAGAGGTGAAGGTTTATTGAAATCTCTTGACGACATTAGAAATATTGTGGTTGAAAATCGAGAGGGTCAGCCTATTTATATTGAAGATATCGCAGAGGTGAAATTTGGTCACGCCCCACGATTTGGTGCAATAACGGGAAATGGCGAAGGCGAAAAAGTCCTCGGTCAAGTCATGATGCTTAAAGGTGCCGATTCTAACGAAACCATCCAAAACGTAAAAAAACGCTTAGAAGAAATTGAAAGCTCATTACCCGAAGGCGTTTACATCAACGGATTTTTAGACCGAAGCGAACTCATCGCCAGAACAACTTCAACCATATTTGAAAATCTATCACTGGGGTTTTTAGTGGTGGTGTTTATTGTGATTTTACTTATCGGCGATTGGCGTTCAGGATTAATTATAGCTTCGGTGGTGCCTTTAAGTTTTTTAACGGCTATCAGTTTAATGTATATCTTTAATATTGATGCCAATTTGATGAGCCTTGGAGCTTTAGATTTTGGTATCATTATAGATGGTGCGGTAATTATTGTGGAGTTTGTAGCTTATAAAATGCTGAAAAAATCAAAAGATTTTAGTTTTTCAGATTCTAATCAAATAAGAAGTCTTAAAGATAAAATCACATTCAGCGGTGCCTCAAAAATGATGAACTCAGCCATTTTTGGGCAATTAATAATTTTGATAGTTTTCATACCAATTCTTGCGCTAACTGGTGTTGAAGGCAAAATGTTTAGACCTATGGCGATGACGTTTTGCTTTGCGCTTATCGGTGCGATTATCATGTGTTTCACTTGGATTCCGGTGGCTTGCTCTTGGTTTTTGAAGCCCTCAAAACTGCAACATAAAAATTTCTCAGCACGTTTAATCAATACCGTTAAGCGTCTGTATCTGCCAAGTATCAGATGGGCATTACATCATACAAGAGTGATTTTAGTTTTATCTGTCTTAGTTTTATTTTTGGCTGTTTTTACCTTTACTAAAATGGGCGGCGAGTTTGTGCCGACCTTAGATGAAGGCGATTTTGTGATTCAACCGATTTTAAAAACCGGAAAATCTTTAGAAAGCACCGTTAAACGAACCACAAGAATTGAACAAATTCTACTTGATGAAATCCCCGAAGTCACTCAAGTCGTTTCACGTATTGGCGCAGCAGAAGTACCAACTGACCCGATGTCGATGCAAGACTCAGATGTCATCGTCCGGCTAAAACCCAAAAGCGAATGGACCTCGGTAGAAACCAAAGAAGAACTCGCAGAACTCATTAAAGAAAAACTGAGCATCATTCCAAATATGGCGTTGGAATTTACCCAACCTATAGAAATGCGTTTTAATGAACTCATCACCGGTGTGCGGTCTGATATTGCTATAAAAATATTTGGTGAAGACCTGGATATTTTAGCTCAAAAAGGGAATGAAGTTAAAGCTATGGTTGAAAATGTTGAAGGCGTTGGCGATATTTCAGTTGAAAAAATTGTCGGTTTACCACAAATGGCTGTCAAGTTTGACCGTCAAAAAATCGCTCGATATGGATTGAATATTCAAGATATAAACGATGTGATTTCTGCTGGATTTTCAGGGAAAAATACAGGTGTGGTGTTTGAAGGTGAAAAGCGTTTTGATTTAGTTGTAAGACTAAAAAAAGATAACCGAAATGATTTTTCTGATCTTCAGAACTTAATGATAGATACGCCAAGTCACGGCAAAATACCATTAAACGAAGTCGCTAATATTTCTTACGATAAAGGCCCAGCTAAAATCTCCAGAGACCAAACCCGACGACGAATTGTGGTTGGTATCAACGTCAGAAATCGCGATTTACAATCGGTGGTTGAAGACTGTCAAGCTATAATCACTAAAAACTTAAAGTTACCCACAGGTTATAATGTGACCTATGGCGGTCAGTTTGAAAATTTACAAAGCGCACTCAAACGGCTTAAAATTGTGGTGCCCATCGCTTTAGTACTGATTTTTATCTTGTTGTATTTCGCTCTTAAAACTTTAAAAGATACCTTGTTGATTTTTACAGCGATTCCTTTTTCTGCCGTTGGTGGGGTGTTTTTATTATGGTTGCGAGATATGCCATTTAGTATTTCTGCCGGTGTTGGTTTTATCGCTTTGTTTGGTATAGCGGTTTTGAACGGTATCATTTTGGTTGAATATTTTAAAGGACTTCAAAATGAAGGCAAAAGCCTAACAAAAAATAACATCATTTTGGCGACTCAAGACCGATTGCGCGCCGTATTGCTCACGGCGAGCTCAACAGCACTCGGGTTTTTACCAATGGCCATTTCAACAGGCGCAGGTGCAGAAGTTCAACGTCCTCTGGCTACTGTCGTTATTGGAGGATTGGTCAGCTCTACCTTATTGACATTAATTATTTTACCGGTATTGTATTCCAGTATAGAAAACAAAAAATTCAGTATGAAATCTTTAAAGTTAAAACCCAGTATTTGGTTGATTCTCATTGGCTTAGGTTTTACATTTAATTCACAAGCACAAAGTATTGATAGTTTAAAAACCTTAATGCTCAACAATAACAAAGGCTTAAAAGCTTCAGAATTAAATATAGAAAGTCAAAAGGCCGCTCAAGGTCAGGCATTTCAATTTAGTAAACTTGAAGTTTTTAATAATTATGACGAAGCAGACAGAGACCCTATTGCCAATCAGTCTTTGTATCAGTGGGGCGGCATTCAAAACTTTGAATTTCCAACAGTTTATGGCAAACGCCTAAAACGCAATAAAACTCAAACGAAAATCAGTGAATTGCGATATGATTTGAACACTCAAACCCAATTCAAAAATTTAGAGTTGACTTATCAAAATCATATTATTTTACAACAAAAGCTTCAGATATATAAATATTTAGACAGTATATATAATGACTTTTACAGAATGGCGAAGCGCAGGTTTGAAGAAGGCGAATCGACTTATTTAGAAAAAATAACAGCTCAATCTAAGCAAAGTCAAATTCAAAACCAGTTAACAGCTCTGCGTAACCAATTGCAAAACAATCAAATTCAACTGCAAAATTTAGTGCAAACAGACCGTGAAATCAATGTTGAAGATGCTAAACTAAAGCGTTTAGATATTGATTTTGCTAACATAGAAAATCAACCTAATTTGAATTTGAGCCAAGCTCAAGTCGAGTTGGCTGAAAACGAATGGAAATTAGCAAAAAACCAACTATTACCTGATTTTTATGCGGGCTATTTTATTAAAAATAATTCAGCTATTGACGAAAGTTTCAATGGTTATCAACTGGGTATAAAAATACCCCTATTGTTTTTTGGCGACAAAGCTAAAATCAAATCAAAAAACATTCAAAAGCAAGTTGCCGAATACGATTTTGAACAGACCAAATTAGATTTGGAAACCCAACAAAATCAACTCTTACAAACCTTAGCAACACAGTCTGAAAACTTAAATCGATTTGAAGAATCCCAACTCCAAGTGGCTGAGGAAATTTTAAAAACCACCGAAAGCAGTTTTAAAAACGGAGAAATCAATTTTTTTCAATACGTCCAAAGTGTGGATAATGCCATGCAAATTAAACTCGATTATATGAATGTGTTATCCAATTACAATACCACTGTTATTCAATTGAATTATTTACTTTTAAATTAAGGAATATGTATTTGAAAACAACTAATAAATCAAACAAAACTAAGACATTTAAACACCCCTATAATCCCCTCAAGGGGATATTTATAGAAACAGTATCCTCCCTCTGCCTGTGCCGAATTTATTTCGGTAAGGGAGGATTAAGGAGGGTGTTTTTTTCAGTTCGACGCTTCAATTTTTTATCTAAATCACAATTTTAAACTAAATCTATGAAAACCTCTATATACATATTATTTCTCAGTTTGTTTTTTGTCTTTGGATGTTCATCCGATAAAACTCAGACCACAGCAGCCGAAGAAACGCCTCACGACGACAATATCGAACTGAGTCTGGCCCAGTTTAAAGCCGGCAATTTTAAAATAGAAAAAGCAGATTCTACAGAATTTGCAGAACGTTTTAAAGCCACAGGAATGATTGATGTGCCCCCAGAAAATAGGGCAGAAGTGAGTTCGTTTTTTAGCGGTTTTGTCAGTGAAACTCATCTTTTAATTGGCGATGTGGTTCAAAAAGGCGATTTACTGATTCAGTTAACCAACCCTGATTTTATTCAACAGCAGCAAACTTTTGTTGAAAACTACAATCAGCTTAAGTATTTAGAATCCGAATATCAACGTAAACAGAATTTGTATAAGGATCAAGTCGTTTCAGAAAAAGTCTTCCAAAAAGCCAAATCCGAATTTTTAAGTCTATCGGCTAAAGTTAAAGGTCAACGCCGCACTTTAGAATTGATGAACGTGAATGTCAACAGCATTATTAACGGAAATTTTTCAGAAAAAATTAATATTTATGCGCCTATTTCAGGTAAAATTTCAAAAGTTAATGTGTCTAAAGGGATGCACATTCAACCTTCAACAATGATGATGGAAATTTTGGATACCGACCATATTCATTTAGAATTAAATGTATTTGAAAAAGACATTTTAAAAGTCCATATTGGCGACACTTTGGAATTTAAAATTCCTGAAATGTCAACCCAAACTTTTAAAGCTTTTGTGCGTTTGGTTGGCGCCGAAATCAATACTAATCGTAGTGTTCGTGTGCACGCGCATCCTGTCAGTGAGTCAAATAATTTTTCAGTTGGCATGTTTGTCGAGGCTTATTTTAAAAACAACCCTCAAACGCAATTAAGTTTGCCCGCATCGGCCTTTGTAGAAGCTGATAACACTTTAAAAGTATTACGACTAAAAGAAGAAACCCCAGAGGCTTACAAGTTTGAATTTATTGATGTAGAGAACTTGTCAGAACAAAAAAATAGGCGAGCTTTAAAAAGTGAAAAGCCCATCAAAAACACCGACCAATTTTTAACTCAAGGTGTTTTTGATATTGTAGAAAAATAAAGTCAACGGGAAAAGTTTATATTTGAAACATGCAAAACTCAAATTTTCAAATCCTCATAGCTGAAGACCAAGTAGAAATTTTGAATTTTCTCAAACAAGGTCTTCAGGAGGAAGATTATCAAGTTATAGTTGCTAAAGATGGAGAAGAAGCCTTGAAAATAGCATTGAACAACAATGTCGATTTGGTTTTATTAGACTGGATGATGCCAAAACTAAAAGGCATTGAAGTGTGCAAAAAACTAAGAGCAGAACATTTTAAACCTCCAATTATCTTTTTAACTGCAAAAGACACCATAGAAGATACTATCGATGGTCTAAAAAGTGGTGCAAACGATTATGTCAAAAAACCTTTTAATTTTGATGAACTTCTCGCCCGAATTGAAACCCACCTCCGTATTTTTCATAACATAGATGATATTTTAGAAATAGGCCATATTAAGATGAATGATAGCAAACACCAAGTTTTTTCTAATGGAGAAGAAGTCAATTTAACTGAAAAAGAATATAATTTTTTAAAATATTTACTACAAAATAAGGGGAAAGTTTGCGAGCGACATGATATTTTAGAGCATGTTTGGGATATCAATTTTGACTATGACTCCAGTGTTTTAGATGTGTTTATGAACGCGATAAGAAAAAAACTTAACCTCAATAAAAACGAGTTAATCAAAACCGTAAGAGGTGTGGGTTTTATAGCAGACGAAATATGAAAATTTCTATTAAAAATCGTATTGCTTTTTATTCCGTGTTAGGTATAGCGACCTTGTCTTTGGGTGTTTTTATTGCCGTTTACTTAAGTGTGAAAAACCATAGTTTATCACAAATTGATGAAAAGTTGCAATTTGAAGCAGAGAAGCATATCCACGAAGTGGTTACCAAACCTGATACGGTTTATTTTGTCTATAAAGATGAATGGTTAGAACGCGAGCACATCGAAATTGAAGTTTACCCGTTGTTTGTAGAGTTAGTAGACAAAAACGGACAATCTTTAGATAAATCCCCAAATTTGCTCAACCGACATTTAAATTTTGATTTATATCGAAAGGAAACATTTATACAAAACTATAAACTAAACAATAATTCGATTAGGCAGATTCAAATTCCCCTAAAACATTCCGGTCAAATTGCTGGTTATATTGGTATTGCTGCATCTTTTGGAGACACCGAATTGGTTTTAGATGCTTTACTCGATATGCTTTTGATTATTTACCCTATTTTACTGCTTGTCACTTTTTTTACATCTAAATTGATTTCAAATATCACCATAAAACCAATAACAAAAATAGCTAACCGCGTCAGCGAAATCCATACAGGTAATCTTGAGAAGCGGATAAAGGTGGTAGAAAACGGAGATGAGCTACAAACCCTTTCCGTAGCTATAAACGATTTTCTTGACCGTATTGACGAAGGTTTAAAGCGCGAAAAACAATTTACAGCCGATGCTTCTCATCAATTAAGAACACCGCTCTCTGTCATTAAAGGCAATTTAGAAATCTTATTGCGAAAACCACGAACAGAACAAGAATACAAACGTGAAGCTGAAAAAGCAATAAGCAAAATTGATGAAATGACAAATGCTGTTGAAAAACTTCTAATACTCGCAAGACTCAATAAATCTAATATACATTTAAACTTTGAAAATATAAATTTGTATTTACTTTTAGAAAAACTATTTACAGATTATAAACGTCCTATTCTTTCAAAAAATTTGTTATTAAATATTGATAAAAATTTAAAGGATAAAACGGTTTATCTTAAAAGAAGTTTCCTAAGTTTAATTTTTGATAATTTAATTTCTAATGCAGTAAAATATGCTAATGAGAAGTCAAAAATTAGTGTGTTTTCAAAAGATGTTGACAATGGCTTTTATGTTGTTATTCAAAATCATGGTCCAGAAATTTCAGTAGAAGATATAGAACAAATCTTTATGCCGTTTTACCGAAATAAAGATCACGAAATTTTAGAAAAAGGATACGGCTTAGGCTTAGCTATTGTTAAGAAAGCAACCGAAGCTCTTGACATCCCGATAGAGGTCACTTCCGAAAATGGAATAACAAGTTTTAGTTTGTTTTTTGAAACTTAAGATTCGCTTAAGATACACCACGACACATATTACCACACATTGCTTGACGTTATCTTTGTATAAAAAACAAGATAATGAAAACTTTTTTTCAACTTTTACTTTTACTAATTACTCTGAGTATAAACGCTCAAGATTGGCAGTTGAACCTTGATGAGTCTAAAGAATTGGCCCAAAATGAAAACAAACAGATTTTGTTGGTCTTTTCAGGTTCAGACTGGTGCGCACCTTGTATCAAGCTTGAAAAGAAAATATGGAAATCACAAGATTTTCAAGATTATGCAAAAGACAATTTAGTGCTTTTAAGAGCAGACTTCCCCCGACTTAAAAAAAATCAACCTTCAAAAGAACAACAAGAGCATAATAATACGCTTGCAGAAAATTACAACCCCAACGGCTATTTTCCTTTTGTCGTTTTAATGGATGCCAAAGGAGCAGTCCTTAACCAACTCGGCTACAAAAATATTGATCCTGAATCTTATATCAAAGCCATAAATGACTACTAAAATATACATATTAATTTTTTGTATTGGCTTTCAGTTTTGCTTGGAAGCTCAAGAAATTCATAAACGCTCTTTAGGCTTAATGGGTAGCAACTTTGATATCACGGTTGTTGCTCAAGACAAAGCCACAGCACAAGCTTATATAGATACGGCTGTTAATGAAATTTATCGCATAGAAAAATTGATTTCTTCTTGGAAATCAGATTCTCAAACTTCAGCAATCAATAAAAATGCAGGTATCAAACCTGTAAAAGTTAACAAAGAATTGTTTGATTTAATTAAACGTTCTAAAGCAATTTCAAAATTAACAGACGGTGCATTTGATATTAGTTTTGCAGCTATAGAGCATATTTTTTCGTTTGATGGTAAAGAAACATCTTGGCCAAGTCAAGAAGTTATAGATGCTTCAGTGAAAAATATTGGTTACCAAAATATTATTCTGGATGAAAACGAGCAAACCGTATTTTTAAAACACAAAGGAATGCGCATAGGTTTTGGTGCAATTGGCAAAGGCTATGCGGCTGATAAAGCCAAAGCTTTATTAATGGAAAAAGGTGTAAGTGCTGGTATTATTAACGCTTCTGGTGATATGAATACTTGGGGCACTCAACCTGATGGTTCAGCTTGGAAAATAGCCATCACTAACCCGTTGGACAAAACTAAAAACTTCGGATTGTTCGATTTGAACCGCGAAGCCGTTGTTACTTCTGGTAATTATGAAAAATTTATTATGGTTGATGGCCAGCGCTACGCCCATATTATTGACCCGAGAACAGGAATGCCTACAAAAGGAATTTTAAGCGCCACAGTTTTTGCTCCTAAAGCAGAATTAGCCGATGCTTTAGCTACTTCAATGTTTGTTATGGGTGAAGAAGTTGGTATCAACCTTATCAACCAACTTCCTGATATAGAAGCGATAATAGTAAAAGATGACGGAACATTGATGCTTTCAAATAAAATTAAAATAAATTCTAAATGATAAAGAAAATCAGTTTAATCTCAATTGTTTTTTTATCGCTAACCTCTTGCGTTGCGGTAAAAGAATACGAAAAAGTCAAACTCAACGACCCTGATATGCAGCTATCGCAAAGCGATGCCACCAAGATGAAATCAACTTTTCAATCTTACAGAGAAGCCTCAGCAGGTGCCAATGGTGGCAAAACCGGCGGTGGCTGTGGATGTAACTAATACGTTAAAAATTAAATATGAAATATCAACTTTTGTTTGTGAGTCTTTTAGTCTTTGGAGTTTCCATGAAATCTATTGCACAAGACAGTATTGAATATAAAAAACGGGTTTTAGACCAGATGGAAATCAAAGTCTTATCCAGCTATTATTCACAAGATGGCGACAATGCTGCAGTGACTGGTGGTCGTGGCACTGAAGAGCTCACAGATTTTGCACCAACTATCAATGTAGCTATTCCACTAAATGACGATGATGTCTTGACGATAGATGCTTCGGTTTCGGCTTATACTTCAGCTTCTTCAAGTAATATTGACCCTTTTGATGGTGATGGTCGAGCAAATGCTTTTGTAGAATCTACAGGTGATTCAGAAAAAGATACGTGGTTTGGTTTTTCAGCTAATTATAGCCATTCGTCTGACGATAGAAATACCATTTGGAGTGCTAATTCTTCTTTTGCCATTGAATATGATTATACTTCTATAGGTTTTGGAGGAAGTTACACACGCTTGTTCAACGAAAAAAACACAGAAGTTCAATTACGTGGTAATGTCTTTATAGATTTTTGGAATCCGCAATACCCGATTGAGTTTAGAGATGGTTTTAATCCTAATAATTTTGAATTTACTGGCACGACTAATTTTGCTCCAGATTTTGAAGAATTTGGAGACACTAATAGAAACTCCTACAACGTGGGAATAAACTTTTCTCAAATCTTATCTAAAAGTATTCAAACTTCATTTATTTCAGATGTTGTCTTGCAAGATGGATTATTGTCAACACCACATCAAAGAGTGATGTTTGCAGATATTGAAGATACCGTGGTTGAAGATTTTACATTAGGAAACGATGTAGAAAAATTACCCGATTCAAGATTGAAAATTGCCTTAGCGAATCGAACTAATATTTACTTAACTGAAAATTTTATCCTAAGAAGTTATTATAGGTATTATACCGATGATTGGGGTATAGATTCTCACACATTTGAACTTGAAATACCTATAAAATTAGGAATGAAATATACAATATATCCATCCTATCGCTATTACACCCAAACTGAAGCCGACTACTTTAACGGATTTAATCAGGCTTTGTCAACAGATGAATATTATACATCAGATTTTGATTTAGCAGAATACGACGCGCATCAATACGGTTTGGGCTTTAAGTATTACGATCCTTTGACTAATCTTAAAGTTGGTGGATTTGGGTTGAAAAGTATTAATGTAGAATTTAATCAATACTCTCGAACATCACAGAATTTTGATGCATATTTTACTTCTATTGGTTTAATATTTTCCGCATTGAAATAGTTAATTCAAAAAAATGAAAATACTAATAACAGGTGCAGCAGGTTTTATTGGATCTCATATGGCTGAATATTTAGCTTTGAAAGATTACGATGTTTACGGCATTGACAACTTATCAAATTATTATGATGTTAATTTAAAACAACATAATGTAGAATCCATAGCTGATGCTGGTGTAAAATTTATAAAAGCTGACTTACGCTTTCCTGAGCAATATCAGGATTTAGGCAGGGATTTTGACTTTATTATCCATTTTGCAGCCCAACCAGGTCTTTCTAAAGATTCTACGTTTCAAAGCTATGTAGATAACAATGTTTTAGTAACCTATCAACTTATTCAATTTGCAAAACACCAAAAACAGCTTAAACACTTTTTTAATATCAGCACCTCTTCCGTTTATGGAAAATACGCTACGGTTTCAGAAAATGTAGCACCCCAACCCATTTCAACTTATGGCATAACTAAATTAGCTGCTGAGCAAATGGTCTTGTCAGAAAGTCGTCAACAGAATATAAAGGCCTCTTCGCTCCGGTTGTATTCTGTTTTTGGGCCACGAGAAAGACCTGATAAATTATTTACTAAACTTATTGAATGTGCTTTGAATGATAAAAAGTTTCCGTTGTATGAAGGCAGTTTAAAACACCAAAGAAGCTATACTTATGTAGGTGATATTGTAAAAGGAATTTATAATGCATTAAAAGTCCATAATGCTTTAGATGGTGAAATTATCAATTTGGGTCATTTTGAAAAACACAGCACCCAAGAAGGTGTATTGAATGTTGAAAAGATTTTAAAAAAACATATCCAAATTAAAAATCTCCCGCCAAGGTCTGGAGATCAACAAGAGACGCAAGCTATTATCGATAAAGCTAAACTTTTATTAAATTATCAGCCTAAAACTTCTTTTAGAGAAGGCATAAAACAACAAATTGAATGGTATAAATCACAGAATAAAATAATGGTTTGAAGAATACACAACTCACTATAATTGTTCCTATTTATAACGAAAATGAAAATATTGACCGGCTAAAAGAATCGCTGTCTCAGTATTTTCAAAAGGCTTCTGTATCTGTAAAAGCTCTATTTGTTAACGATGGCTCATCCGATGGGAGTTTAGAAAAACTAAAGTCGATATGTGAAAATTCACATTGTTTTAATTACATCAGCTTTACTCAGAATCAAGGTTTAAGCGCTGTTATTAAAGCAGGTTTTGATCACGTTAATTCTTCTCTAACGGGTTATATTGATGCCGATTTACAAACCGATCCTGATGATTTTGAATTGCTCTTAGAACATATAGATGAATATGATTTGGTTACCGGCAACCGTAACCACAGCAGAAAAGATAGTTTTACTAAAAATATGAGTTCAAAAATTGCTAATGGCATAAGACGAACATTTACTCACGATGGTATGGACGACACAGGATGTCCTTTAAAAATTATCAAAACTGAATACGCTAAAAGAATTCCTATGTTTAAAGGCTTACATCGATTCTTACCTGCTATGATTATGCTGCAAAAGGGTAAAGTCAAGCAAGTTGATATTCAAAATTATCCAAGATTAGCAGGTCAATCAAAATTTGGTTTATGGAATCGACTACTCGGTCCACTATTAGATTGTTTTGTGTATTTGTGGATGAAGAAAAAATACATTAATTATCAAATTCAAGAAAAATCTTGATGTCAAGTTTAATGATTTACAGTGTTGGATTTTTAGCGCAACTTTTGTTTTCGAGTCGCACATTTTACCAGTGGATAGCCTCTGAAAAACAAAAGCAAGTTGTTGCTCCAAGATTTTTTTGGCAAATGAGTTTGTTGGCCTCTATTTTGTTATTTGTGTACGGCTATTTAAGGCACGATTTTGCCATTATGCTTGGCCAATCTTTAACCTATTTTATTTACATCAGAAATATTCAGCTCGAAGGCCACTGGCGCAAATTTCCTAAAATAAGTCGTGTGTTTTTATGGCTGTTTCCTGTATTGATTGTTGTTTACTATTTCAATAACAATACTATGGATATTCAAAATTTATTTGATACTGAAAACATTCCTATTTACTTATTGGCTTTGGGAATATTATCGCAGTTGTTGTTTACGTTTCGGTTTATTTATCAATGGATTTATTCAGAAAAGCAAAAGTTTTCTTGTTTACCTAAGGGTTTCTGGTTGATTAGTCTGATGGGATCTATTTTGATATTGATTTATGGAATATTAAGACAAGATCCGGTTTTAATTGTTGGTCACGCTTTTGGTATTACGATATATTTTAGAAATTTAAAATTATTGAAACTTGAAAATAATTGATCAACATCCTATTTTATTTTTAATTCTGATTGGCTTAGGCTTGTATGCTTTTAATTTATCAGACTTACAAGTCTCAATCATGGAGGCACGAAATTTTAATGTGGCTCGAGATATGATTACTGAAAACAATTGGTTATTGACCACAATGAACAATCTGCCACGCTACGAAAAACCACCTTTTCCTGCTTGGTTTACAACCCCTTTTGCTTATGTCTTTGGACTTGATAGTGAATGGGCTTATCGGATCCCGACGAGTATCATTTCTATTTTAGGCATCGTTTATTTTTATAAGTTTATTCGAATTTGGAGTCCTAAACGATTGGCATTTTATGCAGCGCTTATTTTGGCAACGTCGTTTTATTTTATTGTCATCAGATTTGAAGCGCCGTCTGATATGTATACGCATGTGACAATGCTTATTGGACTTTATTACTTATTGAAAAATCATCCTATAATAAACTGGAGTAAGGTGTTGTTAGGTTCTGTTTTCTTTGGCTTGTCTATTTTGTCAAAAGGACCAATCAGTCCCTACACTTTATTTTTACCGATGATTTTAGCTTATTATTTTAGTTTTAAAATGACTTTTAAAAACCAGTGGTTTAAAGTTTTATCATTTATAATCTTAGGTGTTGTTATTGGTGGCAGTTGGTATTTTTATGTCCGTTATGCAGATCCGCAAACGTTTTTAGATATTGCAGAAACAGAAACCCAAAATTGGACGGATTACCATACGCGGCCATTTTATTATTATTGGAGCTTTTTTATTCAATCAGGCATTTGGACGATTCCTGCTTTAGTCAGTTTGGCTTTTCCATATTTTAAATCAAGAGTAAAGCATAAAAAACTTTATCTTTTTTCATTTTTATGGACGATAATAGCTTTAATATTATTGTCTGTAGTGCCTGAAAAAAAGCCGCGTTATCTCTTACCAGTTTTATTTCCATTAGCACTAAATACCGCTTTAGTTTTGCAGTATTTATTTAAAAACAAAAACAATATCATCTCAAAAATAGTGCATTATTTCCACTATTCAATTTTGAGTTTAGCCTGTTTAGGTCTTTTGGCTTTACCTTTATTCGTTGAAAACCATTCATCTCAATTTTGGTTGCTTTATGCCATTTTAAGTTTCGCCAGTATAAGTATAGGATTCTTTATTGTTTTAAATTTAAAACGAAAGCATTTCGAAAACTTATTTTGGGCGAATATATTTTTAATTTTAATGGCCACTTTGATAGGGCAAAGTGTTGTTTTTTTGTTTAAACAAAATGAAAACTACAATCCATTATCAGTCAATAAACTTAAAAATAAGGATTTACCAACGCTTTATTATGATTGTATTGAACCAGAAATAATTTGGGAATATGGACATAATATAAAGAAGTCAAATCCCAATGAGCTACCCGATAAGAATTTTCGATTATTGGTTTCAGGTGCTTATCAAAACCAATTTAAGAGTGAATTTCCAAACCTTGCAAAACAAGCTTCAGTTCAAGTTTTTGATAGAAATTATTACCGAACAGGCGATAGAAAACGGCAACGTTTTGTTATTTATGTTTACACCATAAAATAATAAAAACTACCTCAAAATCGTCTCCTTCCGATCCGGACCCACAGATACAATTTTGACATTGACTTCTATAGCCTATTTTAAAGCGATAAGAATTTGGGACTCTTAAAACTCTAAACCCAAACCAATTCAACCTATGGCCCAACCTGTTCGGATGGCTCTCGGGAGTTACGGTGATGGGCATAAGCATTAATTTTTTAATGAGTTGAGGTTGATTTGTTTAGATATGAAGGATAATAAAACCTTTTGTTAGCTCTCATTCAACGCAACACGTGTTGCAGATATGAAATAAAACACGTATTTTTGTCAAAAAGATAATTGCTATGAATACTAAATTAACTTTGACTATAGAAAAAGAGATCATTGAAATTGCAAAAGAATATGCAAAAGAAAAAGGACAAAGTCTTTCGGAAATGGTTGAAAACTATTTCAAGTTTGTTACCGTCAAAAGAATGAAAATCAAAGAAAAGCAACTTTCTCCTAAAGTAAGAAAGTTAAGAGGAATTATTAAAACCGATGATAATTTTGACTACAAACAAATTTTAACCGAAGAACTTTCAAAAAAATATGGAGTATAAACTTTTTGTAGATTCAGACGTAGTTATTGACTTTTTTACTGACCGTAAACCTCACGCAAATCCTGCAAGTGAACTTTTTGAACTGAATGAACAAGGAAATGTAAGATTATATCTATCTGCTGTAAGCATCAATAACATTTATTATATTGTCAGGAGATTTTTAGGACATAAAAAAACTCTCGAAGTTGTTGAGACATTGACTGAAATGACAGAAATTGTTGGGACAACAAAAAAGGAAATTATTCAGGCCTTAAAGAATAATTTTACAGATTATGAAGATTCTGTTCAATATTCTTCTGCCCTGACAATTAAAGATTTAGATGTAATTATAACACGAAATACAAAAGATTATAGGAATTCTTCAATTGCAGTTATGACGCCTTTGAATTTCCTAAAAATGAAAGAAAAAAACGAGAGCTAACATTGCCAACGCTAAGAACAGGACATGAAAAATCACAACCGCACAACACCAGTAACTGATGCTGACACCAAATGTTAGAAAACATTGCACAAGCCTTCAAAAGTCAAAATCTAAACTTTTTAATACTTTTTAAGGCATTTAGACCAATTTTATAAGTATTTGTAATGTTGAAATTATAATTCTTTGTTGGCTTATAAATGAGATATTGAACTTATTTATAAAACGCAAAAATACTCAACAGATGTCATTATAAATAGCCTTACCTCAAAATCGTCTCCTTCCGATCTGGACCAACTGACACAATTTTGACATTGACTTCTACAAAATCTTCAATAAAAGAAATGTAATCTTTTAGATTTTGAGGAAGTTCATCATAAGTTTTTACTTTTGTGATGTCTTCTTCCCAACCTTTAAAACTTTTGTATATGGGTTTTAAATCTTTGGCGCTGAGGTTGTAAGGTAAATGAGAAATGTCTTTGCCATTATAGTGATAGGCTGTGCACACTTTTAATGTTTTAAAGCCGCTCAACACATCAGCTTTCATCATCATTAAGTCGGTAACACCGTTCACTTCTACAGCGTATTTTAAAGCAATTAAGTCGAGCCAGCCGCAACGCCGAGGTCTACCAGTGGTTGCTCCAAATTCATGACCAACCTTTGCCATTTGTTTACCATTCTTATCAAATAATTCTGTAGGAAATGGGCCACTGCCTACGCGTGTGGTGTAAGCTTTAAAAATCCCAAACACTTTTTGAATTCTATTTGGCGCTAAGCCAAGTCCTGTGCAAGCTCCAGCAGCGGTTGTGTTAGAAGACGTCACAAAAGGATAAGTCCCGAAGTCAATATCTAATAACGAACCTTGTGCGCCTTCAGCCAAAATACTTTTGTTGTTTTTGATGGCTTGAAATAAGTATTCTTCAGAATCAATAAACTGTAAAGTCTTTATCTTTTTGACCGCTTCAAAAAATTCGTGTTCTAATTCATTTAAATCGTATTGGACATCGACGTTGTAGAATTTTATCATTGCTTGATGCTTATCAGCCAATTGACGGTATTTATCTTTCCAATCCTCAAATTCTAAATCCCCAACACGAATGCCATTTCGCCCGGTTTTGTCCATATAAGTTGGACCAATACCTTTTAAGGTGGAACCGATTTTGGCTTTGCCTTTTGCAGTTTCTGAAGCAGCATCCAACAAACGATGTGTGGGTAAAATGAGATGCGCTTTTCTTGAAATCAATAGAGATTTGGTATAATCGACATCGTATTTATCGAGACCTTCGAGTTCTTTTTTAAATATCACGGGGTCAATTACCACGCCATTGCCAACTACATTGGTGGCTTTTGGGTGAAAAATCCCAGACGGAATGGTGTGTAAAACGTGTTTTATGCCATTAAATTCTAAAGTATGTCCCGCATTTGGGCCACCTTGAAATCGTGCAATAATGTCGTATTGTTTGGTCAGGTAATCAACGATTTTGCCTTTACCTTCATCGCCCCATTGAAGGCCAAGTAGTAAGTCTATTGTCATTATGAATTGTCCTTTGGTTGATTGCGTTTGCCGTAAAAATATAGCGTATGTTTATCTATACTGATGTCAAACACTTCTTCTATTGTTTTTTTGATGGATTCTATACGTGGGTCACAAAATTCTATAACTTCATTGGTGTCGGAAAGAATAACATGGTCGTGTTGTTTGTCGAAATAAGATTTTTCGTATTGTGCTTGTGTGCTGCCAAATTGGTGTTTTCTCACTAAACCACAGTCTAACAATAAATCTATGGTGTTATAAAGTGTAGCACGACTTACGCGGTAATTTTTATTTTTCATGGTGATATACAACGACTCGATATCAAAATGCTCTTGATTTTCGTATATTTCTTGCAAAATGGCAAAACGTTCAGGAGTTTTACGGTGTTTGTTTTCTTCTAAATATTTGGTAAACACATTTTTAACAATAGCCTGATTGTTTTGCTCTACATTTTTCAATTTTTCCATAGTTGCAAATTTAAACTTTATTCACGGCTTACTTTATCAATTCCATCTATTTTTTTCAATTTGTCAATCAATTGATTAAGGATTTTTTTGTTTTTGATGGTCACGGTGATTTCACCATTAAAGACGCCGTGTTTACTTGAAAAGTTCAAATTTTTCATATTCACATTCAAACTTTTTGAAATTAAATCCGTGACTTGACTGACGAGGCCTAAGTTGTCAATACCAGAGAGTTTGAGTTTGGCATTGAAGTCTTCTTCGGTAGAATCTATCCATTTGGCTTTTTGAATGCGATAGGCGTAATTACTCTGCAATTGAATAGCATTTGGGCAATCTTTTTTATGCACTTTTATGCCGTCATTAACAGTTAAAAATCCAAAGACATCATCGCCAGGAATGGGATTGCAACACTTGGCAAGGGTGTAATCAAAGGTTTCTTCGTCATCACCAAAGACCAATTGGTCGTAATTAGAAGAAATTTCATCATCGTCAATATCTTTGTTTTGAGGCTTAGATTGTCGTCTGATTTTTGATTTAAAAAAGGACACTAAAGCATTGTTCTTTTGTGAGGCAAAATTTTTGAGTTCTTTATTGTCAATAGTGCCTTTGCCTACACGATAAAACAAGTCTAAACTGGTTTTAAGCTTAAAGTGATTCACCAACTCATTAACGGTTTTTTCATTGAGTTGAATTTTCTGAGATCGCAATTTTCGCTTGAGGATTTCCTTGCCGTCTTCAGCAATTTGCTTTTTGGTTTCTTTTAAAGCGGTTTTAATTTTTGAGCGTGCACGGGCTGTGGTCACAAAGTCTAACCAGTTGGCAGTAGGTTTTGCATTAGCTGAAGTAATGACTTCAACTTGGTCGCCACTTTTTAGCTCGTGACTCAAGGGCGTGAGTTTGCCATTAACCTTTGTACCTCGCGTGGTTAAACCGACATCGGTATGGATATGAAAAGCAAAATCTAAAGCTGTCGCTCCTTTGGGCAATGATTTCAAGTCTCCCTGTGGCGTAAATACAAAAATTTCTTTGGCATAAAGGTTGAGTTTAAATTGTTCAACAAAATCTACTGCGTTGGTTGCATTGTTTTCTAAAGCTTCTTGAAGTCTTGATAACCATTGGTCTAAACCGTGATCGCTATTTTTGTCACCGTGTTTGTATTTGTAATGTGCGGCATAGCCTTTTTCGGCTATTTCATTCATGCGTTCGCTTCGGATTTGCACTTCAACCCATTGGCCTTTTGGCCCCATAACGGTAATATGCAAAGCTTCGTAACCTGTTGACTTAGGCGAAGAAATCCAGTCTCGCAAACGGGTCGGATTAGGTCTAAAGAAATCGGTAACGATAGAATAAATTTTCCACGCTAAAAACTTTTCATTAGCTAAGTCAGATTTGTAAATAATTCTAATCGCAAACTTGTCATAAACTTCATCAAAACTGATGTTTTGAGCTATTATTTTTTTTCGAATTGAATAGATTGACTTAGGACGACCTTTGATTTGGTAGTTTAAATTTTCCTTGTCTAAAGCCTCTGAAATAACCTTACTAAAGTCTTTAATATAAAGGTCTTGTTCTTCTTTACTTTCCTTGATTTTATCGGCTATATCTTGATAAACCTCAGGTTCTGTATATTTTAAACTTAAATCTTCAAGCTCAGTTTTGATATTATAAAGCCCAATGCGATGGGCGAGCGGCGCATAAATATATAAAGTTTCTGAGGCGATTTTGACTTGTTTGTCAGGCCGCATAACATCCATCGTTTGCATATTGTGCAAACGGTCTGCAATTTTTATGATGATAACGCGGATGTCGTCATTTAAAGTGAGCAACATTTTCCTGAAATTCTCAGCTTGCATGGAGATATCACCATCTTTTTTTAAGCTGGAAATTTTAGTGAGTCCATCCACAATTTTGGCTACAGTTTCACCAAACAATTGCTCGATATCGGCCAGTGAATATTCAGTATCTTCTACAACATCGTGGAGTAGGGCAGCGGTAATTGAAGTGGCGTCTAAGCCAATTTCAGAAGCTACAATTTGCGCCACAGCAATAGGATGAAAAATATAGGCTTCACCAGATTTTCGGCGTTGGTCTTTATGCGCTTCTAAAGAAATTTCAAAGGCTTTACGAATTTGAATTTTGTCTTCTTTAGTCAACGACCGATAACTGATGCGCAAAAGCTTTTTGTATTGCTTGGCAATCTCTTTATTTTCTTCTACGATGTATTCTTCTGTTAGCATAAAACTAAATTAGAAAATTTTAGCTATACGCCAATCATTTCAAAGTTTTTTTATGGTTTTATTGACTAAAAGTATTTATAATAACTAAAATAATAGTTACTAAACTAAAAAAATAGTTGTATAACTAAAAATATAGTTATATGTTTGTTTCAAATTAATAAATATGGCCATTTTAGAAAAACTCACCCAAAAGGAAGAAGAAGTGATGCGCGTATTGTGGACTTTAGACAAAGCATTTGTCAAAGACATCAAAACAAAACTTAAAGCAGATTACCATTACAACACGGTATCAACCATTATTAGAAATCTTGAAGATAAACAATATGTCGGCCATCAGGCTTTTGGAAATACACATCAATATTTTCCTTTGGTTGCTCAAGAAGACTATCAGCGTGAAGTTTTAAGCCAAACCACTCAAAAATTCTTTAAAGGCTCGTATAAAGATTTGGTCTCTTTTTTCGCTAAGGAAGAAAAAATCAGTCAAAAAGATTTAGAAGACATTTTAAAAATTATCAAAACCCAATAAACATGGACACTTTAATCTATTTTTTAAAATCATCAGTCCTGTTGATATTGTTTTATGTGGTTTATCACGTATTGTTAAAACGAGACACGTATCATCAATTTAAAAGAATCTATTTGTTATCAGGTTTAATTTTATCAGCGGTTTTACCTTGGATTTATTATACCAAAACAGTTGTTGTTCCAAAAAATAATTTTTCAGAGGCGCCTGTAAACATTCAAAGTATTGCTGGGTTTTCTGAGGTTTCTAATTTAGGTTATCAAGCTAAAGATATATTCACTTTGTCATGGAACGACGTATTGCTTATGGTTTATGTTTTGGTTGGCCTTGTGTTGTTGGCAAGGTTTGTCTATCAATTTTTTAAGCTTCATAAGTTATTGAGACAAACTGCTTACAAAACAATCGATTCATATAAACTTCACATTGTTGATAACAGTGTCAATCCCTTTTCATTTTTTAAACATATTTTAATCAGTCGAGCCGACTATGAATCTGAAAACTTCAAAATGATTTTTGCCCATGAAAAAGTGCATATCAATCAATACCATTCTGTAGATATTTTACTTGCCAATTTATATTGTGTCTTGTTTTGGTTTAACCCTTTCGTGTGGATTTACAAAAAATCTTTAGTTCAGAATTTAGAACACATCGCCGATGATATTTCAGTTAAAACGCTATCGGATAAAGTCAAATATCAATACTTATTATTAAATCATACTTTTCAAGATAACCACTTTCAATCTTTACAAACCACCTTTTTTCAATCGTCTATAAAACAAAGAATCATGATGCTAAACAAATCGACTACCGCCAAAATTTATGCTTTAAAAAGCATAGTTGTTCTCCCTATTTTAGTTTTATTATTTATCAACTTTCAGTCTAAAATATTGGCCCAGGAAAAGGAATCAAAGGACGACAAGACTGTATCTTATAGCATAAAGTATTGGGATGATTTTAAGCCATCTCTCATATCGCCTAAAAAAAATCCCTTTGATGTTAATAACTATACAGTCGCACCAACTTTTATTGACAACAATACTTTTGTAAACGATTCTTTAAGAAAAGATGAAAGAGTGGTCGTCAAAATAAACCGTTATGCAGGCAAAGAGTATTTAGAGCACACAAAACGATTTTTAAAGAAATCATACAACATTGATGTCAATTATTCTGATTTAAAATACAATGATAAAAATGAGTTGATATCAATTCAAGCCAAAGTAGATTGTAATGATGGTTTTTCTGGAACCATTGCCAGAAAAAACAATCAGCCTGTAGAAGAATTTTATATCTATAGAGATTATTCTACAGCGGCTGAAATACCTTTCGGTGTCGGTGACAATTTGCCCTCATCACTTACAGGAGGAAAAACATCTAAAAACTCGACTCAAGTTACTCACAGAACTTCAGTAATCTTATCACCATCTATGAAAGGTATTTTTGAAGTCAACTTTAAAGACCTGCCAGAAACTTCTGATGTCACGACAGCAACAGCGAATAAAGTCAATTTAAAGAACGTTAAAACCTTTATTATTAATGGTAAATCTTTTGAATTATCTGAAATCAAATCTAAATTTATGGTTGTAGATAACTATGAGTTTATTGATGACGAAACTTTTAAAGCCAATGGAGAATTAGTTAATGGTGATAACTATTTTGATTATTTAAAATCACAATCTGAAGACAAGAAAGAAATTTACGTCGAAAATATTGATGTAATCATGTTTTCTGACAACAAAGCTACATTTTATCATTTAAAAGAAGTTGCAGTCACTCAAGAGAAATCAGAGAAAGAATAAATCCAAAATAACTTTTGTTTAAGACCTCGCTTTTAAAGCGGGGGTTTTTTTGTTAGTCATTCTAAGCTTTTGTATATAATTTAACGTCAACTCGACCTAAGAAAGTTGATTTTTTTAATTGATAAAAGAGAGGTTTTTTGTATATTAACATACTGAAATACAATTAATTAAACAAAAACCTCTCTTATGATTTCCAATGATAAAGTTATAGAAATTTTCTGTGAAATTGACGATTTTATGCTTGAATATGACCATGTTGTTGAAAAAGGTGGTATTAACACCTCTAAATCTATCAAATTGCGTAAACGCAAATTTAAAATGTCTGATAGTGAAGTAATGACTATTATGGTTATTTTTCATCTTAAATCTTATCGAAATTTAAAACATTTTTACTGTGATTATGTTTGTAAACATATGTCTGATTTTTTTCCAGAACGTGTATCCTATAATCGATTTGTAGAACTTCAAAAAAGGGTAATTCAGCCTCTTGCAGTTTACTTAAAATTACGCAGACTAGGCAAATGTACAGGCATCTCATTTATAGACTCAACACCACTAAAAGTGTCACATATCAAAAGAGAAAAACAGCATAAAGTATTCAAAGATATTGCTGAAAAAAGCTTTGGTACTATGGGTTGGTATTATGGTTTTAAACTTCATATTGTTACTAATGAGAAAGGCGAAATAATTGATTTTGTGATAACTAAAGCAAATGTAGACGATAGACAACCTTTAAAAGATAAGAGTTTTCACGATAAGATATTTGGAAAAATATTTGGCGATAAAGGGTACTTAGGGAAAGACTTATTTGACAAACTATTTGTTGATGGAATACACATGATAACCAAAGTTAGAAAGAATATGAAAAAGAAAAAATTAGAATTTATGGAGCGTGTTATCCTTAGAAAAAGAGCTGTTATAGAATGTGTTAATGATGTACTTAAAAACATATGTCATATAGAACATTCTAGACACAGATCATTCGATAATTTCATAGGAAATTTAATTGCAGGACTAACAGCTTATTCGTTCTTAGAATCAAAACCTTCTGTCAAAATTCAAGATTTATTACCTGGATTAAAGATAGCTTAGGTCGAACTCACGTTAATTTATCAGAATTCTTTAAATTAGCCACGTTATAATTTTCTAAAAAACAAACCATGGCAATAATCAAATCTGGCAATCCCGCACTATCTGACAAACGCTTAAAAGTTGAAACCTTGGCAACCGATACCCCAATGACGGCTAAAGGCGCTGTACAAAAGACGCTTGTGTTATTAGCTATTGTGGTTTTAACCGGTAGTTTAAGCTGGTCTATGGCGGCATCTAACCCTTCACTAGCTCAGGCTTTAACCATAGGTGGCGCGATTGCAGGTTTTATAACGGCTTTAATTATAATTTTTAAACAAACCATGGCGCCGGTGTTGTCTCCTTTATATGCTGTTTTTCAAGGGGCGTGTTTAGGTGCCATTTCAATGCTTTATGAAAACTTATACGACGGTATTGTTTTGCAGGCCATACTTATTACACTTTGTATTCTTTTGGTCATGCTCAGTTTATACCAATACAAGGTCATTAAAGTGACAGAAAAATTTAGAATGGGCGTTGTTGCCGCTACTGGTGGAGTTGCTCTGGTGTATGCTTTGAGTTTTGTACTGGGCTTCTTTGGTGTACAAGTTCCATATATCCATGGCGGTGGCATCATGAGTATAGGGTTTAGCGTTGTGGTGGTTGTTATCGCCTCTTTAAACCTAGTTTTGGACTTTGATTTTTTTGATAAAGGCGAAGAAAAACAACTGCCTAAATATATGGAATGGTACGGCGCTTTTGGCTTAATGGTAACCCTAATCTGGCTCTACCTTGAGATTTTACGCCTACTGGGAAAATCTAGACGATAGTTTTTGACCAATTTATTATTTGACTTCAAACAGATGTTAAACTGTATTGGATTATGTCCAAATAAACGGAATATTTCCTAAATTTGTTCTCAAAAGACGAGGACAATGCAAGACTGTTTTTCAGCCATACAATTATATCAACCTGATTATAATCATTTAGTCAATCTACCTTTAGCTGATCAGGGAATTAGTGCGGGTTTCCCGAGTCCAGCTGATGATTTTCTCGACTTGAGCATCGATCTCAATAAAGAACTCATCAAGCATCCGTATGCGACGTTTTACGGTCGTGTGCGTGGTGATAGCATGACTGGTGCAGGCTTAGACGACGGCGACTTGTTGATTATAGATAAATCCCTCGAACCTCAGGATGGTAAAATTGCCGTGTGTTTTATCGATGGCGAGTTCACGGTAAAACGCATCAAACTCGATACCGACAGCTTGTGGCTGATGCCCGAAAACAAAAAGTATAACCCCCTAAAAGTTACAGAAGATAACGAGTTTGTGATTTGGGGTGTGGTGACTTGTGTGATTAAGAATATGTAGAAGCCTTAAAGCCCCCTATCCCCCAAAGGGAGAACAACAAACTGATAGTTAAAACAATAAACTTTAAATTATAACTAATACCAATTAAGAAAAATCTGTCCCCTCTCCTTTGGAGAGGCTTAAGGAGAGGCTCTGAAATACTATGGAACTATTCGCACTTGTCGATTGTAATAACTTTTACGCCTCTTGTGAGCGGGTATTTAACCCGGACCTCAATGGCAAACCTGTGGCTGTATTGTCTAATAATGACGGCTGTGTGATTGCGCGAAGCAACGAAGCCAAAGCACTTGGCATTCCTATGGGCGCACCAGCTTTTAAATACCAACCGATTTTTGAAAAGCACAAGGTTCATGTCTTTTCATCCAATTACGCTCTGTATGGCGATATGAGTCAACGAGTGATGAATACACTGTCGCAATTCACGCCCGATGTTGAGGTGTACAGCATTGACGAAGCTTTTCTTAAATTTTCAGGTTTCGAACATTTCAATTTAGAAACTTACGTACGCCATATCAAAGCCACAGTCGATAAACATACAGGCATTCCGGTGAGCATCGGTGTGGCGCCGACTAAAGCTTTGAGCAAAATTGCCAATAAAATTGCCAAAAAATTTGCAGATAAAACCGGAGGTGTTTATGTGATGCAAACCGAAACTCAACGTCTTAAAGCCTTGAAATGGCTCGACATACATGACGTTTGGGGTATCGGTCGCCAGCACGCCAATCGCCTCAAAGCTAAATCAGTCTTTAAGGCTTATGATTTTATACAATTGCCAGACGATTGGGTGCGCAAACAGATGAGTGTTGTTGGACTACGACTCAAAAAAGAACTTGAAGGCCAACCCACTTTAGATTTAGAAGAAGTTGCTACCAAAAAAGCCATTGCCACCACACGCTCGTTTGACAAGCAGTACAGCGATTACAACATTATTCGCGAGCGCGTAAGCAGTTTTGCCATCAGTTGTGGCGAAAAACTCAGGCGTCAACACAGCCATTGCCAAATGATTCATGTGTTTTTACGCACCAATAAGTTTCGGCAAGATTTGGCACAATATCACCGCAGTACAATAGTAAAAACCGAATACCCGACCAATTCCAGTATAGACTTGGTAAAATATGCTGTAAAAGCCCTCGATAAAATTTACAAACCCGAATACCAATACAAAAAAGCAGGGGTGATCGTGATGGAACTCCAACCCGAAAACACCGAGCAACTCAGTTTGTTTTCTCAAAAAAACCCAAAACACCATCAACTTATGCAGCACATCGATCATCTTAATAGAAGCATCGGTCGGCATAAGGTCAAGTTTGGTAGTCAAGATTTAGGTCGCGTGTGGAAAATGCGTCAAGAACGATTGTCACAGCGTTATAGCACCACGATTAGTGAAAGTATTGTGGTCAAAGTTTAAAATAATTTGGGGCTTTCACACCTTAGGGCGTGACCGGGCTTTCGGCACTCGCTTTCCCACGCTTATGGCGTGGCAAGAGCTCAAACAAAGCCTCAATCCCTAAGCCAGAGCTACGGACTATAAAAAAATACAAACAACAATAAACCATCAGTTGAAGTCAATTCAGACACTAAAACCAATGGTTTATTAAAAACCTGAGTTCAATTTGTTATCATCCAAATTACAGTTATGATTGTCAGGTCGAGCGCAGTCGAGATGTCAGGTCGAGCGCAGTCGAGACCCCTATTTTAGAGATTTTTAAAATCGAACTCAGGTTATAAAACATAGTAAAAACTACTTCTGTGTCAACACCAGATTATTACAAACCACTTCAGTTACATAGCGCTTGTCACCCTCTTTAGTTTCATAAGAGCGTGTCGTGAGTTTACCGCCGATAAGCACTTCTTGACCTTTAGTAACGTGATTTTCGATAATGTCTGCTGTTTTACCCCAAGCCACGATATTATGCCAGTCGGTGTTTTCTACTTTTTTACCTTTAGCGGTGGTGTAATAATCATTGGTAGCTAAACTGAATTTAGCCAGTTTTTTACCAGAATCCAGATTTTTAATTTCCGGATCTTGACCTAATCTTCCCATGAGTTGTACTTGGTTACGTAAATTATTCATAATATAAAATTCAGGTTAAACATAAAACCGATTTAGATTATCCAAATCAGCGCCGCAACAAAACGACAGGACAAAGATGAAATAGGAGGGAGGTTATATTCGGTAAATAAACATCTACTTTCGTTTACTTCTATTTGTAAACGTTTGTATACGAATAAAATATTGAATTATAATTATTTAAAAACTTAAGCTATTTTAATGTTTTGTTTAAAAAGTTTTATATTTGTTGGTATATAATAGTTGGGCAACATACAAAAAGCCCACCGCACAAACAGCACATTTGGTTTTTGCCGACACGCAAAGCCAACGCTGAAAAACCAAAAGAGCTGTTTTTTGCCAACGCTCGGACAGAAATTGAATGAATAAATGACATTAGAACAATATATTGACAACTTAGACAAAAGGTACAGACTCGGAAACGCAACCGAACATACTTTTCGTGGCGACTTACAGCAACTTTTGGAAAGTTTGGTGCCGACTATCAGAGCGACCAACGAACCGAAAAGACAAAGTTGCGGAGCACCTGACTACATTTTGACTAAAAAAGATATTCCTGTTGGATTTATTGAAGCTAAAGACATTGGCGACAAAGACCTTGACGGAGCAAAGAAAACAGGAAACAAAGAGCAGTTTGACCGCTACAAGGCTTCTCTAAACAATCTGATTTTTACGGACTACATCAACTTTCATCTGTACCGAGAAGGCGAATTTATTACCAAAATTTCCATTGCAGAAATTACGGACAAAGGAATAAAACCATTGCCTGAGAACTTTGGAAACTTTGAAAATCTGATAAAAGATTTTTGCGTTCACGTTGGACAAACGATAAAAAGCTCAAAAAAATTAGCAGAAATGATGGCGGGCAAAGCCCGCCTTCTTTCTGATATTATTGAGAAGTCGTTGACTAGTGATGAAGAAAATCAAGAAAACAGTACGCTGAAGGAGCAAATGTTAGCTTTCAAGCAAATTTTGATTCACGACATTACGCCACAAGGTTTTGCAGACGTTTACGCTCAAACCATTGCTTACGGAATGTTTGCGGCTCGTTTGCACGACCCTACTTTGGATAATTTTAGCAGACAAGAAGCAGCTGAACTGATTCCAAAATCAAATCCTTTTTTGCGAAAACTCTTTGGCTACATTGCAGGTCCAGACATAGACGACAGAATTAAATGGGTAGTAGAAAACCTTTCAGAAATCTTTTTGGCGTGTAACGTAGAAGAAATTTTAAAAAACTATGGGAAATCAACTAAAATGGAAGACCCGATTATCCATTTTTACGAAACTTTCCTAAGCGAATACGACCCAAAATTGCGTAAATCTCGTGGCGTTTGGTACACACCGCAACCCGTTGTAAATTTCATTGTTCGAGCAGTTGACGACATTCTAAAAACGGAATTTGATTTACCGCAAGGACTTGCCGACACCAGCAAAACAAGCATAAAAGTAAACACCCAAACCGCAGACAAACGTTCGGCAACAGGTTACAAACAAATGGAGCAAGAAGTACACAAAGTACAGATTCTTGACCCAGCCACAGGAACAGGAACTTTTTTGGCAGAAGTGGTAAAACACATTCACAAAAAATTTCAAGGACAACAAGGCATTTGGAGCAATTATGTAGAAACGCATTTATTGCCTCGTTTAAACGGTTTTGAGTTGCTAATGGCGAGTTATGCAATGGCACATTTAAAGTTGGATTTACTATTGACCGAAACAGGATTTAAACCAACAACCAACCAACGATTTAAAGTTTACTTGACGAATAGTTTAGAAGAACACCACCAAGACACAGGAACTTTATTTGCAAATTGGCTGAGTACAGAAGCTAATGAAGCTAACCACATCAAACGAGATACACCTGTAATGTGTGTTATTGGAAATCCGCCTTATGCTGTAAGTAGCACAAATAAAAACGATTGGATACAAGATTTAATTTCTGACTACAAGAAAAATCTCAATGAACGTAAAATCAATTTGGATGATGATTACATCAAATTCATTCGCTATGGACAACATTATATCGATAAAAATGGAAGTGGCGTTTTGGCTTACATTTCAAATAATAGCTTTATAGACGGAATTACACACCGCCAAATGCGTAAACACCTCTTAGAGACTTTTGATAAAATTTACATATTGGATTTACACGGAAATGCCAAGAAAAAAGAAGTTTGCCCTGATGGAAGTCCTGATAAAAATGTCTTTGATATTATGCAAGGTGTTTCAATAAATATATTTGTAAAAACAGGTCAAAAAAAGAAAACAGAATTAGGCGAAGTTTTTCATTTTGATTTGCAAGGAAAAAGGAATTACAAATATGAAACCCTTAACGCCTCAAGTATTTCAGAAATAAAATGGACAAAACTTGCTTTTAAAAAACCTTATTACTTTTTCGTTCCGAAAGATTTTGAATCTGAAGAAATTTACAAACAAGGTTTTAAAATAGATAATCTCTTTCAAGTAAATAACTCAGGTGTTTCAACTGATAGGGATTCATTGTTTCTTGATGATAACACAAATAGGCTATCAGAAAGAATAAATATTCTTCTCAAGGGAGAGTATGAGTCAAAATTCAAAGATGAATTTAACGTAAAGGATAGTAGTGGTTATCCATTACTTAAACGTATTTCAAAAAAAGAATTTTCTTCTGAATTTATTATAGACTATCACTATCGTCCTTTCGATATTAAAAAGATATATTTTGATAAAACAATAATTAGCAGGCCTGCAAAGGGCATTTCTAATCACTTTAATAAGAAGAACATTTATTTAATCGTCCCACGTCAAGTAAATAAAGAGTTTCATCATATTTTTTCAAGTAGATTAATATGTGATAGTAATATTACTTCAAGTGCACGTTTATTTGGTGCGGGAAAACTATTTCCACTTTACCTCTATTCAGAAACTAACGGACAACAAACGATTGAACAAACAGAAGAAAGAACACCAAATCTAAAAACTGAAATCGTCAATCAAATAGCAGAGAATTTAGGTTTGACTTTCACCAACGAGAAAGAAACCACCGAAGAGACTTTTGCCCCAATTGACATTTTAGATTACATCTATGCGGTTTTGCATTCGCCAAGCTACCGAGAGAAATACAAAGAGTTTTTAAAAATTGATTTCCCAAGAGTGCCATATCCAAAAGACCAAGACACTTTTTGGCAATTGGTAAAATTGGGCGGAGAAATACGCCAAATTCATTTGTTGGAAAGTCCAAAAGTGGAGCAATACATTACGCAATATCCAATAGATGGCGATAATGAAGTGACCCGCAAAATCACAAAAGGTAGTCCAGGCTACGTTGCTGATTCAGAAACTTTCGGAAAAGTTTTCATCAACGATACGCAGTATTTTGACAATGTCCCGCAAGTTGCTTGGGAGTTTTATATTGGCGGTTATCAACCCGCCCAAAAATGGCTCAAAGACCGTAAAGACCGAAAATTGGAGTTTGACGATATTTTGCATTATCAAAAAATCATTGTCGCCCTTTCAGAAACGGACAGACTGATGAAAGAGATTGATAAAATTGAAATCATCTAAACCCTACTACAAAATGGATTTTAAGAATTTAGATGAATATTACGAATACCTAGAAAATGATACCAATTTCCAGTATTTAGATTTAAACACGTATAAATACATAACGGCTTTACGAGATAAAATTGAAGATGAAAACACGAAAAAGTTATGTTCGTATGAATTATTTTTTGCTGACTTTTCCATTGAAGAAGGTAAACATATTCTAAAATTCCAAAGCGGTGCAAATGCTTATCCAACATTAGAGCTTTTTGATGACAATTTTGATTACATCAAAACACGAGCAAATAAAGTACAAAACCCAAAATACAAAGCAAAATACAATCATCTACTTTGGTTAAGTCCACAGAAACACATTGATTTTGCCAAAGAAGCAATTGAAAGTTATTTATCGCTTCTAAAAAATTCTTCGTTTTCAGTTGATGATAATTTGCAATGCTTGTCATTTGGTAAATACTTCAAAAATCTTTTTATCCTTAGCCAAACTGTAAACTACAAAAAGGATGAAATTATAAGTTATTTGATTTCGCTTTTGGAAAGTGATAAACTAAACGATTTTACAAAATATTCTTTGATGGATTTTATCATTGAAAATAGCAAAAAAATAGATTCTTTAATTACTCAAAAATTCTTTGATTACTCAAAAAACAAGATTTCTGATTTAGACGAAAGGGTTTTAGAAAGCTATTTAAAATTACTCGTGATTCTTAGTCGAAAACTAAACCTTAAGGATGAAATATATGAATTTCACGAAAAGTTAGGAGACTATCACATATCACAACTCGAAAATGAAAAAAACAAAGGTTTTATTGCTCATCACTATTACACAAACGCTTTAGAAGAATATAAAAAGGCTAATAATAAAGAAAAGATTGAACAAACTGCTGTTTTATTAGAGCAAGCGAAAAAGACCATTGACCTTAAAAAAGTTTCATTTGAATTGGAAGACGAGAAATATAATAAGCTTTTAAACCAATGGTAGAATTCTACTAAAGAAAAAGCTACACAATTAATCGAAAACGGAAATGCTAAGGATATTTACGGTTATTTGATTTTAGATAATTTACTACCTAAAGCGGCTGTCTTGAATGAAGAAATAAAACCAGTTATGCTTGATTTAGTTTCAACAATGACATTTGACATTAACAAAAACGTCAGTAAAAATAAATCAGGTGTTATTAATTCCTATTCAATACATATAAATAATTTTTCCATCAATCACATTTGGCTTGTTGTTTCAAAAGGAATTAAAAGTGGTAAAATTTCCTTTGAAAGTTTAATCGATTACTTAAAAAATGATTCTTGGTATGGTCAAGATTTCACTTACATAGATTCAAATAACGAAACACAAGGTTTTAATTGGATTGAGCTACTTTCACCATCTCTGCAAAGCTTTTTCGTTCAAACAGAAATTGATTTAAAAACAAACAATCATAATCCACAAGGCTACATATTAGCAATAGACAGTTTGGTATTGAAATTTGAAGGTCTATTGCGTGAATTCTCAAGAATGATTGGTGCTCAGACAATAGAAATAAAAGACAATGGTACAGAAGAAAGGATTGGTTTCGACAAATTATTGGATAATGAAAAATTAAAGGCATTGATTCCTGAAGATGATATTGCCTTTTTTAAATTTCTTTTCACATCAAGCGGAATGAATTTGAGAAACAATGTTGCTCATTGCTTTTTTACAACTAAGAATTACACATCAGCAGTTATGCTATTGCTAATTGTTGCATTATTAAGACTTGGTAATTATGAACTTAAAACGAAAGAAAAAGAATCTTAAATGAAAAAGCCAACGTATAAAGCCATACACATTGGCAAGTCGCACCAGCCGACACACAAGCCAAAACTTGCCAAAGAGTATGTCTTTGCCAACGCTGAAACACGACCGAAAAAAAAGTACGACCGCACAACAATGGCTATACGTAATGCGGGCGAAGGTGCTGATATGAAAAAACAGCGAATTTATTTGGACACATCAGTTTTCGGTGGATACTATGATAACGAATTTCAAGAATTCACAAAACCACTTTTTGAAAGAATAAAGGATGGAGATTTTAAAGTGCTTCTTTCTGCGGTTTTACAAAAGGAACTCGAACCAGCACCTGAAAAAATAGTTAAACTCATAACTGATTTAAAAAACTGAGTATACTGAATTTTTGGACGAAGATGATGATGTTGTTGAATTAGCAACTGAATATATTGCAGAAAAAGTTGTTGGACAAACAAGTTATGCAGACTGTCTTCATATTGCATTAGCAACAATAAACAAAGCTGATTTACTTGTTAGTTGGTCCCGATAATTTCGGGATAAGTATATTGTAAATATAGAGCGAATACGAGGCTATAATTCCATTAATATAAAAAATGGATATAAACAATTGGAAAATCGCTCACCAAGAGATTTAATGAATTATGGAAACTAAAACAAAAAAAGATTTTGACGCTGTCAAGTTTGCAAGAGACCAAAAAGACAAATTAAGTGAAATTTTATCTAAAATGTCAAAACAGGAAATAGTAGCTTACTTTAAAAAAATTAGATTAGAAAGTCGGATAAAGCCCAGTGCCTAATCGCAAACTGATCAAATTTAAGTCTCACTTCATATCAACTCTCTAAAAAAAACAAACCCCAAAAATTTCTATTAACTTTAAACCCATAAACCCATAAACCCATAAACCCATAAACTCATAAACCCATAAACTCATAAACTCATAAACATTAGACTTAACCTATGAACCAAATCTTAGACTGTATTATCGTTGGTGGTGGCGCCAGTGGGTTTTTCTTTGCCATAAATTATGCTGAAAACCATCCGGATCACACCCTGGTCATATTAGAAAAATCTAAGCATGTCCTTCAAAAAGTAAAAATCTCAGGTGGTGGTCGCTGTAACGTCACCCATGCTGAATTTGAACCCAAACCCTTGACCAACCACTATCCCCGAGGTGAAAAAGAATTGATAGGGCCATTTCATACCTTTATGACGGGTGATATGATGGCCTGGCTAAATGATAGAGGCATCGAGTTAAAAATAGAAAACGACGGCAGAATATTTCCTGTTACTGACACCTCCCAAACCATCATCGATTGTTTTGTGAATGAAGTTAACAAACATCATATCGAGGTCAAGACGTCTCAAAATGTCGTGTCATTTGATTTTCAAAACGACATGTGGAATGTCAAAACAAAAGATGACACTTATCACGCCAAACAACTGGTCATTTCCACAGGAAGTAGCAAAAAGATTTGGGAGGAGTTAGGTCGACTTGGGCATAAGATTATACCACCTGTCCCGTCATTATTTACATTTAACATCGATCATCCTCAACTGACTAAACTGCAGGGGTTAAGTTTGGATACTCACATCAATTTGTTTAAAGACGCAACCTGTGCTAAATCACTACTGGAATCTGATGGCGCAACACTCATTACCCACTGGGGTTTAAGTGGACATTGTATTTTGAAATTGTCGGCTTGGGGTGCAAAGTTACTTAATGACTTAGAATATAACTTTTTTATTGTTGTGAACTGGCTCCAAGGCTTAAGTCTTGACAATGTAGTTGAGCAACTTAAAACTCAAAAAACACAATCCTCTAAAAAAAATATTGGCAATCAAAATTGTTTTAATCTACCAAAACGCTTTTGGCATTTTATGCTCGATGAATCCCGTGTCGATGTCAATAAAAATTGGGCAGATTTATCCAAACAAGACATTATAGAAATTGCTCAAAATTTGACTCAGTTTCAATTAGAAGTCAATGGAAAAAGTACCTTTAAAGAAGAATTTGTTACCGCCGGTGGCGTCGATTTAAAGGAAATTGACTTTAAAACCTTTAGCAGCAAAAAACAACCACAACTTAAGATTCTCGGAGAAGCTTTAAATATAGATGCCATCACCGGTGGTTTTAATTTCCAAAGTGCATGGACCAGTGCTTTTGTGGCAGCTAAGGTTTAAATTTGTGAAAATGATTCAAAAAAGATTAAAATAATTACTAAATTGCATCAATATTAATATTTTTGAATCATATGGCAACGATTAGAAAATCAATAACTTTTACAAAACATCAAGAAAACTGGATTAAACTTCAGGTTGAAGAAGGTTTATATACCAACGAAAGTGAGTATATCAGAGACTTGATTAGAAAGGATCAAAAATCAAATTTAAAGTTTGAAAACCTCAAAAAAGCTATTCAAAAAGGATTAGACAGTGGAGTAAGTCAAAAATCTATTTTAGATATTGTGAAAGATATCGACGATAATTTTTTAATAGAAAATGGGAAACTATAAGCTTTCATCAAGAGCTACAGTTGACATATCTGACATCTATATGTATGGGATTAATAAGTTTGGTGTCAAATTATCAAAGTCTTACGTATTAGAGTTGCATCAAAATTTAAATTTATTAATAAAGCATAAAGAACTTTGGAGGCCAGCCTTCTACATTAAAAATGGATTGTTTAAATATTCTTACAAGTCACACATTATTTTTTTTGTAGAAGATGAGCATTTTGTATTTATTTCACGAATTTTGCACAAAACTATGGACTTTAGGTCTCATTTATAACCCATTTTAGAAGTGAAAATAAATTTAAATATTTTAAGACAACATAAACATAAGTCGCTTTATCGTTCGTATTATTTAAAATATTTTTGCTAAAAATTTAAAATGCAAACATCTCAGGTTGTCGACTATATTGAAAATGTTTTAAATCATCTTCCACAAGACTGGATCAAACTCACAACGCATCGTTTAGATATCTATAACGAAGAACTCGCCAAGACAGAATTTTTGGAGGAGTTTGAAAAACTGTACCAAAAGAATGAGTTCAGTCAATCGGCTTTAAAAAATCTGCCGACAGCTTACGATTATATTCGTCTTGGACATCCGCTTTCATCTATTTTAGAATGGGCAATTGCCAAAGAAAACAATTTAGAGCCAGAGCAAGTCATTGGTTTTTCATCCCAAACCATGGCCATTTTAGCGGTGTTGCGCAAAAATCATTTTGACCATAAAAAAACACAACTACTTTATACAACTCATTTGCCTGAGGCTTTTGATGAAGCTATTGTCAAAGAAGTTTATGGCTACGATTTTGATTTAAAACACATCGACGACAAAGACGCCATTTTGAATTTTGACGGCAGTACGGTTTTCATTACTCAAAATTCAGATATCGGTCAGTTGAAATGGCAAAACAATATCGATTTTTACATCAGTATTCATGAGGACTTTGGAAGTATTATCCATATCAATGACAAAAATGCTGAATACGTGCCAGATATACAGCATGTCAGACGACGTGAAACTGTAGCAATAACACCAGGCGATAGCTTAAAAGCATTACAAACTTTTGTAGGTAAAACAGAAAAAACATCAAAACAAGACTCAGCAGAGGAAAATAAAGTCAAAGTTTTAGAAAATATTAGAAATATAACAGATACTAAAGCTAAACCACTTTTAGGGTCTTGCGGATTGTCTGTGCAATATGCCATTATGATGGGTTTGATTCATGAAGCCCAAACCAAACATCCTTATAAGGCTATTAAAATTATTGTTCCACCAAACTGTTATGGTGGCACGAATGATCAGGCCAGGCGAGTAGCGGCTTGTTTAAATAATGTCGATATTATGGACTTACCTGTAGACGGCGATAATGATATGGTGCAAAGCACAGATTTGGTATTAAACCAAGTCGCTGAAATGGACGCTGTGCCTTTAATCATTGCTGAAATACCGACCAATCCGAGAGTTGAAGTGCCTGATTTGGAAAAATTGAAAACCGCTTTAATTCAACCCAGAAAAAATCCAAAATGTGACGAAGCCATAGCGCCCATTTTTATTTTGGATCAGACCTTTTGTCCCAATTATAATTTCTTAGGTGAAAATCAAATTTTGTCCTCGGTAGAGACCATTTCGTATGTCAGTGGATCAAAATTTCCAAGCGGTGGAAAGTGTACAGCAGGCTATTTGGTGGCTAACAAAAAAGCAGAATACCTATTAGATAAAATTGAAACCAACCTTAAGCTTTGTGATAATGAAGCGACTGATTTTCAGATCAGTATTCTCTCTGAGCAATTGCCTTCTATGAAACAAAGAATTGCAGATGCCTACAAAAACACCAGAACATTTGTTGAATTTATTAAAGAGACTTTACCTTCGGCTAAAATTAATTTTGTGTCAAAAACATTGGCGGAACAAGGATTTACACCATCAGTCTTTTCATTAGATTTGCCAACCAAAGGCGAAACACTTGAAGAAAGAGAAACTTACAAAAGAGCTTTAAATCAAAAGCTTATTGATATGATGATCACGCAAATTCCTAATGAAAGTAAATATTGTGTGAGTTATGGTCAGTTGAAAGGTTGCTACTGGACTATTCCAGCCACATCAACTCAAGGTACAACCAAAGAAGAAGATAAAGATTATATCGCCAGAGTTTCCGTTTCACCTGATTTGGATTTAGACAAACACAAGTCCGTGTTTGCTGAATTTGTGGAAAAAGAAATTCATTAAAAAAAATTTGCTGGAGTTTTTTATATATCAATACTATTACACTTTATCTTATTGTAAAACATAGCTTAACAGAAATCAACTTGAGCTTTCTTACCATAATTTTCAATGTAAATATTTTGAGTATTAAATTTTATCACATAGTGTGATTAAAGTTTAGTTTTTGATTTTTGTTTAAAAACTCTGAAAAAATCAAATAAAATCGACAACAATTTAAAATTCAAAAAAAATATCAGTAAATTTACTTTAACAAAAATTAAAATTTAAGCCAAAATTTTCGACTATTGAGCATGTTTGTTTCTTAAATACACTAATTCTAGATGTTAAAAGGAAATACATATAAAAGCCTAAGAGGGGAAAACGTTTTTAGAATTGAAGCTTTAAGTGATGGGGTTTTTGCAATATCTGTAACTTTACTCATCATGAGTCTTGAGGTCCCAAACTCTTATGAAGAATTAAAATCAATTATGTGGCAGTTTTTACCTTTTTCTGCTACAGTTTCAATAGTATTTTTAATTTGGTGGCAACAGAGCAACTTCTTTAGGTTTTATGGAATTGCAGATTCTAAAATAAAACTACTTAATCTCATCCTACTGGTTGTTGTCTTGTTTTATGTATTCCCACTAAAATTCCTTTTTAGCATCATTTTTTATTCGGTCATTGGATCGGATTTTTTAAGATTATATTCAATCAGTATTGACTACTCTATTTCAAAAACCGATTTCCCTGGGCTAATTGCTTTTTTTAGCATTGGTTACGCTTTAGTTTGGTTGATTTTCTTTCTGCTTTACCATCATATCAAACTAAATTCCAAACAATTATATCTTAATGAATATCAAAAAATAGTTCTTTTGTCAGACAGAAGGGATGCGTTTTACCAGATGATTATTGGTTTTACGGCCTCGATTGTAGCAGGTTTAAAATGGATTACATTTAGTCAAATCATTTTCTTAACAATACCCATATGGCTTTTAATCAACTGGTATATTACCTCAAGAAAAAAAGCAAGATATAAAAAAACTTTAAATGAGAACTAAAATTTTTTATCTCTTAATTGTCATTTTAGTCTTAGTATTCGCACCAAGACTTGGAACTTTAGTGGCTGACAATCTAAGTAGTTTTTTTATAAGTATAGATCCTGATCAGAGATTTATGTGGGGAATTATTCACCATATTGTACAGGCTATTATACCTATATTAGTTGTTTTAATATGGAAAAAAGAAATATTTAAAAAATGGGGGTTATCATGGGGAGATTATAAAGTTGGGTGGCAATGGGTGTTTTGGTTCAGCCTTGTTTGGATTGTGGTATATACAGGCTTAACAGTATATAATATAACTTTTAGTATAAACCCAGAAGTATACTATGATGTTACTAATTTCAGAAACCTCTCTGGAGAACTTCTGTTTAGAGGGGCAATTGTTGGTCCATCAGAAGAGATACTATTTAGAGCCTTCCCTATTAGTGTTTTAGTATTTGCCAGCTTTAATAATAAGTATAATATTTTCAATCAGGAAATCAATCAAGCAGGCATAATTTCAGCTGTATTTTTTGCCTTAGCACATATTAGAGTTAATATTACAACATTTGAAATTTATCATTTTAATATTATCCAAATTATTACCGCAGTTGGTTTTGGCTTGATGTATGCTATTATTTTTCAAAAAACTAAGAGTATTTTTTATCCAATGTTTATACATTCCATTTCTGACTTCATTCCTGTATTAAGTTTATTTGTTACAAAATTACTATGAAACTTACGACAATGAGAATTGGAATATGTATTTTGAAGATGTTTTTCAGAAACAATAATAACAAGTTCAGAAGGGTAATATTAAATAAAGATAGCTTAAAAATTATACTGGTTTTTATATTGTTTTACGTTTTAAAAACCCAATTTCAAAATTTAGTCATTTTTACACTTGACCACTTATTTTTTGAAGGTATTGTCTCTGATATTTACACCTATAATTATGCAGGTAAATTAAGTGGTTGCTTAGAAGTTGCAAAGGCTCAGGAACTACTTGGAAATAAGGCGAATTTGTTTTACAGTATGACTGTAGCCATTTTTTTCTCTTTTTCTTTATTGGCGTATGTGTTATTAATAACTCGCATCAAAAAAATATTAAAATTTGACTTATTATGTTGGATGCTTTTGTCTGTTTTTTCATTTAATCTTTTTGACGCGTTACAGTTTGTGATATTTAATTTCCCTGATATGCATGATTATATTTTTAGAAATCAAAAATTACTTCTACTTTTTACGCAATATAGTATAACAGTAGTTTTAGCAATTTTCCTTTTTATAAAATATATGAATTTGAAAGTTAAATTAAAAGTTTTACTTTTAGGGATACCATCTGTTTATATGGGACTAGTTATTTGGGCTTATATTGGTCGACTTATAATGCCTATCAATCATTTATAAAAATTAAAAAAAATAGCAAATAACACACTCCTCGTCAACAAGCTTCAGGCTAATTTAGGACAATTTACGGTTAGACGATTACTTTCTTTCCGAGGCAAGCTCCAGGCTGTTTTTTTACCTTTATAGATTATATGGAACCTGCAAAAATTGGCAATGGTCAATCCCTTGATGTGGATCAGTTTCCTCATATCGTTTTAAGTACGCTCACTTATTTGTTTAAAGGTGAAATTGAAAATCGTGACAGCATGAGCAGCGTAAAAATCATATCGCCAGGCGATGTCGGCTTTATGACGGCTGGACATGGGGTAACCCAATTTAGAATATAAGTTGTGGAAGTTAATGAGGGCTTTTGTGTTTATAGAGCTACGGAAAATTCTTTAGGTACTTTATCTCTGTGCTTCCAGCGCTTATGGGTCCATAAATAGAATTCGGGAGCATTTCGAATTTGGTCTTCCACTTTTTTAAAAAACAAATCTGTGATAGCATAATCATTAAATTGATTTGGTTGCTCTGCAAGAGTTTCAAAAGTAGTTTCGTAATATCCGCGTTTAATGCGATTGACTTTAAAAAAGACGACCGCCATATCAAGTTTTTTAGCCAAATATTCAGCTCCTGTATGCATAGGGACATTGATACCCATAAATGTATTCCAATGTAGGGCTTTCCAGGGTTTAGGCGATTGGTCTGAAACAAAACCACTAATACTCAATTCGTTATTTGCCTGAGATTTTGATAAAACATCAACAGTTTCTTTGTTTGTAATTAAATGCGTGTCGTATTTGGCTCTGATTCGTCTTACGAGTCTATCAAAATATTTGTTGCCAATTTTTTTGTAAACCGCATATCCTTTGTGATTGACATAGCGCTGAAGGATAAAAATCCATTCCCAACTTCCATAGTGTGCACACATCAAAACAATGCTTTTTTGCTTTTGTTCTAAGTCTAAAATAAGTTCGATATTGGTAAATTTATACCGCGCTTTGATGTCCTTTTCTTTAATGGTCAATGACTTTAAAGATTCCATAATCATATCGCATAAATGATGATAAAATTTTGAAGTTATAGTTGAAATTTCTTTTTTTGATTTTTCAGGAAAAACCAATTCTAAATTAGATTGTACAACTTTTCTTCTGTAGCCAAAAACTTTGAAAATCAATAGATAGAGCAAGTCAGAAAATAAATAAAGTAACTTAAAAGGGAGTTTAGATATCAGCCAAATAGCCGGGTAAATTAAAATGTAGAGTATAAATTGCATAGCTTGTTATAAATCCTTATTGACTTACAACAAGTTTAAAGGTTGCCAAATATAGGCTTTAATTGACGAAGAGTCTAAGTTTTAAAGTTTGGATTTATAAAAAAAAAATTCTAAGTCTCTAAAATCCGATTGACAGCACCAGGCACAATAGCTGAATGCGAAGCGTGATAGGCAACTTGACCTTTATGCAGGATAATCATTTGTGGCGACTGATGTAAAACGCCAAATTTTTCAGCAATGGCATTAGAAATATCACGGTGAGCTAACAAATCTAAGTAGAGGAGTAGCACGGCATCTTCATCAAAATCAGCATTGTTTTGAAATTGATTTAATACCATTCTGCTAATACCACAGCTTGTAGAGTGTTTAAAAATAACGACGGGTTTCTCTTTAGAAATAGCTAAAGCATTATCCAATTGCTTGACATCTTCTAAGACTTTCCAATCTAAAGATTTTTGTTCTTGTTTTGATCCAAATAGCGTATTGAGAAATCCCATAATAATTTTAATTTTATAGAGTCGTAATGATTCTGAATTGCTTTCAAAAATAAGCATTCAACATCAATTAAAATAGGACAAAATGGCTTAAAAAATTCAAAAATAAATGCCAAAATGACAATTCTTATAAAGGGTATATTTTTTGACTTTAATTAAATGTATTAAAAATCTAAAAAAATGAATTCAAATCAATTAACTATAAAAGCCCAAGAAGTCATTCAAAAAGCGCAACAATTAGCGCAAGAATTTGGGCATCAACAAATCGAAAATGAACACGTTTTTAAAGCCATGATTGAGGTCGATAAAAATGTGTTGCCTTTTATTTTTAAAAAACTTAGCATCAATCAAAAATTGTTTGTCGATATTCTCGATAACACTTTAAAGAGTTTTGCAAAAGTGAGTGGTAGTGATATTATGCTTTCTCGTGAAGCTAATAAAACCTTTAATGAAGCGACAATCATTGCAAAAAAAATGGAAGATGAATATGTTTCAGTTGAACATCTCATTTTAGCTATTTTTAAAAGTGATTCTAAAGTTGCTCAAATTTTAAAAGACCAAGGGGCTACTGAAAAAGGGCTTAAAGCTGCAATTGAAGAAATGCGTCAAGGTGATAGAGTAACTTCGCAAACCGCAGAAGACACTTATAATTCTTTAGATAAATACGCAAAAAACCTGAATCAATTGGCTGAAGACGGTAAACTTGATCCTGTGATTGGTCGAGATGAAGAAATCCGACGAATTCTTCAAATTTTATCCCGACGAACCAAAAATAACCCGATGTTAGTCGGTGAGCCAGGAACGGGTAAAACGGCTATTGCCGAAGGTTTAGCGCATAGAATTATTGCTGGCGATGTGCCTGAAAATCTAAAATCAAAGCGCATATACAGTTTAGATATGGGCGCCTTGATTGCGGGTGCTAAATACAAAGGTGAATTTGAAGAGCGCTTAAAATCTGTCATTAAGGAAGTGACTAAAAGTGATGGTGAAATTGTCTTGTTTATCGACGAAATTCACACGCTTGTTGGTGCTGGTGGCGGCCAAGGTGCGATGGATGCGGCTAATATTCTAAAACCCGCTTTAGCACGAGGCGAACTTAGAGCGATAGGGGCAACGACATTAGATGAATTTCAAAAGTATTTCGAAAAAGACAAAGCCCTTGAGCGTCGTTTTCAAAAAGTGATGGTCTTAGAGCCTGATACCGAATCGGCAATTTCAATTTTGCGTGGCATCAAAGAGAAATATGAAACCCACCATAAAGTGCGGATTAAAGACGAAGCTATCATCGGGGCTGTTGAATTGTCTCAACGCTATATCACCAACCGATTTTTACCCGATAAAGCTATTGACTTAATGGATGAGTCAGCATCTAAATTGCGAATGGAAATCAATTCAAAACCTGAAGAACTCGATGTTTTAGACAGAAAAATTAGACAGTTAGAAATTGAAATCGAAGCCATTAAACGTGAAAAAGATGAAGCTAAACTCAAAGTGCTCAAATCTGATTTAGCTGAACTCAAAGAAGAACGCAATGACTTAAACGCCAAATGGAAAAATGAAAAAGAATTGGTTGATAATATTCAAAAAATTAAATCTGATATCGAAGAATTTAAACTTGAAGCTGAACGTGCAGAACGCGAAGGCGATTATGGACAAGTAGCGGAAATACGTTATGGCAAAATTAAAAATGCACAAGAAGAACTTGAAAAACTACAGAAACAAGTCGAAGACAACGCCGGTGCTGATACATTAATCAAAGAAGAAGTGACTTATGAAGATATTGCTGAAGTTGTCGCTAAATGGACAGGTATTCCTGTGACTAAAATGCTTCAAACTGAACGCGAAAAATTACTCAAACTTGAAGATGAGTTGCATAAACGCGTCGTCGGACAAGAAGAAGCCATCGTTGCTGTAAGTGATGCTGTTCGTAGAAGTCGGGCAGGATTGCAGGATGAGAAAAAGCCATTAGGCTCGTTCTTATTTCTGGGCACAACAGGTGTGGGTAAAACCGAACTCGCCAAAGCCTTAGCCGAATATCTTTTTGATGACGAAAATGCTATGACTCGAATAGATATGAGCGAATATCAAGAACGTCACGCCGTAAGCCGATTGGTTGGTGCGCCTCCAGGTTATGTGGGTTATGATGAAGGTGGCCAATTGACTGAAGCTGTTAGACGCAGACCTTATTCTGTAGTATTGCTTGACGAAATCGAAAAAGCACATCCGGATACATTCAATATTTTACTACAAGTCCTTGACGAAGGTCGCTTGACTGATAATAAAGGACGAGTTGCAGATTTTAAAAATGCCATTATTGTAATGACATCCAATATGGGAAGCCATATCATTCAAGAAAAATACGATACTTTAAATGACGTAGATACAGCGATGGAAGCTGCTAAAGTTGATGTTTTAAATTTATTGAAAAAAAGCGTCAGACCAGAATTCCTTAACCGAATTGATGATATTATTATGTTCACGCCTTTAAGTGAAAAAGACATCAAATCTATTGTAGATTTACAATTGAAGCAACTACAGAAAATGCTGTTGAAACAAGGCATAACTTTAGATGCGACAGATGAAGCCAAAGCTCATCTCGCCAAGTTAGGATATGATCCGCAATACGGTGCAAGACCAGTTAAACGAACCATTCAGCGTGAGGTATTGAATAAATTATCTAAAGAAATATTAGCTCAAAAAGTCACTGCAGATAGTATTATTTTACTCGACCAGTTTGATGGAAATTTGGTCTTTAGAAATCAAAAAGATTTGGTGAAGTCGTAATGAGAAGATAATCTTTAATATATAAATGAAGCCCGCTTTTTGAGTGGGCTTTTTAATTTGATTTTAATTTTTTTAAGATGAAGAGATAGCGTCGTCCTTCGTCCTCGCTATGACGAATAGTAGCCGTCTAGTAAGTCGTCACTGCGAGCCCGATTTTGAGGGCGTGGCAGTCTTTTGATTTATAGTTTAAATTGTTTCTATTTCATTCTAATCATAATTAAAATGAAGAGATAGCTTCGTCCTTCGTCCTCGCTATGACGAATAGTAAGTCGTCACTGCGAGCCCGATTTTACAGGGCGCGACAGTCTTTTGTTTTAAGATTGAAATAAATTACTCTGATTTTTCTACAGCCTTAACCTGTTTCACGGTTACCATCTCATCTTGCGTATTGCCCCAAGAATTCATAATGTAATTCATCACATCAGCAACTTCTTCATCACTGAGACCTTGAGCCGTCATCACGTTGTTATAAACTTCACCATTGACTTCAATTTCACCTTCTAAACCGTATTTTATGGCTGCTATACTTTTATCAACTTTGTTTTCTAACCAATCAGATTTTGCTAAAGGCGGATAAACCCCAGAAACACCATTGCCAGTAGGTAAATGACAACGCACACAAAAATCCTCATAAACCCATTGACCATCTTCAATACTTTGTGCTAATGTTTTTTCTTGATATTGTCCTATGTTGTCAATATCAATTTGATTTGAAATCGAACTAATAACAATAGCTAGAAGTATTTTAATTAGTGTGTTCATAAATTCAAAATTACTTTTAATTTATTAAAGTAGTAAAATTTAAGTTTTAGGTTAGAGCTTAATTATGTAATTTTTCAAAAATAAAAAACAAAAAAAACTGCCTATGAGGGCAGTTTTGAATAATATAATTAAAGTGTTATTTTATAATCACTTTTTTTGATAAGTCACCAACTGTGGTTTCAATTTTTAGGATGTAAATACCACTAGCTAGATCAGAAACATTAATAGTATTATTATTGGTAGACACACTAGCTTTTCTCCCTAAAGCATCAAATAATGAAGCCTTATTTACTTCAATATTCGATGGAATATTAAGGTTTATAAAATCGCTTGTAGGATTAGGATAAACAGAAACCTGAGATAAAGTAAAATCATCTGTACTTAGAGTGGTATCACCAATTAAATTTAATATAAGATGATTGTCAGGAAACGCAATGGAAGCAAAAGTGCCAGGCGATGTAAGTCCACAAGCAGTTGAACTTAAATAACTTGGATCATTTTGACCAGCATTATTAACACCGATTCTAAAATCATAATTATTAGGAGGACCTGGGTTTGCTGCAATATCAACTGCAACTATAAGTTCTGTGGTAGCATTTACTGTTACGGGATTGTCAAACATAACGTCAAAAACAACACCATCATCTGCAGCTGTAACATCAAAATCTTTTGAGGCAATTTCAGTCAATGTGCCCGCAGGGAAAGTTTGGTCAGACGTAAATAGTCTGACTGTGCTTGTAACTGTAGGGTTTGTGCCTCCTACATCTGTAAATTCAGCTATAAAATTAACACCCATAGCATCAAAGCTACCAGTAAAACCAAAATCTGTTGGTGTATAAGCTCTGTAAAAAATATTATCAGAGATACCTTCATCACCTGTGCCAGGTATTTGGTCAGGGTCAGAAGCACAAGCTACACCACCACTATCAGAGGTTTGACTTACCGAATGAGATAGTGTTTGTTGAGCATAAACACCTAATGAAAATAGGGTGCATGCAATTAAAAGAGTAATTTTTTTCATAAGATATATATTTAAAGTTTATGTAAATCTATATAAATAATTAACAATACCAAAAAAAAAATAAAATCAAGTAAAAATATGTTATAGTAATTATTTATAAATTGATACTTTGAAAAATTAATTTTGTGTAAAATATTAAACTAATATGTTCAATTTTTAAAGTCTAAAACAAAATATATGTTATGAAAGAGTGGAGAATTTTATAAAAATTCGGATGAGATTAAATTATAACAAAAATGTTTTTTCTTGTAGATTATTTTTTTATTAACTTAACTAATCCTAAACCTTCAACACCTACATAAACATATCCATCAGGTCCTTGCTCAATACTTCTAATACGACCGATGCCGTCTAATAGTTTTTCTCTTTTAGTGACTTTATCACCTTCAATAACCAAATGTTCTACGTATTGAAATTTGAGTGAGCCTACTAAAACATTGCCATTAAGATGTGGATATTTTTTGGAACGCACAAAGGTCATTCCGCTTGGTGCAATCGAAGGCACCCAATAGTGGAAAGGTTGTGCCATACCTTCTTTTTTAGTGATTTCTGTAAATTTTGTGCCAGAATAATTAATACCATAACTAATGACTGGCCAGCCGTAATTCACCGCTTTTTTAATAATATTAATTTCATCGCCGCCACGTGGACCGTGTTCATGAACCCAAATTTTGCCAGTCTCAGGATGTCGCTCCATACCTTGTGGATTGCGGTGTCCGTAACTGTAAATGGCTTTTTTAGCATTATTATTATTGACAAATGGGTTGTCATCTGGAATGCTACCATCATCATTTAAACGATAAATTTTACCATTGTCTCGGGTTATATCTTGTGGGTTTTCATCACGATTTCCACGATCGCCAATAGAGAAATACAAATAACCGTCGTTATCAAACTCAATTCGGCTTCCAAAATGCTGTCCACGTCGAGAGGCTTGTTCTCCTTGATATAAGACTTCTAAGTTTTGCACAGAATTATTATCGAGTTGAAATCTCACTAATCTCGTGTTTCCACCATCTTCAGTTTCAGATTTTTTAGCATATGTAGCATAAACCCAAGGTTTTTCTGGATATGCTGGATGAACTTTCACATCCATCAAACCGCCTTGCCCTCGCACATAAACCTCTGGAAACCCTGTAATTTCTGTTTTTGTATTGTTTTTGACATGATAAAGTTTACCTGATTTTTCGGTCACTATTATACTACCATCCGGTAAAAAATCAAAACCCCAAGGGATTGGAATATCTTCTGCAACAACTTCATAATCATAGCTTTTGGAAGATTCGGTAATGTTTTTATCTGTTTGAGCACAAGCGATAAGTCCAGTAAAAGACAAAGCGAAAAGTAAAAATTTCATAATTGATATTTTAAATTTTTCTGAAATATAGGGATATTCCAATAATTCTAATTTATTTTAAGAAAAATTATAAATTTTACGATTTTAAAAATGAACAAAAGTATTGATTTAAATGCTGATCTCGGTGAAGGTAAAGCTAATGATGAGGCGCTTTTAAAATATGTGTCATCTTTCAATATTGCTTGCGGTGGTCATGCTGGTAATCGTTCAAGCATTGTAAAGACTATTCAATTAGCTCAAAAATATGAAGTGAAAATAGGTGCTCATCCTTCTTATCCAGATACAAAAAATTTTGGTCGAAAGTCTCTGAATATGTCTATTGATGATTTAGTTGAAGCTATTGATAGTCAGTTGCTTTTGTTTAAACAATGTATAAGTGAAACTAAGGCCGTATGGAATCATATCAAATTTCATGGTGCTTTGTATAATGATTTAAAAACAGACACAAGTAAAGCAAAGGCTTTAGTTGACTTAATTCAAAAAAAATATCCAAATATTACACTTTATGTTCCACCAAATTCTGTTGTTCAAACTATTGCAGAATCCCGAATTCCCATAAAAATTGAGGGCTTTGCAGACCGCGCTTATAATGAAGATTTGAGTTTGGTTTCACGTCAAAAATCTAATGCTGTTCTTACGTCTGATACAGAAGTCGTTAATCAAGTCAAAAAAATGATTATTGAGGAAGTTGTGGAAGTTGCAAATTCTCAAATCAAACCCATAAAGGTAGAAACAATTTGTATTCACGGCGATACACCCAAAGCTTTAAAGATGTTAAAAACTCTTGTTGCTGAACTCAAAAGACAAAAAATAAAAATTCAATGATAAAAGAACTCAGCGACTTTAAAATTCATTTGTCATCACCCATAAGTTTACTTGTAGAGTGGAATTTTAAATTATCTGTAATACATATTAAATCCTTACAAGTTTTAAAAAATCAACTCTTAAAAAAAGATAAAGATATTCAGTATTTGACATTAGCCTTCAATACATTGTTAGTCAAGTATAAAAATCTCGATATAGATATTTTAAAGAAAGAAAATCAAATTAAAAGTTTTATAAATTCGTTTGATACTAAAAACATAGAAAATTTTAAAAACAGACAATTTAAAATCCCAGTTTGTTATGAATACGGATTAGACTTAAAGCATATTTCAAATCAAACAGAATTGAGCAAACCTGAAATCATTCAACTGCATACTGAACAAGTTTACTCGCTGTTTTTTATTGGTTTTTTACCAGGATTTTTATATCTCGGAGATGTAGATAAACGTATCCAAGTAGCAAGACATCAAACACCTCGGCAAAAAGTAGAAAAGGGTAGTGTTGGCATTGCTGAAAATCAAACAGGAATTTACCCAATGTCGTCTCCTGGAGGTTGGCAAATTATTGGTCAAACCCCAGTAGAATTGTTTGATGTTGATCAAAATCCACCAAGTCCATTTCGACCGGGCGACAAAATTCAGTTTTACGCGATAGATCAATCAGAATTTGACAGGCTCAAAAACACTGAAATTTCAATTGAAAAATTTAAACACAATGATTGAATTGCTTTCAAGCGGATTTTACACGAGCATTCAAGATCTCGGACGCTTTAATTATACTGATTTTGGAGTGCCTTTAAGCGGTGCTATGGATCAAAACTTAGCACGTTTTGCTAATCTTTTGGTTGGTAATTCGCCTGAGCAAGCGGTTATAGAAATGACATTTATAGGCCCCAAACTCAAGTTTACAAAAGCTCAAACTATTGCCATCACAGCCCCAAAAGCTAAAGTATTTTTAAATGGCAAAACAGCAGCGATTAATCATCAACTTTCTATACAACCAAATGATATTTTAGAAGTTAAAAGCATTCAAAACAGAGCTTATTTTGCAGTTAATGGCCATTTAATTTCTGAAAATAAACTCGGAAGTCAAAGCCAATACTATTCCATAACAACCACAGAAAAACTTAAAAAAGGCGATGAGATCAGAATTAGAAGTAACCACAAAAATTTCCATAAAAAACACGCCAGTGTCAACTATGATAGTTCATTTTATGATTCTCAAACTTTAGAGGTTTATACTTTGCCAGAATATGAAAATCTCAGTCGCAATGAAAAAGAAATTTTATCGACCAAGGCATTCACTATTTCTGAACAAAGCAACCGTATGGCATATCAATTTGAAGACATTTTAAAAAATCAGTTAGAAGGAATAAACTCTGTGCCAGTGATGCCGGGCGTTGTGCAATTAACACCTGAAGGAAAGCTAATGGTTTTGATGCGTGATGCTCAAGTTACAGGTGGTTATCCTAGGATATTTCAGTTGTCTGAAAATAGTATTAATCTTTTATCACAAAAGCCACTTAAAAGTCAAATAAATTTTGAAATTTTGAAACTCAAATAAATTACCAATTATGAAATCAAAGAAAGTTACATTTAAAAATAAAAACGAAGAAGAATTAGTTGGCAGATTAGATTTTCCCGTTGATAAACGCATTCACAGTTATTGCATTTTTGCGCATTGTTTTACTTGTAATAAAAATTTAAAAGCCATCAAAAATATTTCAGATGGATTGACCTCAAGTGGTTTTGGTGTTTTGCGGTTTGATTTTACAGGATTAGGCCAAAGTGATGGCGCATTTGAAGATACTAATTTTTCTCATAATGTTGACGATTTGATTGCGGCATCCAAATTTTTAGAAGAGCATTACGAAGCCCCAATTTTAATTATTGGGCATTCTTTGGGTGGAACAGCCAGTATTTTTGCAGCTCATCAGTTGGATAACATCAAAGCTTATGTTACTATTGGCAGTCCTTTTCAGCCAGAACATGTGGGTAAATTACTCGAAAGTAAAATGGACGAAATCCAAAGTGAAGGAAAAGCCAATGTAAATGTGGGTGGCAGAAGTTTTACGATTAAAAAGGACTTTCTTGAAGATCTTCAAAAAAATAAAATAGATGAATTTTTAGGTGATTTAAAGAAGCCTTATCTCATTTTTCACTCACCGCAAGACGAGATTGTCGGTGTGAAAAATGCAGAATTGTTATACACACATTCTCATCACCCTAAAAGTTTTGTCTCTCTTGATGGTGCAGACCATTTGATGTCTAACCCGAAAGATTCTTCTTATGTCGGTCAAGTGATCTCAAGTTGGGCAACCCGATATCTTGATGTGTTCGAAAAAGAAAAAGAGCTTAAAACCAAACATCAAGTCGTAGCCAGTTTAGATAAAAATGATGATTTTACAACTGAAATGGCTTTAGGATCACATAGATTACAAGCTGATGAGCCTGAAGATTTTGGTGGCAAAGATTTAGGACCGAGTCCTTACGAATTGGTATCTGGTGGTTTGGCAGCCTGCACTGCTATGACCATTCAAATGTATGCTAAACGCAAAAAATGGCCAGTTGAAAATGTAGAAGTTCACATTAATCACAAAAAAGACCATTGTAATGACTGCGAAAACATTGATGATAAAAATTCTAAAATTGACATTTTTGAAAGAGATATCATTTTAAAAGGCGATTTAGACGATAAACAAAGACAACGTTTGTTAGAAATTGCTAATAAATGCCCTGTTCATAAAACATTACATAGCGATGTTGAGGTGAAAACAAAGCTTATAGATGAATAAGATATCAAGTTTATGTTAATTTTTATTAATCCTTTGAATTACAGTACTTATATCCTTAATTTCGTTTAAAATTTAAACTAAATTAAAAACAAACAAAATGAAAAACTTAATTATTGGCTTTTTATCTTTTATGTTTATTTTATCAAGTTGTAAAAAGCAAGACAATAAAGATAAAGAAGCAGAAAACAAAGAGGTTAAAACAGAAGAAAAAGTTGAAGAATCAAAAATCACTCTATCAAAATTTGAGGACTCGCCAAAATTTACAGAGGCTAAAATTAGTCTTAACGAACCTGTTGTTGGTGAAATAAGTGAAGAATCAGGCAAAGCCGAAGTCAAATTTGATTTTAATGTTGAAAACTATGAACTTGGTGTTCAAACCGATGGCGCAGGAGAAAATGGTTTAGCTAATTCTGGGAATGGCCAACACATCCATTTTATTTTGGATAACGCGCCGTATTCCGCTCATTATGAACCAAGCTTTTCTAAAGAAATAGAGGAAGGTCACCATGTTTTATTAGCATTTTTATCTCGCTCTTATCACGAATCTGTAAAAAATGCTTTTTTAGTTCAGCCTGTTAAGGTTGGAGAGCCAAAAGGAGAAGCGCCAGATTTATCAGCTCCACATTTATTTTACAGCCGTCCAAAAGGCACATACAGTGGAAAAGACACTGAAAAACTCTTGCTTGATTTCTTTTTAGTCAATACAGAAATTTCAGAAACAGGTAATAAAGTAAAAGCAACCATAAATGGTGAAGAATTTACAATTACAGAATGGGTGCCATATGTTATTGAAGGTCTAAATAAAGGTGAAGTAAAAATACAATTACAACTTATAGATGCTGAAGGTAATTTAATTCCTGGACCATTTAATGATGTAACAAGAACGGTGACTTTAAAATAACTATATTATACACTTAGATTTAAAAAAAACCTAGCTTCAAGCTGGGTTTTTTTGTACCAAATTTTAACTAACTTTATCACCTTATTATTTAAGCAAATGAACCCATCAGCAACAGGTTGGATTAATAGATACCTTGTCGAGTATGAACAAGATTTACAAGAGTTATCTGATTATTCATTTGAAGCCTTTTATCACGAACTCAAAAAAGTGGGTTTTATTTATGGCACGAACTTAATTCCTGTAAGTCAGCGTAAAAATGATGATTTTAAATTGACGCAGGAAGAATTGGCTAAAGTGAATCTGTTTACAGCCTTATCAATTGTTTACTTTCATCATAACCACAAAAAAAATAACGCGTTATGTTTAAAAACAATTATCGCTTTTTATGCTAAACTCAAACGCACGCACCAGTCGTTATTTCAGTTTAAATGGTTATCAAAGTCAAAACCTGATAGAGAAGTTGAAAGTATATTACACCAACGTGTCCAAACCAATGATTCTTATCTTCAAAAGAACTTTAGTAATATTGTTACAAATGCTTTATTGTTTGTTGATGTTTTAGCATTTAAAAATTATCTTAATGATATTTATGAGCCTTGTTGGTTCGCTACTCGACTCGAAGAAATGCTTGTCAACAGTTTATACTTAGCTTTAAAAGAGAAAAAATTAAAAGGGAAATACGATAAAATTATTATTAAGCTTATACAGAGTTCGTTAAGGTATCATGAAATTAAAGTTGATAATATTAAAGCTATTGAAGATTTAAACTTTGAGATATTAAAAACCAAAACAGAAAAAATCTACCTTATAGATATGATGTGTATGACTTTGTACTCAGATGAGGTGATTGATGAATCTGAAAAAGACTTTATAGTAAAACTATCAGAAAGTTTAAATATCTCAATTCAAGACTTAAATCACTCTATTCAATTTTTATATGATTTTGTTAATGAAAATAAATCTGAAATCTACTATTTTAATTCAGCTCATCCTGTAAAGTATTTTTACGATCGAACATACCGAACTTTGTCATTGTTAGTTGTAAGAAATAAAAAAAGAATCATCAATGAAATATCTCAAAGTAAAGAGCTTATGAATTTATTGATGATATCATCTTATAGAGAGTTGAACTCAAACGAGAGGCGAAAGGTAAAGACACAGCTATTAGATATTTTTAAAACCATACCGTCTTTAGCCATATTTGCGCTTCCAGGTGGAAGCTTACTCTTACCTATTGTTATAAAAATGATTCCTTCTATATTGCCGTCATCTTTTAATGAAAATCTTAAAAAAGACTACACCCAAAAAGAAAAAAAAATTTAATATATTATTTTTTGTATTTTTCTTAAAATCAGTCTGTTGAAAATTTACTTTTTAGAGATAAAAAAAAATCAATATTTTTTCAAAAAAAGTATTTGTGGAAAAGAAAAAAGGTATTACATTTGCACCCGCTTAACGGCGAAATAAAGAATTTAAAAAGTACATTGACATATTGA
>RRZV01000010.1 GCA_003931895.1 Mesohalobacter salilacus
AAGTTATCTCTCTCATTATTAATAATTTAAAACCTTAAAAGTTAATGCTATTGAGCAAAAGTGAGCATAAATTACGTACAACGGGAAGTGTATCTTTCAGTGGCGACCAAAAAAGCACAGCCCTTCGTTTTTCAATCGTAAAGTTAGCAAATAAATCCCAGACTTTTGGTTTCAGCTCCTAAACCTCGCCATTGAAGATACATATTGTTGTAGCACGTTTTCTCTATTCACAATTATGTAATTTAGCGTAGTATTCAATAGGGTTTAGGTTAGCATAATCTTTATCTTTAATTGACTTGCAAAATTTTTTCTCATCCATTTTGATAATCAATTCTAGTTTTTCAATAAAACCTTCTGCATATTCACCATCTGCAAAACTTGCTAGTTTTAAACTTGGTAAGTAAAAGTCCTCGTTGTTGTTCTCGATAACCTCGTTAAATATCTTTTCAGTTGTTTCATAGAAAAAGTCTGTTTTCGCTAATTCAATGTCGGCGTAAGTTGTTTCGTAATATTTTTCGAACTCATCATAATTTTTAGGAACTAAATTTAGAAGAATTGATTTTGGGATTTTCTTTTCGTTCATGTAAAAATCACAAGCTTTATTTAAATTTTCAGAGTAGCTACTAAGGTTCTGAGCGACTGATAAATTCGAAAATCCAAATGTAATTGATAATACCAATATTAAAGTTTGAATATATTTCATTTTTATTTATTAAAATTATCCACGAATTCAAGTTCAAATAATAGACAAACACCATCTGTTCCATCTAAATATTTTATTCCAATAACTTTTTGGTCACCAACTTTTTCTCCTTGAATCACGACCACAGGTTTTTTTTCATTGGTTTCTTGGTCAAAATGATATGCTAAAGAAGGTATTTTAATATTTAAGGCTTTATGTTCCTCACTCTTATCATCAACTAGAAAAGTTGCACTGCCATTTTTAACGTCTTCTTCTGTTGCTAATCTTCCTGAAACATGTGGAGTTTCAATCCAATTTTTTAAATCGATAGGTTTAGCCTTATTCACTTCAGTTTTTTGATTCTTTTCAGGTTCACCATCACTTCTTTTATGACCACATCCAATAATAAATATAATAATCAGTCCAAATATTATTTTCAGTTTCATAAGTTTTTAATGTGCTACAACGGTCAAGTATAAGAGCAGTAGCGGATTTCAAGGCGATTACCTGTCCGCCACCACCAAAGTTTATTAAATGCACAGACCTTGATTTTACCACTTCACCCGCTATTGCTCTTATACAATGTTGGGCAATCGTACTTTTTTTTCGTCCGTGCGTTGGCTCAGACACACTTATTGACAAGCTTTGGCTCGTGCGGCTGGTTTGAGTGGCTTGGCAATGTGTGTGGCTGTTGAGCGTTGGCATCTTATTGTCGTTTAGCACTTTGAATCACGAATTTTGAAAACATTCTTAACAGGTCTACAAAGAGCCATATTGACATAAAAGTCAAAAACCAAATTGAACCACTTAAAACCGTTTTAAAACTGATTGTAGTGTTAAAAAAAGACCACTCTTTGAAATTAGTTGGTTCAATCAATGAGAATATTAAAATCAAGACTATGGCTGATGCAAAAGTCAAAGTTGATTTTTCAAACTTTCCTACCAATTGATGAAGTAATGTTTTTGAATTATCATCTGGAGCTTCCTTTTTATACAAGTCCTTTGAAAAATTGGAAGTTGCAATTATTGATAAGGCTGTAATTGTAAAACCTGTTGTAACTGACAAAAAGGTCAAAATATGTCCGAAAGTTGAGGAGTTATCGAAATACAAATAGGTCGATAAGAGGAAAATCGCCCCAACCGACAGAAGATATTTTGATATATTCTTAGCTGTTTGCATTTAATTCTTCTTCAATTTTAGCAATGATTCGACTGAATACATCTTTTGGATTAAACATTTCATTTTCGTCAACTGGAGCTTCAATGTCAATTTTTCTAGTAAATAGGTTATTGTTAAAGAACATTCCCATATTCTTTTCATCCCTGCCCGCAATCATTATCCCATTAAAGCTTTCTCTATTTTTGAAAATGCTTCTGATTTTGGTTTGTAAATCATCTCCTATAAACTTGTCCTTGTATTTTAAATGCAAAATTGCTTCATATGCCCCATACATTTCATCAATTAAGGCCTTCGAAACGGAATTTGATTGACCGAATAAACTTGGTGCTGCACTCAGTTTGATTTGGTCAAGCGTTTTCAAACCTTCTATGAATTTATCTTCGTCATAAACATCTTTCAGAACAATTTTTTTATTCTTGAATAATTTCTGAAAAAAGTCAATCAACAGAGACTTTTTCTTTGTATTACTCAACCATAAATAGCTAGATTTTAGGTCAAATACCGCAAAATATTCTTTTGGTTCTATCTGGTCTGAATCTCTAGGATTGGGTTCAAATTCTTGTCTTGACTTATTGTAAACATTTGGGTTACGGGGCATTGCTGAACCATCTGAAAAATTAATTTTCAAAAAGTTTCTTTCATATTCCAATTGGAAGATATGAACACGATTACCACTGACTTCATCATAATTATCTGCTTGAACAACTTCTTTGAAAGTGTCCGAGTCAATTTTAAAATCGTCTATGTAACAGACAATTCCGCTAAATGTCAGTGTCTTTTTATTCATCTCTACTTTTTCGGTCGTGACCTTTTATGTGGGTCAACTGGAACTGTTTTCGGTCCTGGCTTTGGAGCATCAGGATTTTTTCTTGGTGTCGGTGATGGTGTTGACCTTTTGTGAGGTTTTACCGGAACTGTCTTTTTTGCCATTGTTTTTAGTTTAAGGTTTAATTCAATACTCTATTAGATATTTCTTTTGCGATTTCTTCTATTGTGAAACTTGCCGTATTCAAAGCCAACATATCAGCTATTATCGGACTATATTTTAAAACTTCATTTTTACTGATTTTATGCCAAATCGGTAGGATAACTTTTTCTCCGTTTACTTCTCGTGCAAAAAGTCCGTCCAATTCCCTTTGTGGCCATTCTTTGCTGAAAAAAGCTTCCGATAAAACAACAATTCCATAACGTGAATTTCTTAACCCGTTGTCAATGGAACGTCTAAGACTGTCGCCAACTCTCAATGTGAATTCATCATACCAAACATCAAGTCCGTTTTCTTGAAGGCACTTCACAAAATCTCTTACAAACTCGTCTTTGTCTTCCGAAGCGTGCGAAACAAAAACATCATAATTGGTTTGCTCAATTGGTTGAGGCTTCAAAACATCAAAGGAATGGAGTGATTGGGTTTTTTGCCTTTCCATTTCTCGTGTTATCTGCTGCTGCAAAGTCAGTATTTCTTTTTGCTCTTTCTTGGCTTTGTCTCGTTCTTTCTGTTCTTCTTTGTTTAGCTTGCTTTGCAAATCAAATTTCTTTTTTTGCTTAGTCGCTAATGTTTTGGATTTATTGCTTTTGTCCTTTTCAAGTTTGCTGATTTCTTCATTCTTTTTATTCAGGTCTTTTTGATAGTTGAGGACTCGTTTTAAATCTTTTTCTCTTGAAATTTTGGTCAGTAGGTTATGAGCATCTTTTGATTTACGGCTTATATTTCCATCAATAGTTTGTATGCTTCTCTCTACCGAGTTAATTTCTCTGTCAACGGTAGCTATTTGTCTGGCTATACTGTCAATGCTCATTTGTTTAGAATTCTGTTTATAAATTCAATTGTCTGGTCATAGCCAACTACTATGGTCACAATCCCACTGATAAGTGTCACCAAAGCGATAAGTCCTGAAATAACCTTGTAAATCAAACTATTTTTGATGGAATTCAATGTCCTGCTGCTGATTATTCCGAACCAACTGAGTATGAAAATTGGAATGCTCAAAATTTCTCTAAATCCTTCACGGAACCAAATGAATGGATTTTTCAAATTCCGTAGGGTGTCCTTCTGGTATTCATTTAAATAACCTATGTATCGTAATAGAGAATCGTCAACCGAATTGACATCAAAATCTTGGATTGAACCATCACGAAATTTTGGGATTGTATTAATAACAATTTGATAGTTTGAGACTTTGTACGTTTGGAATGGAGCTATATAATCCATAATTCCAAATGTCCCTAAATTGTTTTGAATGCGACTGACGTTCATAGTCAGCCATACATATTTTTCTCCATCAAAATTACCTGAACGACTCCATCGGTCGTAACTCTCAAAATACTTGTTTGAAAACTCAACAAATTTGTACCTGTACTCATCTGCAAATTCAATCTTCTTTACAACTCTATTGTGGCGGTTATAGACTTGAATAAAGCCAATAATAAATATGGAAAGAATACCTGATATGATGAGTGCCGTTATCATATAGAGTTCTCAATTATGTCAATTTCTTTTTCCGTCAAATCATAAAGCTGATAAACCATTTGGTCAATCTCTTTTTCAAGTTCAATGGTGGCTGAATCGACTTGTTTTAGTTCGATTATTCTTTTCGAGAGTTCTACGATTTCAAGTTCTTGACTTTCCGAAATTTTTGGAATTGGCAATTCCTTTATTGACCGTGCTTGAATTTCAGAAAATACTGTTTTGGTCGATTTGAACTTGTTAGAGTACACATAATTCATCAACTTAGAATTCATTAAACCAAGTATGAATTTCAAGTCGGGACCTTTATCTAAATCCTTTTTGTTTACAATTACTAATGTGTTAAGTGCATAGAATTGCTCATTATCGTAGGTAAAAATGAGTGAAGAAGAAACTCTTCTAAACATTAGTTTTTCGGCACTTTCGAAAATATCCTTCCGCTTACAACTGTGAATTCTATCTAAATCATAATCAAGCCAAACGCCATCCCATTTTAAGGAGTATTTATTGATATTTCGACCATCAAGTAGTTTGTAACATTCATCATTCTCTTTGCTCTCCTTTAATGACAAAGATTTGTCTCCCTTTAATGCAATTCCTTGATTGATGTCACAGATTGAACCGAAAGTAAGATGTTCTTTTTCATAGACCTTTTCGATTATAGGGTCTAATTGATAAACAAAAGAAAATTTTGAATCTCGATTTACTGTGTCTCTTTTCAAATGAGAAATTGACTTGATATTTTCTTTTGAAAGTTCTTTAATCTCAACCTTATCTACTAATTCTGGTTTATTCGCATATTGTATCAAAACAGTTTCTACAACAGCATCTTCAAAAGGAAGGATTGGGAAGTTTACGATTTCTGTTAATGAAACTTTGTTCACCAAAAAATCTCTAGTGAATGCATAATATTCCTGTGAAAGAATTGTGTTGGGAATAATAAAGTTCAGAAACCCATTTGGATGTAAAATTCTGTTTGACAGGTGAATAAAAAATATAAATGTGTTTAATCTTCCACCTGATGTTTCGTATGTTTCAAGAAGGTAATTCTTATATTCCTTTGTGATGCTTTCGGTTTTGGAAAGTTGTAGATATGGCGGATTCCCAATGATTACATCAAAGCCCACAAAATCGCCATCATCATTCAGCACTTCGGGAAATTCAAATCGCCATTCAAAGGCGTTTTCAAAAATCTTGTTGGCCTTTATTTCTTCAATTTCAGTTTCTAACTTTTTGGTGTCTTGGGTCAACTTCGCAACTCTTTTGTTCCAAACGGTCTTTTCCTTTTTGGACATTTCAAAAAGCTGCTGTTGCTGGGTCATTTGAAACAGTTCGCCCGAGAGTTTGCGAAGCCTTTTCACTTTCGGGTCATTCAAAGAAATTTCACTCCTGAAATCCGATTTGATGTCGGCAATCAGTCGTTCCATTTCTCTTTTCTGTTCCTTACTTTCCGCATTTCGGTAAGTGTCAACCGCAACACGGTAGCTGTCAATCGACCATTTACTTTTTTTCAATGCTTGTTTCAAGTCAGCATCAATGTTAAAACGGCTCACTAAGGAGTTACCGCATTTTATGTTGATGTCAATGTTCGGAAGCGTTTCTAGTTCTGTGGCGTTTTTGTAATATGCGTTTTTCAGAAGCTCAATCCATAAACGCAAACGGCAAATTTTCACGGAGTTCGGATTTATGTCCACTCCAAAAAGGCAGTTTTCAATGATGGTTTGCTTTTCGTGAAAGAGTGTTTCCTGAATTCTCTGACTTTCTTTGCTTTTGGGATTGTAGTCAAAAAGTTCTCCTTCTTCGTCCGTAACAATGAGTTCGTCATTCACTACTTCCACCTGATATTCTTTCAGGCGTTTACCGTATCGGTCTTGCAGTATTTTTAAGTCGTTTTTAACGGCAATCATTTCATTGAGTGCGGAAACTAAAAAGTGTCCTGAACCAACGGCAGGGTCACAAATTTTCAGACTGTTTACAATCTCGTTGGCTTCCTTAGCATCTTCAATTTTGTTGTAAAGTTCATCAAGGTCTTTGCATTTCCAATTCTTGGTTTCGTTGAACTTCTGCACAACTGCTTTTCGAATAGTTTCACGGCACATATACATTGTAATGAAGCCTGGAGTAAAAAACGAACCGTCTTTGTAGCCGTTTATTTTCTCGAAAATCAATCCAAGTACGGAAGCATTGATGAGTGATTTGTTTTCTTCCTGAATTTCTTCCGAGCCTTCACTGCTGAAATCGTAAGCATTGAGGAATTCAAAAAGGTATTGGAGCGTGGTTAAACTTCCTGTTCTTTTCTTTCCTTGTTCATTTTTCAGCACGGTTGACGAAATGATAGGAATGGTTTTATCATCTCTCAGGTTGCTAATAAAAATAGTGTCCTGTTCAATTTCGGTAGGTTCAAAAAGTGAAGAATTGAGATAGGGTACTTTCTCAAAAACTTTGATTACGTCTTCGTTTCTCTCGTCATATTTCCGTGCCAATACCTGAAAAAACAAGCTATTCAGGTCATCATAGTTTTTAATCTTGTCAAGGTTGAGAAACGAATACGATTTATCGCCTTTGTGATAGGTGATGAGTTGGGCTTCCATCAATTTCAAAAACAGGATTCTGTTAATCCAAGTGATGGAGAGTTCAAGACCAACATTGAAAAGTTTTTCCTGTTGCGTGCTTCCGTACTGGCTTGGTCTTTCTAATCGGCTGATTTTATCTAAACTGTCAAGCTGAATGATAGCATCTTCAAGGATGGTTCCCGTGTGTCGTTCGCCTGGTTTGTTTCGTTCAATCAGTTTTTTGCTTCCTTCTTTGGTTTCCGTCAATCCAATAATGTGCAACAACTCACTGTAAAAGCGTTTATCAAGACTGTTGCTGTCGTTTGTGAAAGGGAGTTTTAAAAGGTGTTCGGGTGATAGTAGTTTAAAAAGAGCAATTAGTTTATTGTCGTCTGCTTTATCATCATTCCGCAATGGTTTTTGATAATCCTGAATATTGAAATAGGTATATTCAATTTCAGTTTTGATATCTGCGATAAATGGTTCTGCAATTTGCTTGTAGAAAAAATCCGTTTTGGTGTCTGCCATTCGTCCACCTTCAAAGTCTTGAAATTGCTTAACGAGTTTTTTGTTCTGGGCAAAAAGTCTGTCGAAAGTAGTTGCATCAAAAATGAACCATTCATTGATGTTTGTGATAATCAAATGCTTGGTTTCAAGATTGTTTTGAGTGATTCTCTCTCGTAGGTAGTAAAGAACCAATTCCTGAAAAGCCTTTGCATTCAGCTTGTCAGTCGAAACCATTTCGCTTTTGTTGGTCGGCTTTTTGGCTTCAATGATTACTCCAACCGTACTTTTTGCTTTTTCTCCGTTATGGATTACAAGGTCGTTTCTTCCTTTGGTGTTAATAAAATGGTTTGGGTCGTAATAGGTCTTTTTGAGAAAGTCAATGACAAGGTTTTTATGAAATTCTTCGGATTCGGTGTCATTTGTCCTGTCGAGTAGTTGGATGAGATTGGTCTTGAAACCTTCGATTTCTGTCCTATTTGGTTTTACTTTCAAAAAGGCTTTGTTGAGAGCCTTTCTTGGTTTCAGTCTGTTTATCTCCATTTACTCTATGTCTTTCTTTTTTGTCGGTTAATTTACCATTTTCTGTTCGTTATTCCGTCCAAGCGTTGGCAAAAAACAGGCTCTTTTGGTTTTTCAGCGTTGGCATTGCGTGTCGGCAAAAACCAAATGTGCCTGTTTGTGCGGTGGGCTTTTTGTATGTTGCCCAACGGTCTGGCTATGGGCAGTAGCGCCAAAAAAGCCATTCAGTTTAGTTTTCAGTCGTAAAGTTATAAAATAAATCCCAAACTTTCGCTTTCAGCCCAAACCCAAGCTATTGCCTATAGCTATTGTTGGCATTTCG
>RRZV01000014.1 GCA_003931895.1 Mesohalobacter salilacus
AATTTCAAAGAACCAAATAGTAAACAATTGAAAATCAAAGGGTTTTAAATGCCCACTAATGATAATGTGACTAAAGTAAACAAATATTTTAATTTTCACAAACCTTTAAGCATTGTTAGTTAAAATTATAAATTTGTAAAAAGTATAATACGAATGGAATTTAAGGCGCTCGAACCCCAAAATAAAATCGACAAAATTAGGTTAGGATACTCCGCACCAAGCAATATTGCGCTAGTTAAATACTGGGGAAAATACCCTCAACAAATACCTGCAAACCCCTCTATTAGTTTTACCCTTCAAAATTGTAAAACGGAAACTTTTTTAGAGAGCAGAAAACTTCCTAAATCTACAAGTCGTTTTGAGGTAGAGGTGTATGTTGATGGAAGGTTAAAGCAGGACTTTAAACCTAAAATCATTCAATTTTTACAACGAATAGAGCCCTATTTTTCGTTTTTAAAAGACTATTCATTCAAAGTCAATACAGAAAACACCTTCCCTCATAGTAGTGGTATTGCATCATCAGCTAGTGGTTTTGCAGCTTTAGCAGCCTGCTTAGTTCGGTTGGAACAAATATTAGCACAACAAGAAGAACCCCCCCTAAACACAACCAAAACTTCATTTATAGCAAGATTAGGCTCTGGAAGCGCTTCAAGAAGTATATCAGGACCTATGATGGTATGGGGAAAACACTCAAACCTTAACCAAAGTAGTAACGAAATAGCAGTAAAGCACGATGATGTTGATGATATTTTTAAAACCTATCAAGATGTCATCTTGCTCGTTGATAAAGGACAAAAAAAAGTCAGTAGCAGCCTAGGCCACGACTTAATGAATAACCACCCATTTGCTCAATCTCGGTTTCAGCAAGCACAAAACAACTTGTCTGAATTATTAGAAGTTCTCAAGGTTGGGGATTTAGCTCGTTTTATAGAAATTACTGAAAGTGAAGCATTGTCACTTCACGCCATGATGTTGTGTAGTCAGCCTTATTATATTTTGATGAAACCAAACACACTAAAAATTATTGAACACATTTGGGAGTTTCGTCAAAAAACCTCTATTCCTGTAAGCTTTACTTTAGATGCCGGAGCAAATGTTCACGTTCTTTTTCCTAAAGACCACAAAACCAAAGTTTTAGAATTTATTAATACAAACTTAATTGGCTATTGTCAAAATGAACAGTATATTTGCGATCAGGTTGGGGGTGGAATTGATCCACTAACATAAATACTTATCATGAAAGGACCGTTGTTTTACTCTAAAATTTTATTATTTGGTGAATATGGTATCATCAAAGATTCAAGAGGCTTATCTATTCCTTATAACTTTTATAAAGGTGCGCTTAAAATTGATAATTTATCGTCCTCAGCTAAAAAGAAATCTAATGAAGAGCTTTTAGCATTCAGTAAGTATTTAGAAAGCATACATTATAAAGCAGATATTTCAGTTAAGTTTGATTTAGAAAGCTTAATTGATGATATAGAAAAAGGAATGTATTTTGACAGTAGCATTCCTCAAGGTTATGGCGTTGGCAGTAGCGGGGCTTTAGTTGCTGCTATTTATGACAAATATGCTGTAGATAAAATTACTATTTTAGAAAATTTAAATCAGCCAAAATTAAAGAAACTCAAGTCTATTTTTGCTGAAATGGAATCCTTTTTTCACGGTAAATCATCTGGTTTAGACCCTTTAAATAGTTACTTAAGCTTACCGATTCTTATCAAATCTAAAGGTAGTATTGAACCTGCAGGAATTCCTTCTCAAACTAAATCAGGTAGAGGCGCTGTGTTTTTATTAGATAGTGGAATAGTAGGAGAAACAGCTCCAATGGTTAATATTTTTATGGAAAATATGAAGCAAGAAGGGTTTAGAAAAATGCTAAAAAACAGGTTTATCAAACATACAGACGCTTGTGTTGAAAGCTTTTTAAAAGGCGATGTCAATACCTTATTTTCAAATGTAAAATCGCTATCTAAAGTAGTGTTAGAAAACTTTAAACCTATGATTCCACAAAACTTCCATGAACTTTGGAAAAAAGGAATTGAAAGTAATGCATACTATCTTAAACTTTGTGGTTCAGGTGGAGGCGGTTACATACTTGGTTTTACAGAAAATATCGAAGAAGCTAGAAAAGCCTTGAAAGACCATAAATTAGAGGTGGTTTACAATTTTTAATGTCATAATTTTATGATATGAATCTATCAAACAGGTCGATTTTATTTAAACTTGCCGGCTTGTTTATAAGTGTTAGAGGTTATAATATTCTAATAATAATTTTAGCCCAGTATTTAGCTTCTATATTCATTTTATCTCCAGATTACCTCTCATTAAGAGATGTCGTATTTGATTTAAACTTATTTATAATAGTTTTATCTAGTGCTTTTATAATTGCCTCAGGCTATATTATCAATAGCTTTTACGACTCAGAAAAAGACCTCATCAACAAACCCCTCAAAACCTACTTAGACAATAAAGTTAGTCAACATACCAAACTCTCGGTTTACTTTATACTTAATTTTTTAAGTGTAATACTAGCAAGTTATGTTTCATTTAGAGCCGTTGTGTTTTTTTCGGCTTACATATTTGCAATTTGGTTATATTCTCACAGATTAAAAAAAGTTACTTTTTTGGGTAATGTTTTTGCATCACTACTTGCCATTACGCCTTTTTTTGCAGTATTTGTCTATTTCAGAAATTTTGAAGAGGTTATTTTTTTTCATGCTGTTTTTTTGTTTTTGCTTATTTTAATTCGAGAAATTATAAAAGACCTGGAAAATTTAAAAGGCGATTTTGCCCAAAATTATAATACCCTTCCTGTAAAATATGGTGAGAAAATAACAAAAACCGTGCTGAGTATTTTAATTTTCTCTGCACTCGTGACCAATATTTTATTAATACAAAACTTTGATTTAGGCTATATGGACTATTATTTTTATGTAAGCCTTATTGGCTTTGTGATTTTCTTTTTTTTGATTTGGAAATCCAAACAAAAAATACAATTTAGCCTTATTCACAACCTATTAAAATTGATTATTGTTTTAGGTGTATTTAGTATATTGTTGATAGATGTAGATATGGTATTGAAAAAAATTATAAACTTCTAAATTCTCTAATCTAAAAACTTCTCTTTTTTATTTTACCCCTATTTGATGTTTTGTTCACTTAATCTTAAAGTGATGTGAGGTGAATTGAATTACTTTTGGGGCTCAATTTTAAGTTTTAAGTTATGTTTAATTTCCGCATTTTAAGTATAGGATTTTTGTTGCTTTCCATAGTTTCATGTAAAAATGAAAAGCAAGCTGAAGAAGATAAAAATGATATTCAGACTGAAAAAGCAAAGGAAGCTTTTAAAAACAATTCATTTGATTTTGTTGTAGCTTTTGGAAGCTGTAATAAACAAAATCACGAACAACCCCTTTGGAATGCTATGGCTGAGCAAAATCCTGACATATTTATTTGGGGTGGCGATAACATTTATGCCGACACCGAAGATATGACTAAAATGGCCCAAGATTACCAAACCCAATTGGAAAACCCTAACTATAAAGCATTTTTAAAAACAATAGATCATCAAGTTTATGGCACTTGGGACGACCATGATTTTGGCAAAAATGATGCTGGCAAAGAATGGGCTTATAAAGTAGAAAGCCAAGATTTATTTTTAGATTTTATCGGCGTAGATTCTACGGATGTGAGACGAAGTCGAAAAGGCATTTACCATGCCGAAGATATTGAAGTCGAAGATAAAACCATCAAGCTGATTTTATTAGATACGCGTTATTTCAGAAGTCCTTTACAAGACCATAAAGAAAGTAAAAAACGCTATAAACCATGGCAAAACGGTGAAGGTACTTTACTTGGCGAGGCGCAATGGAGTTGGTTTGAAAATGAATTGGCAAGTTCCACAGCAGATTTTCACATCATTGTGAGTAGCATTCAAATTTGGTCAAACGAGCATGGCTTTGAAACTTGGGGCAATTTTCCTCACGAAGTCGATAAATTAAAAAAACTCTTGAACAATTACCAGCCTAAAAATATTGTTATGCTCTCAGGCGATAGACACATCTCTGAATTTTCAAGTCAAAATCTTGAAGCTTATGAATACCCAATTTTTGACTTTACATCAAGTGGGTTAACTCACGCTTATTCTGGATTTACTTCAGAACCCAATACCGATAGAGTAGGCGAAGTGGTTTCAACAGAATCTTTTGGACTGTTGAAATACAATTTTGAAAACAATTCAGTTCTAATGGAAATGAGAAATCTTGATAGGGTTTTACAGGCGTATGAATTAGGGTTTTAAGATCTTAACGCCTGTTCCAAATCCTCAATCAAATCTTGTTGATCTTCAATGCCAACACTTAGTCTGATTAATGAATCTACAACGCCTATTTTTTTGCGTTCATCTTTTGGTATGCTCGAGTGCGTCATACTTGCGGGATGACCTGCAAGAGACTCTACACCGCCAAGTGATTCGGCAAGGGTGAAAACTTTTATGTTTTCAACAAATTTTATAGCATCTTTATAAGAATTGCCCTTTGTTGTAAACGAAACCATTCCGCCAAAATCTTTCATTTGCTTTTTGGCAATGTTGTGGTTAGGATGTGTTGGCAAACCAGGCCAATAGACTTGTTCCACTTTTGGATGTTGTTGCAGAAATTCAGCTACCGAACGCCCGTTTTCTGAATGTCTTTGCATGCGCAAATGAAGCGTTTTGATGCCTCTTAACACCAAAAAGCTATCCATAGGCCCAGCAATTGCACCACTGGCGTTTTGAATAAAATACAATTTCTCAGCCAAAACTTTATCATTAACAACCAGCGAACCTAAAACAACATCAGAGTGACCACCGAGGTATTTTGTAGCGCTGTGCATTACGATATCTGCACCTAAATCTAAAGGTTGTTGTAGATAAGGTGTTGCAAAAGTATTGTCTACACACAAAATCAAATTGTGCTTTTTAGATACCTTAGAAAGAGATTGAATATCAACTATATTCATCATAGGATTGGTTGGCGTTTCTGCCCAAATCATTTTTGTATTGTCGTTGATATGAGCCTCAATATTTTCTGTGTTGTCCAAACCAATAAAATGAAATTTAATCCCAAAATCTTTAAAAATACGGGTAAACAAGCGATAACTTCCACCGTATAAATCATTGGTTGAAATGACTTCGTCACCAGGTTTTAAAGTTTTGATGACGGCATCAATAGCCGCAAGTCCAGAACCAAAAGCTAAACCAAACTTGCCGTTTTCAATAGACGCTAAAGATTTCTCTAAAGCCGTTCGGGTGGGGTTGGCACTTCTTGAGTATTCAAAGCCTTTGTGTTTTCCAGGAGAACTTTGCGCATAAGTTGAGGTTTGATAAATCGGTGACATCACCGAATTATAGCCTGGGTCAATGTCCTCTTGACCGCCGTGAATGGTTTTGGTGTTGAACTTCATCAGTAAAGTTTTGAAACAAATTTAGCAGAGCTAAGCTCATCTACAAGCTAAAAGTTTGGTTTATTTAATGTTTAACAAACTCAAAATGTTTTTTAGTATTGTTCGTATAGATTTCAATTATATTTGTAATACATAAGAATATAATGAAAGACCTCTTTTACACTTATATTTTAAATCTTCAAAACCGGATAACTTCTGCACTTGAAGACATTGATGGTAAAGCCAAATTTCACGAAGACGAATGGCAACGAGAAGAAGGCGGTGGCGGAAAAACACGAGTTATTGAAAATGGCAATGTGTTTGAAAAAGGAGGTGTAAATGTGTCTGCAGTGCACGGGTCATTACCAAAATCTATGCAATCCTATTTTAAGGTTGAAAATTGTGGTTTTTATGCTTGTGGCTTAAGTTTAGTAATCCACCCCAAAAATCCCTTTGTGCCAACGGTGCATGCTAATTGGCGGTATTTCGAGATGTTTGATTTGTCTGGAAAAATGATAGACCAATGGTTTGGTGGCGGCTTAGATTTAACACCGTATTATTTATTTGAAGACGATGCTAAACATTTTCACCAAGTGTGTAAAACGGGTTGTGATAAACACGACCCTGAATTTTATTCTAAATATAAGAAACAATGCGATGATTATTTTTGGAACCATCATCGCAACGAAGGTCGCGGTATTGGCGGTTTGTTTTTTGATTATTTAAAACCTACTGCAAACAAAAGCATTGACCAATGGCACGATTTTGTAACCGAAGTTGGCGATAGTTTTCTTGACGCCTATCTTCCCATTGTCAAAAAAAGAAAAGATATGCCGTATGAAAAACACCATCGCGATTGGCAAGAAATCCGTCGTGGTCGCTATGTGGAATTTAATTTAGTGCACGACAAAGGCACTTTATTTGGACTCAAAACCAACGGCCGTATTGAAAGTATTTTGATGAGTTTGCCGCCACATGTGCAATGGCGATACGACCATCAACCTGAAAAAAATTCGCCTGAAGACCAATTAATAAATGTATTACAACATCCTAAAGATTGGATAAACACCTAAATTTATGTATCCGTATCAACGCCCAAGACGACTCAGAAAAAGCCAAGCGATAAGAGATTTAGTCAAAGAAACGCGCTTGCATCCCGATGATTTTATTGTGCCTTTATTTATCGTTGAAGGTCAAAACATCAAAGAAGAAATCGCCTCCATGCCCAATTATTATCGCATGAGTCTTGACCTTGTCAAAAAAGAAGTGAAAGATTTGTGGGCTATGGGCTTAAAATCAGTTTTGCTGTTTGTAAAAGTCGATGATAACTTAAAAGACAATTCAGGATTAGCGGCGATAGACGACAACGGATTGATGCAGCAAGCCATCAAAACCATCAAAGATACCGTCCCCGAAATGTACGTGATGACCGATGTAGCTTTAGACCCGTTTTCGTCCTTAGGTCACGACGGCATTGTTAAAAACGGAAAAATCATCAATGATGAAAGTGTGCAAATGCTCGCTAAAATGGGATTAAGTCACGCGCAAGCCGGTGCCGATATGCTCGCCCCAAGCGATATGATGGATGGAAGAATTGGAGCTATCAGAGAAATTTTAGAAAAAAACGGCTTTGACGATACGGGAATCATGAGCTATTCTGCGAAATACGCCTCAGCCTTTTATGGGCCATTTCGAGACGCTTTAGATTCTGCTCCCGTTGATGAAGCTGATGTGCCTAAAGATAAAAGCACTTACCAAATGAATCCCCCCAATCGCAAAGAAGCCATTACAGAAACCCTATTAGATATTGAAGAAGGTGCAGATATTGTGATGGTCAAACCGGGTTTATGCTATTTGGATATTGTCAGAGATTTGGCCAATACTATTGAGCAACCCATAGCCGTTTATCAAGTGAGTGGTGAATACGCCATGATCAAAGCCGCTTCCCAACAAGGTTGGCTTGACCATGATGCGGTGATGATGGAGCAATTGACAGCTATAAAACGTGCCGGAGCCAGTTTGATCGCTTCTTATTTTGCTAAGGATGTTATAAAACTGTTGTCATAATTTTTTTAATTGTCATCCTGAGCGCCTGCCTCGCCGGCAAGGAAGGCAGTCGAAGGATTGCGAGGGATGTGGTGAAGTTGATAAGTTAGCTATAGATTACTTACTCCTAAATTTAAATCATGAAGAGTACTATACTTTTTATTATATTATTCGTTTCAATTCAACTTTATGCTCAGAAAGAAGTTGCAGAACTAAATTTAAAAGTTACAGTTGACAAAAGCCTAAAACAGCATTTTAAACCAAATGGACGTTTGTTTATTTACTTATCTGAAAGTGATGAGTTTGAACCACGCTTTTCTTCCATTTATACAAGCGGAAACATCTTTGCTAAAAATGTTCAAGATTGGAATAGTAAAAAAACTCTTGTTTTAACTTCAGATGATAAATGGATGAGCACGGCTGATTGGAATTTTAAAAATATTCCCAAAGGAAATTATTATTTGCAAGCCCTTTGGAATCAAAACGAATACCCAAAGCCCAATACTTCCGGGAACTTATATAGCAAAACTGTCAGCATAAACTTAGATTCAAAGCAAGACATTACACTCTCCATTTCTGAAATGATTTCAAAACCAAATCTCGTTGAACATGAGTTGGTTAAACTTTTTTCTTACGAAAGTGATTTACTTTCTAAATGGTGGGATAAATCCATGCTAATCAAAGCCGCGGCGCTTCTCCCTTCCGGTTATGATCAAAAATCATATAAACGATATCCAGTTCGTTACAATATTGGTGGTTATGGCGAGCGCTATATAAGAGTTAATGATTTGGTTGAAGATGCTGAGTTTATGAATTGGTGGACGAGTGATGAAGCACCACAAATCATCACCATTTTTTTAGATGGTCACGGTCCGTTGGGTGACCCGTATCAAGTCAATTCAGAAAATAATGGCCCTTACGGAGACGCTTTGATACAAGAGTTAATTCCTGCTGTTGAAAACAAATTTAATATCAACAAATCTTCAAAAACACGTTTTTTAGACGGTTGTTCTTCTGGTGGTTGGGTGTCGCTGGCATTGCAATTATTTTATCCTGAGCATTTTAATGGTTGTTTTTCTTACAGTCCTGACCCAGTTGACTTTCGATATATGCAATTGGTTAATATTTATGAGGACAAAAATGTGTTTTATAATCAAGCAGACTATCTCATTCCAAGTATGAGAGATATTAATGGTAATCCGCAATTTTCTATACAAGAAGAAATCAATAGTGAAAATGTTCAAGGCATTAGTAATACTTATGTGACCTCGGGTGAACAATGGGGTGGATGGCACGCTATTTTTAGTCCAAAAGCTGAAAACGCTCTGCCGCAACCACTTTTTGACCCTAAAACAGGCGCCATTGACCACAGCGTTGCTAATCAATGGAGTAAATATGATTTGTTGAAATTTACTCAAGATAATTGGACAGAATTGGGTCCTAAAATTCAAGGCAAAATTTTTATTCAAACCGGTGATAGGGATGAGTTTTACTTAAATAATGCTGTGCGTTCATTCTGCCGTTTTTTACAACAAACCCAATCCCCAAAATCTGATGCTAAAATTGTTTTTTCACCTATGAAAGGCCATTGTTGGGAATATTCTCACAAAAGAGTTTTAGAGCAAATTCAAAAACGCTTAAAAGAAACGAAGTGAAAATGAAAACTTTGAAGTTGATTAAAATAAATTTCTTAAACCCCATCATAAACCTATCTTTGTGTTTTTAAGTTAAAAGCTATGCCAAGCCTCAAACATCTCGGACTTTCCTTATTATCAGGCGTTTTATTGAGTTTGTCTTGGCCAACTTATGGGTTTTCGCCTATTATATTTTTTGGTTTTGTGCCGTTATTGATTGTTTTTTTTCAATTGCGTTTAGAAAAACCCAAACGACTTTTGCTTCGAAGTTTTATTTCAGCCTACATTACTTTTTTTATTTTTAATATAATAACCACATTTTGGTTGTATTATTCAACTGCTTTTGGAATGTGGTTCGCGGTTTTAGTGAATTCAGCTCTGATGGCATTGGTGTTTATGTTGTATCAATTTATAGCCAAACGCACTTCAAATCGCAATGCTTTGGTTTTTCTAATCGCGTTGTGGATTGGATTTGAAAAACTGCATTTACATTGGGAATTTTCTTGGCCTTGGCTCAATCTTGGTAACGTGTTTTCAGACAACATCAATTGGATACAATGGTATGAATACACAGGCACTTTTGGTGGCACTTTATGGATATGGCTCGTCAATCTCTTACTTTTTAATGCTTACCTCAAATGGCGTCAAAATCGATTACATAAAACCAAACTTTTGGTTTCTCTTTTTTTGCTTTTAGGATTACCAATAGCTTCTTCTTATCTTATAAAATCGCAATACACTAACTTAGGCAAAACTGCAGAGTTGATTGTGTTACAGCCTAATATTGACCCTTATTCTGAAAAATACAACACCAAAGACCCACAAGTGGCTGACAATTTATTTGAACTCATTACACAGCAAAAGCCTATTGGTAACAGTGTCATTTTAGCACCAGAAACCGTATTTGCAGATGGGACGAGATTACAGCAATTCAAAGCAAGTCCAGCCTATCAATTTTCTCAACAAGTCACCAATCAATATCCGCAGTCGTCTTTGATTAGCGGGATTTCGATGTATGAAATTATAAGAGATTCTACTGATATAAAAGGACAAACCAATTTCTTAAGAAAAGGTATTTGGTTTAATGATTACAATTCGGCGTTTTTGGCAAAAGCCAATCAATCTATAGAATTTTACCACAAATCCAAATTGGTAGTGGGTGTGGAAAACTTTCCCTATCAAGAGTTTCTTAAACCACTTTTAGGTGACGTTATGTTAGATTTAGGTGGCACAGTAGCGATGAAAACCACGCAAGACGAGCGTTCAGTTTTTGAAATTAATGAAACAATAAAAGTTGCGCCAATAATCTGTTACGAATCGGTTTATGGTGAATTTGTTTCGGGTTATGTGAATAACGGCGCAACAATTCTCGGTATCATTACCAATGATGCTTGGTGGGGCGAGACCCAAGGCCATAAACAACATTTTTCTTATGCCAAATTAAGAGCTGTAGAAACCCGACGTAGCGTGGCAAGAAGTGCCAATACAGGTATTTCAGGCTTTATCAATCCATTAGGTGAAGTGCTATCACAATCCGTTTATAATACACGAATCAGCCTAAAAGCAAAAGTTCCGATAATGACTAAAACAACATTCTATGTCAAACACGGAGATTATATTGCACGAATAGCTTATTTTTTTATCATCTTTATTGGTATTTTTGCGGTGATAAAGCATAAACGAGAGGGATTGAAGAGATGACGCTTCGGCATCTTTTAGTGTCATTTTGAAGTTGAAAAATTGGATGCTGAAATACTGAAATGAATTCAGTACAAGTAAGCTCAGTATGGACAAGTTGAAAAATTATTTTTTATGAAAACGGTAGCAGTAATTATGGGGAGCACAAGCGATTTGCCAGTGATGCAAGACGCGATTGATATTTTAAAATCTTTTGATATTCCAGTAGAAGTTGATATTGTGTCGGCGCATCGCACGCCAGATAAATTAATGGAATACGGGAAATCTGCAGCAGACAGAAATATAGGTGTGATTATAGCTGGTGCTGGTGGCGCAGCACATTTACCAGGCATGATTGCTTCGGTTACGCCTTTACCAGTCATTGGCGTTCCTGTAAAATCTCGAAATTCTATTGATGGTTGGGATTCGGTGTTGTCTATTTTGCAAATGCCTAGCGGCGTTCCTGTAGCGACAGTTGCTTTAGATGGAGCTAAAAATGCAGGTATTCTCGCTGCTCAAATTCTAGGCGCAACTCAAGATGATGTTCGTAAAAAAGTTGAAGACTTTAAAGAACAGTTGAAACAAAAAGTGATTGAAGGATCTAAGTCTTTGAAATAGAAAAACCTAAAGGTTAGTAGAGATTCTGAAACGAGTTCAGAATGACAATAACTAACCTTTAAGCTTGTTTGTAAACTAAAGAAAGAGTTTAGCTGATATCAATTAAGCGTTTAGGTTGCTTTTTAGCTTCATCACGCTTAGGTAAATCTACAGTCAATACACCATTTTTATAATTAGCTTTTACTTTATTCGTATCAACTGAATCTGGTAAAGTAAAGCTACGTTTAAAGCTTTCATAGCTAAATTCTCTTCGGGTAAAGTTTCTGTCTTTATCCTCAGATTTATGCTCTTCTTTGATTTCAGATGAAATAGTTAATAAATCATTGTCCAATTCAATATTGAAATCTTTTTTTGTTTTACCTGGAGCAGCAAGTTCGAGACTGAATTTGTCTTCTTTCTCTTCAATGTTTACTGCGGGTAAAGATTTCATGGTGTTAAAACCGTTTTCGGTTAGCCTGTCATCAAAAATGTCTTCTAATAAGTTAGGCAACCATCCGTTGTTTGTTCTTGTCATTAATTCCATAATACAATAATTTTTAGGTTAAACTTCTTTATTTATTTCAATTAATTATAGTCAATTCTTATACCAATTGAAATACACTGACATTATGGCTTAAAATTAAGCATTAAATATGACAAGATGTCTTAATATTAATTTTCGAAACTTTGGCGTTTACTTTTAAAATATTGATATTAAGGTACTTATGTAAATAAAAAGCCCCGATAATTATCGAGGCTTTTGACTATTTTCGTTTTATATATCTTTAAAGTGACTGCACCTCAATGCCTGGATTTTGAGATTGAAGTGCCTGCATCACTGCATTGTAATTTTCTAAATTTACATCAAATTCCTCTGCAAAATCTGCGGGTAAAATAGCAATCCTAAAGGTTTGATTATTCGTAAAACCTGGTCCTAAATTGTTGAGGTTGACATTGCCATCTAAAAATAAATTAACATCTAAAAAAGTATGGTTGAAATTATATACCACTTGTGCACCACCATCTACAAAAAAGGGTTGAGGTAAAGGCGTCCAAACATCTATGGGGCCAGACGGGTCACTGACTTGTTCTTCTAAAAGATAGACCATCACAACATCACTTTCAAAAACTTCTATGTTATTTGGAAAGGCAATGAGGTTGGAAAAACCATTATTTGAAGTAAAGTCAACAGTGACATCAAAAACACTGCCTAAAATATTTACGCCGGGAGGTCCTGGAGGTCCAGTGTCTCCTTCGCAGCTCATTAAAGCTACACTAAATAATAATACAATTAATTTTTTCATGGTTATGGTTTTTTAGGGTTAAAATTTAAACTTAAAGAGTTAACACAATAACGTTGCCCTGTTTCTGTTGGGCCGTCATCAAACACGTGACCGAGGTGACCGTCGCAGTTGTTACATAATATTTCTACACGTTTCATGCCAAGCGAATGATCGGGCTCGTAGCGAACAGCACCTTCTTTTGCCTTATCAAAACTTGGCCATCCACAGCCACTATCAAATTTGGTTTTGCTATCAAATAATTCAGCACCGCAGCCTTTACAAACATAGGTACCATTTTCAAAGTGCATATTGTATTGTCCCGAATGCGGTGGTTCGGTGCCTTTTTCTCTTAAAACTTCATAAGCCTCAGGAGAAAGTTTTGATTTCCAGTCTATTTTTTCTTTACTCATTGTTTTTATTTTTTGGTACAAAATCTAAGGCTACGCCATTGATGCAATGTCTTTTTCCGGTAGTTTCTCTTGGTCCGTCATTAAATACATGACCGAGGTGGCTACCACATTTACCACATAGTAATTCATCTCTTTTATAGCCTAATTTTTTATCTGAAGAGTAAGCTAAGCTTTCTTCGATTGCACGGTCAAAACTTGGCCAACCTGTACCGCTGTCAAATTTATGTTTTGTTTCATAAAGCGGATTTTTGCAAGCGGCACAAACAAAAGTACCAGGCGTTTTAATGTCTAATAATTCACTCGTGAATGGTCTTTCAGTGCCTGCTTGACGCAAAACTTTGTATTCCATATCGGTGAGCTCAGCTTTCCATTCATCGTTTGTTTTTTTGATCTCAAAATCTATTTTTGATTTTTCATTTTGAGCCGAAGATTGACAGCTATAAAGACTGCATAAGAGAATTAATGATAAAAATGTTTTCATAACTTTTTGATGTAAAATAACAAATTAAACTTAGCTTTGAAATATGAGGTTTCGTTAATATTTTTATAAGTTATGATTTAACTGAAACAATTTCGATGCCAAAATTTTAAAATAAAATATTCCAAAAACACATATTGCTGAAAAACAATTACTTAAATAATTTGAGAGGTTTAGAAATTAATATATCTTTAACGAAATTGATCTAAAAAATGAACATTACCAGCACTAAAAACTCTCAAATTAAATACCTCAAGCAATTGCAATCCAAATCCAAACTGCGACTTGCTGATGGATGTTTTGTAGTTGAAGGTGTTCGAGAAATTGAAATGGCTTTGGCATTTAATTATTACATAGACAAAGTTTTTATTGCTGAAGAGTTGTATCAAGGAGATTTAAAGTTTTCAGACCAAACCGAAATATTATCCATTTCTTCAAATGTATATCAGCATTTGGCTTACCGTTCGAGTACCGAAGGTGTTGTTGGGCTTTGTAAAAGCGCTAAACACGATTTGAAATCCTTAAAATTTAAAACTCAAAACCCTTTAATTTTAGTCTTGGAATCACCAGAAAAACCAGGTAATATTGGTGCTATTCTACGCACGGCAGATGCAGCTCAAGTTGATGCGGTGATTATTGCTGATTCTAAAACTGATGTGTATAACCCCAATACGATTAGAGCGAGTTTGGGTGCAGTGTTTTCAACCCCAATTGCAATTGCATCTTCAAATGAAGTTTACAAATTTTTAAAAGAAAATTCATTTAATATATATACTGCGACTTTACAAAACTCAAATTCTTATTTAGAAAACAATTACAGAAACAAAACTGCATTTGTGATGGGCTCAGAAGCACAAGGTTTAACGGAGTTTTGGAGAGTTCAGCCTGATATACATTCTATAAATATACCTATGTTAGGGCATATCGACTCGATGAATCTTTCAGTTTCAACAGCTATTTTGTGTTTTGAAGCCATAAGGCAGAGACAATCTCAAGATTAATTTTAACCTCTGCGCTCTAATTTTCAGTTTCAACCTTTAATTTTTAATATCTTTACGTTTTAATTTTTCATCAACTAAATAATCTTATTTAGTTTCAATATATAGAAATATGGGATGCGGAAGTTGCTCGAGTCAAAAAGATGGTACGCCAAAAGGCTGTAAAAATAATGGCACATGTGGAACCGACAGTTGTAATAAACTTACTGTTTTTGATTGGTTGTCTAATATGCAATTGCCTGAAGGTCAGGACGCCTTTGATATGGTAGAGGTTCGATTTAAAAATGGTAGAAAAGAATTTTACAGGAATCCAGATCATCTGCAAATCTACATGGGCGATGTAGTAGCTACAGAAGCGCAACCTGGTCATGATATTGGCACAGTTAGTCTTACTGGAGAATTGGTTAAAGTTCAAATGAAAAAGAAAAAAGCCAAACCCGAAGGTGAAGATTTTCCAAAAATTTACAGAAAAGCCAACCAAAAAGATATTGACGTTTGGCAAAAATGCCGTCAGAGAGAAGAAGAAGTAAAAGTTAAAGCCAGACAAATCGCTATTCGCCTTAAATTAAAAATGAAAATCAGCGATGTTGAGTTTCAAGGCGATGGCTCAAAAGCCATATTTTATTACACTGCAGAACAGCGTGTTGACTTTAGAGATTTAATTAAAGAGTATGCTTACGTTTTTAAAGTGCGTATTGAAATGAAACAAATTGGTTTACGTCAAGAGGCTGCTCGCCTTGGCGGAATAGGCTCTTGTGGCAGAGAATTATGTTGCTCAACTTGGCTCACCGATTTTAGGTCTGTCAAAACCTCTGCAGCGCGATACCAGCAACTGTCTTTAAACCCACTAAAACTCGCAGGTCAATGTGGCAAACTCAAATGCTGTCTCAATTACGAATTGGATATGTATGTTGAAGCCCTTAAAGATTTTCCAAAATCTGATTATAAGTTGGTCACTAAAAAAGGTAAAGCCAGTTTACAAAAGATGGATATTTTTAAGCGGAAACTATGGTATGCTTACTTTGATGAACCCAACCCGTGGCACGAATTGGATGTTGATGATGTTAATGACATTATTAAAGCTGAAAAACAAAACAAACCTGTTGATTGCTTAGAAGATTTTGTAGACGATATGCCAATGCAAACCATAGATTATTCTAATGTTGTCGGCCAAGATAGTTTAACAAGATTTGATAAACCCAAACGCAAAAAACGTCGAAATAAAAAGCGAAAGCCAAGACAAAACCACCATAAAAAGAATTCAAACAAAAATGCTTAAACGATTTTTAATATTAAGCTTTGTAGTATTCAGTTTTGGAGCTTGCCAAAACGAGCCTTTTTATTATGAATCTAAATCCATTGATGGATCTTGGCATAAAGATTCTGTGGCCAATTTTGAATTTAAAGCACCTGATACCATCAAAAACTATAACTTTTTTATTCACATTAAAAACACTTCAGATTATCAATATAGCAATCTATTTCTTATAACTTCTATGCAGTTTCCACATGGTAAGGTTATTGTAGATACTTTAGAATACAAAATGGCGTTTAAAGACGGAAGACTTATGGGAGAAGGTTTTGGAAGTTTAAAGCACAATAAATTGTGGTACAAAGAAAACCTTAAATTTTCTGAACAAGGACAATATCAATTAAAAATTAAACAGGCTATGCGAAAAGCCAATGAAATTAATACGCTTAATAAACTTAAAGGTATTGAAGAGGTTGGACTTAGTTATGAATTAGCAAACCCTGAAAAACTATGACGGCAAAAAAGAAAAAAACAAATTTCAATAGACACATCAAAAGATTTTGGGTGCTTTATGTGTTGATATGCCTTTCTGTAATATCAATATTTCTATTAGCCAGTGTAGGTGTTTTTGGCAAAATGCCAAGCTTTGAACAACTGGAAAACCCTCAAACTAATCTGGCGACAGAAATCATTTCTCAAGACGGCAAAACCCTCGGTAAATATTTTAAACAAAACCGAACACCAGTTGATTATGACCAACTTCCTGAGCACTTAGTCAACGCCTTAGTCGCTACTGAAGATGAGCGCTACTATTCGCATTCTGGTATCGACGCCAAAGGAACTTTAAGGGCTATTGCTTATTTAGGCAGCAAGGGTGGCGCAAGTACCATCACACAACAACTGGCAAAACAGCTTTTTACAGATATGAACCAAACTGGTCTAGCTAATAGGTTAACTCAAAAAATTAAAGAATGGGTTATTGCCACTCGTCTGGAAAAACAATACACCAAAGATGAAATTATCGCTATGTATTTCAATATTTTTGATTTCACGCGTGGTGCTGTTGGTATTCGTTCAGCAGCACGGGTTTATTTTGGCAAAGAACCTCAAGATTTAAATATTGAAGAGTCTGCTACGCTTGTTGCTATGTTTAAAAACCCAGTATTATACAATCCGTACCGCGATATTTTTAAAGATAATGCACTGCAAAGACGTAATCAAGTCTTTGTGCAAATGGCAAGAAATGAATTTATTACAGAAGCTGAAAAAGACTCTTTACAAGCTTTACCATTAGAACTCAACTACACACCAGAATATCAAAATGACGGCCAAGCCACTTATTTTAGAGCAGAATTAAAAAAATTCATGAACAATTGGATCAAAGAAAATCCTAAAGCCGATGGCGAACTCTACAATTTATACAGCGATGGCTTAAAAATTTACACCACGCTCGATGCTAAGGCTCAAACCTATGCGGAGAGTGCTGTTGAAGCCCATATGAAAAACCTTCAAAAGGTGTTTTTTGAAAAGAATAAAAACAATAAAACAGCGCCTTTCAGAAGTCTTACGCAAGAAGAAATTGATAATATCATCAACAGGTCAATTAAAAACTCGTCTCGGTATAAACAAATGAAAAAAGCTGGTGTTGCTGAAGACTCTATTTTAGCCTCATTTGACAAGCCAAGAAAAATGAAAGTGTTTAGTTGGGAAGGCAAGAAAGATACCACCATGACACCAAGAGATTCTATTTACTACCACAAATCATTTTTAAATGTTGGTATGATGTCTATGCGACCCCAAACAGGCGCTATAAAAGCTTGGGTTGGCGGCATTGACTTTGAAAATTTTAAATACGAACACGTCCAGCAAGCTAAACGTCAGGTTGGATCGACATTTAAGCCATTTGTTTATGCCACAGCAATTGACCAACTTCACCTTTCGCCTTGCTATGAATTACCTAACACTAAATTTACCATACCGAAAGGAAAATTTGGGTTAATTAAAGACTGGACACCAGAAAATCCAAGCGATGATTATGGAGGAATTAAAACTTTAAAACAAGCTCTAGCTGAGTCTATCAATACCATTACCGCAAGAGTGATAGACAAAACAGGCCCTCAACCCGTACTGCAGTTAGCTCAAAAATTAGGTATAGATACAGAAAACATTGAACCTTATCCCTCAATAGCTTTGGGCACACCAGATTTAAGTGTGTATGAAATGGTGTCTGCTTATAGTACTTTTGCTAATAAAGGCGTTCATGTAGAACCCTATTACGTGAGCAGAATTGAAGATAAAAATGGAACCATTTTATACCAACACCAACCTAAAAGCCAAGATGTTTTAAGTCGTGAAACGGCTTATGTTACAATCAAACTTTTGGAAGGCGTGACACAATATGGCTCAGGTCAACGCCTAAGAGGAACTTGGGCGAAAAACTTACCGCATTACAAAAAAGCTGTAACGGGCTATCCTTACGATTTTGAAAATCCTATCGCAGGAAAAACGGGAACAACTCAAAATCAAAGTGATGGCTGGTTCATAGGTATGGTGCCAGATTTAGCTACAGGCGTTTGGGTTGGTGGCGAAGACCGATCTGTGAGATTCAGAAGTATCACTTATGGCCAAGGCGCAACCATGGCACTACCCATTTGGGGCATGTATATGAAAAGCCTTTATCAAGATAAAGATTTTGAAGTTTCGGCTGAAGACTTTGAAAAGCCCGAAAATTTAAGTATTCAAGTTGAATGTGATAACGAAGCTAAAGATGATGATAAATCAACATCTCAACCCGATTACAATATCGATTTTTAAGCCTAAAATCTGTCAACTATGGCGAACGCTAAACCTTATTTTGAAAAATCGTCTCAACCGGTTCGCCCAAAAAAGTTTTTTGGACAGCATTTTTTAAAAGATGAAACCATTGCTCAAAACATAGCCGACGCTCTGGACTATACTAAGTTTTCTAAACTTATAGAAATAGGGCCAGGCACAGGAATGCTTACAAAGTATTTACTCAAAAAACCAGTTGACCTCTACGCTTTTGAAATCGATAGAGATTCGGTTGCTTATCTCAAAGAACACTTTTTAAATCCGCTTGAAAATCAATCTCGTTTTAAAATTATTGAGCAAGATTTTTTAAAAGCAGACTTAGAAGAAGTTTTAATTGATAATAACTTTGGCATTATAGGGAATTTTCCCTATAATATTTCAAGTCAAATTTTATTTAAAACCATCGAATTAAGAGAGGTTGTGCCAGAATTTTCAGGGATGTTTCAAAAAGAAGTCGCCAAGCGTATTTGTGCAGAAAGTGGTAATAAAACCTATGGTATTTTATCGGTGCTTACTCAAGCATTTTACGAAACAGAGTATTTATTTACCGTAAAACCTGAAGTGTTTAATCCGCCGCCAAAGGTAGATAGTGGCGTAATAAAGTTGACCCGTAGAGAAAATTACAAATTAGATTGCGACGAAAAATTATTTTTTAAAGTGGTTAAAACTGCGTTTCAACAACGCCGTAAAACGCTTCGTAACAGTTTAAAAACATTCAATTTGAGCGATAATTTAAAATCAGACCTTATCTTTGCTCAACGCCCCGAGCGTTTAAGCTATCAAGATTTTGTTGAATTAACCCAAAAAATAGACCAAGATGCAGTTTGAAATTTCAAAAGCATTTATCGAAAAAATAGAATTCCTGATTGAAGAACAAAACAATCAGGAGCTTCTGTCGCATCTCGGTGATATGCACCATGCGGATATTGCAGAAATTTTAGACGAACTTACACTTGATGAAGCCACTTATATCATCAAACTTTTAGACAGTGAAAAGACGGCTGAAATTTTGATGGAAATTGACGAAGATGACCGAGATAAACTCCTCGAAAATCTTACGCCAAAAGAAATTGCAGATGAAATTGAAGAAATGGATACCGATGATGCCACCGACATCATTTCCAATTTATCTGTAGAGCTTAAAGATGAGGTTTTTAAAAACCTAAAAGACCGCGAACACGCACAGCACATTGTAGAACTGATGCGCTATGATGAAGACTCTGCCGGTGGTTTAATGGCTAAAGAGCTAATTAAAGTCAATGAAAATTGGAGCGTTACAGGCTGTATGGAAGAGATGCGTGCTCAAGCTGAAAATGTCACGCGAGTACACTCAATTTATGTTGTGGACAACAAAGGAAAATTAAAAGGACGCTTATCACTAAAGGACTTAATCACCGCACCAAGTAATGCTAATATTGAAGATGTTTATATTGAAAATGTAGATTATGTTGATGTACATACTTCTGCTGAAGAAGTCGCTCGTATAATGCAAAAATACGATCTTGAAGCCATCCCTGTTGTGGATGAAATTGGAAGGTTAGTCGGTCGAATTACGGTTGATGATATTTTAGATTTTATTAGAGACGAAGCCGACAAAGATTACCAAATGGCTGCAGGTATTTCAGAAGATGTGGATGCTGATGATAGTATTTGGGATTTGACGCGCGCCCGCTTGCCTTGGTTAGTTTTAGCCCTTTTTGGTGGATTTATAGCCGTAACCGTCGCCGGACAATTTGAAAGCGCCATGGTTAATTATGGTTTTTTATTTTTCTTTATGCCACTAATTGCTGCTATGGCAGGTAATGTTGGGGTTCAATCTTCTGCCATTATTGTTCAAAGTATTGCAAAGGGGACTTTGACGGGCTCAGTTTGGAAACGCTTGCTTAAAGAAGTCGGTCTCAATGTTTTAAATGGCGTAATTTTATCGATCATTCTATTTCTCGGCGCACATTTTATTCTCGGCAGAGATTATCTTGTGGCTTTCACGGTATCTATGGCATTAATATCAGTGATTATCATTGCTTCGCTCATCGGAACTTTTGTGCCAATTATGTTAAACCGCTACAAGATTGATCCAGCATTGGCAACAGGTCCTTTTATCACGACAAGCAATGATATTTTTGGTTTACTTATCTTTTTTACTATTGCTAAATATATGTTGGGATTTTGAAATGAATTACCATGCCTAAAGCCATTCCATTTGAGAAAAAATTTAAAGTTGAAAACGAGGTGATAGACCATTTTGATCACGTCAATAATATAGCTTATATTCAATGGGTTTTAGGCATTTCAAAAGACCATTGGGTTAGCTTTAGCCCAGAAAAGGTAAGAAATCAATTTGGTTGGATGATTTTAAAACACGAAGTGTATTATAGAAAACAAGCCAAACTCAACGACGAGTTAGTTATCAAAACCTGGATAGATGATTTTTCTACAGCCACTTCCGTCAGAAAAACAAGTATTACAGATGCTGCTACCAAAAAGTTAATTTTTGAATCTGAAGCACAATGGTGTTTTATCAACTTAAAAACTCAAAAACCTACCCGTTTGACTTCAGATATTTTAAAACCCTATTTTGAGAGCTTATGAAAATTCTTCACCTTGACCAAAACCATCCTTTACTTATCAATCAGCTTGAAGCTTTAGGAATGACCAATGTAGAAGATTATTCATCGTCAAAATCTGAAATTGAAAAGTCTATCAAAAACTATGATGGTCTCATCATCCGCAGTCGATTACCTGTTGATAAATCGTTTTTGCAAAAAGCGAAAAACTTAAAATTTATTGGGCGTGTAGGTGCGGGTTTAGAAAATATTGATACTGAATTTGCAGAGCAACAAGGCATCAAACTATTTAATGCGCCAGAAGGCAATCGCGATGCTGTTGCCGAACACGCTTTAGGGCTTTTATTGAATTTAACTAATCGGTTGTTCATTGCCCACCAAGAAGTTAAAAATGGGGTGTGGAAACGAGAAGCCAATCGAGGCGAAGAAATTATGGGTAAAACCATTGGCATTCTTGGCTATGGCTATATGGGAAAAGCTTTTGCAAAACGCCTACAAGGTTTTGGTTGCCATGTGATTTGCTATGACATTAAAACCAAGGTTGGCGATAAATTTGCTAAACAAGTGGATTTAAAAACTTTTTTTGAAGACACTCAAATTTTGAGTCTTCACTTGCCTTTAACCAAAAAAACGCAACATCTCGTTAATGAAAAATTCTTATCTCAATTTTCTCATCCCATTTGGTTAATCAATACCGCACGTGGTCAGGTTGTTAAAACAGATGACTTGGTCAAAGCTTTACAGGGAAAAAAAGTGAAAGGTGCCGGTTTAGATGTTTTAGAATATGAAAAAACCTCTTTTGAAAACTTGTTTACCAATCCATCTCAAATGCCAGAAGCTTTTAAAACTTTAATACATCTCGACAACGTGATTTTATCGCCACATATCGCAGGTTGGACTATCGAAAGTAAGGCAAAACTGGCTCAAACCATTGTAGATAAAATCAAAAGAGAATTTTTAGATTAAAAATCTGATATCGTCTATAAAACCGATATTGTTGATTATCGTCTTTAAACCCGATATTGTCAATTATCGGCTTTAGAACAGATATATTTGTATGTCGGCTTTAAACCAGATTTATTTTTTACTTTAAAATAATATGACAATTCTAAATCGCTTATTTATACTGATAGCATTAGCTTTTTCAATTCAAAAAGCCTACCCTCAGTTTAAAACCGCTTTTGAAATCAAAAACAACGATATAAAAGTTGTGTGGTTTCAAGCCTATCAAGTTTCAAAAATTGAAATCAAGACCCATAAATCATCTTTTTTTAAATTCAATTCATCAGCAGAAAGCACTTATAAAACTGATTTATACTTCGACTATCGCATTCAAAATGACACTTTAATTATCAAGAGTATTTATCCCAAAGCTTTAGAGTATGGCGATAATAAAATGACCTCGATGCAAGAATTTTCAGTTAGTGTAAATTTTAGTCTTCCACAGCAGTCTAAACTTATCATAGATTCAGATTTAGCTTCTGTTTTTGGTGAAGGCCAATTTGATAACTTTCAACTCAACACGAAGTCGGGTCATTGTGAGCTCAAAAGGTTTATAGGAAATGCAAATATCAATTCATATAGCGGAAGCATCACTATACATACAAGAAATGCCAATGTGAAAGCGTTTTCTCAAAACGGAGATTTAAAAGTTGATCAATTTTATAATAAAAAACATCAAATAAATCTCAAGACAGTAAACGGTGATATCATCGTTAGGCAAATGGAATAAAAACCCTATTTTTGCCCTCAAATCTTTTGTTAGATGAACTTAAAAAAATCAATCTGGATCATTGTCGTGATTTTACTCATTGACCAGATTTCAAAAATTTATATCAAAACTAATTTTAAACTGTATGAAAGCATTGAGGTGTTTTCTTGGTTTCAAATTCTGTTTATAGAAAATGAAGGCATGGCTTGGGGCGCAAAAATTCCGGGAGATTATGGCAAAATCATACTCACCGTATTTCGCCTATTTGCCATTGTTGGTATTGGCTGGTGGTTGTGGGATTCGACTCGTAAAAAAGCACCAAAAATTTTACTAGTTGCTATCAGCTTGATATTTGCCGGCGCAATGGGCAATATTATAGATTCTGTGTTTTACGGTGTTATTTTTAATGATAGTTTAGGACAAGTTGCTACAGCATTTTCAGAAAGCGGTGGTTATGCCCCACTACTCAAAGGCAAAGTGGTTGATATGCTATATTTTCCAATTTACGATGATATTTTGCCCAGTTGGATTCCCATTTGGGGTGGCGAACGCTTTGTATTTTTCGAACCTGTTTTCAATATTGCTGATACGGCCATAAGCACAGGTTTTGGAATTCTCTTGGTCTTTCACAAAAAAGCTTTCCCAAAGAAAGAAAAGACCTCTTAACTATGAATCTTATTTCTGTAGAACATATCGCCAAATCTTATGGCACACTAAGACTGTTTGAAGATTTATCTTTTGGTATTAATCACGGACAAAAAATCGGTTTAGTCGCACAAAATGGAAGCGGTAAAACCAGTTTGCTTAAAATATTAGCCCAAAAAGACAATCCAGATACGGGTGAAATCAATTTTAGGAATGATATCAAGATTGGTTTTTTATCCCAAGAACCAGACCTCAACCCAAATCTAAATGTTGAGGAAAGTATTTTGGCTTCAGATAATGAGATGCTCAAGGTCATCAGTCAATACGAAAAAGCGCTTCAAAACCCCAGTGATGCAGACGCCTATCAAAAAGCTTTTGAAGATATGGAAGCTCATCAAGCATGGGATTTTGAAAGTCAATATCAGCAAGTGCTTTCTAAATTAAAACTACAGGATTTACAAAAACCTGTCAAAAGTCTTTCTGGTGGACAGAAAAAACGACTGGCTTTAGCGATTTTATTATTAGATTCACCCGACTTACTCATTCTTGATGAACCGACAAACCACTTAGACCTTGATATGATTGAATGGCTTGAAGGCTACTTTACTCAAGCTAAAATGAGTTTTTTTATGGTGACTCACGATCGGTATTTTTTAGAACGGGTTTGCAACCAAATTATGGAGCTCAATCAAGGTGAACTTTACACTTACAAAGGTAACTACAGTTACTATCTTGAAAAACGAGAAGAACGAATTCAGCAACAAGAAACTTCAACCGAGAAAGCCAAACAGCTATTTAAAAAAGAATTAGGCTGGATGCGCCGTCAACCCAAAGCCCGAACCACCAAATCAAAATCACGTATAGATGATTTTGAAGACATTAAAAAACGCGCACAACAACGCCGAAAAGACCACGAAATAGAGCTTGAAATCAATATGGAACGCCTCGGCACCAAGATTGTGGAATTTCATAATGTCTCTAAAGTTTTTGACAACAATACATTGTTTGAAAATTTTGATTATAATTTTAAGCGCGGTGAACGCATTGGGATTATTGGTAAAAACGGAAGTGGAAAATCCACATTCCTCAACATTCTGACCGAAAACCTTAAACCCGATACCGGTAAAGTGGTTTTAGGCGAAACCTTAAAATTTGGCTATTACCGTCAAGGCGGTTTAGAGGTAAAACCTGGCAAAAAACTCATTGAAGTCATCAAAGATTTTGGCGAATACATCCCATTAGCCAAAGGTCGAAAAATATCAGCTTCACAATTATTAGAACGCTTTTTGTTTGACCGTAAAAAACAATATGATTATGTAGAAAAATTGAGTGGCGGTGAATTGAAACGCTTGTATTTATGCACCGTTTTAATTCAAAATCCTAACTTTTTAATTCTCGATGAACCCACCAACGATTTGGATGTGGTGACGATTAATGTGCTTGAGAATTTTTTGATGGATTTTCCAGGCTGTTTGATTGTCGTCTCTCACGACCGTTATTTTATGGATAAAATTGTTGATCATTTGTTTGTGTTTGAAAATGGCAATATCAGAGATTTTCCTGGAAATTATTCAGACTACAGACAATATGAAGCCCATAAGCCACCTGAAAAAACCGAAACTAAACCAACACCTACAAAACCTCAAGAAGAAGAAAACCCCGAAAATAAACTCAGTTATCTCGAGCAAAAAGAGCTCAAACAATTGGAGACCCAAATCAAAAATTTAGAACGCGAAAAAGAAACTCTGCAACAAGCCTTTCTCAAAGATTTATCAGCAGAAGAGATTAAAGAAAACAGCATTAAGCTTCAAGAGATAGAAGCTAATATTGATGAAAAAACGGAGAGATGGTTTGAGTTGACAGAATAGGTTTTATGTACTTCAATGGATTTAAACCCATTGGGAAATAAAAAATTTAAAGGACAATATTCCTATGGCAAGTCTTCAATTGTAGATCGAAAAAACACCTCGCAAACACACAGCGACTATTTCTGTAAAAAATCTTGAAATGATACTGTTTAAAACAAAGACTATTCTTCATAAAATTCAGTCAATTGCCCATCGTAACGCATAACAGTTTTATGCACTGGTCTAATATTAACCATCACATTTTTATTAGGATAAATATTGAGCGATACGTCATATTTTTCATTCCGATTGCCTTTTTGATTGGCTGTAAACTCCAATTCTAATTTACCCTTATCCGAATTGATTTTTTTAGTTAAATCTTTAAGCGGTTCTTCAAACTGGATGGCGAGGTCAGTCCCACCATAGGTACCTGAACTTGTTCGGCTTTCTCCGAAAAAGGGCAAATAGCCTGAAATGCTGTCGTTTTGTATTTTTATAAAATTACCATCACCTCTGACGTCTATTCTGTTGATGTTATCTCCTGTGTTTCTCAACAATGCATTAGCGACTTGTGTAGTGGCTGTTGAAGTAAAAGGATAAGCCACATTTATTTTTATATGATACTCTTTTTTGGCATATAATGAATCCAAAACCTCTAAATCATCAGCCTTAGCTTCTGCTTTAGCAATTTGATTGGTTTTACAACTCCCCAACAAGCTCAAAAGGCCTATGAAATAGAGTAAATTCTGCACTTTATATGTTATTATTCTATTCATAATGTATAAAAGTAACATTAATTTTTAAAAATATTAGTCTTATTAACAGAGTGATAAGGCTTAAATTATGAAATAGATATGTTTTCCTGTACACAATAAAATTTACTTTCTATACAACCTAACTAAAAAATTAGGTCAATCAAACTGGGTAATTTGATTTAGTTATTAGAAAGAAGAGTAGCTTAAAAAAAACTTCAATTAATCTTCTGCATTTTTCTTCTCACGCTCTTTTTTGCCAGCAGAATTGATGTAGTAAACCACAAAACCAACTAGGCCGATGATAACGAGTCCAAAAACAATAGTCATCATTATAGCGCCATTAGTCCAGTCTACAAAAGGAATAAGATATTGCATAGGTTTGGTTTTAAAAGTAGTCAAAATTATGAATAAGGATTTCGATTTAAAATGACAAGTGTCAGTTTTGAGACAATATGATTTTTTGTAGTAATTTCGCTTTAAATTATTACTTATGATGTGGTTTAGGTTAAAAACCTTTATTCAATATCTATTAAAATCTACTAACCAGCACGGGGTGCATTCGCCATTTGTTTATCGTTTCGTAACAGAGTGTTTATATACTAAAACATCTAAAAAAAAATTAAAATCACTGCGTGACCTAAGACAGCCTCTTTTGAAATCACAACAAGAGCTTGAGATGTTAGATGTAGGCAAAGGCTCACAACGATTTAATTCAAATACTAGAAAAGTTAGTGCGGTGGCAAGAAATGCTGGTATGGGTTGGCATCAATCTAAATTACTGCACAGAATTATAAGTTATTTTAATATCAAACAGACTTTAGAGCTTGGCACATCTGTAGGTTTAGGGAGTTTAGCTATGGCAGCAAATCTACCTAATAACCAAGTTGATACCGTTGAAGCTTGCCCAAATACTTCAAAGTTTGCTAAACGCTATTTTGAACACAATAATTTGAGTCATATACAAGTTTATACTTGTAATTTTCAGTCTTTTTTAAGTCAATTACCCAAAGACAAAACATATGACTTAATCTATCTTGACGGTCATCATCAAAAGGAAGCCACATTGCAATATTTTGAACAATTAAAATCACACACTCACGACAATAGTCTTATCATTTTAGACGATATTTATTGGTCTCGAGGGATGCAGGACGCTTGGCAGATAATCTGTCATGATGATAAAGTTAAAGTGAGTATAGATTTGTATTTTTGGGGAATAGTATTTTTTAAGCCCGAATTGAGCAAGCAAGATTTTAAAGTTCGCTGTTTATTTTAAATTAAACCCAATGGAGTTTTTAAAAAACCTTTCTGAAGAAACCCAACTGATTTTATTAGTTGTCGTTATAGCCGTGCTATTTGTTTTGGTTTTACTCAACAACAAACGCAACAAGAAATTAAGATACGACCGTGATAAGCGCCATTTTACAAAGAATTTTTATAAGAAAAAGAAAAAATATAAAGACAAAAACTAATGAAAATATACACCAAAACTGGCGATAAAGGACAAACCTCATTATTTAGTGGAAGCCGAGTACCGAAGCACGATTTACGCATAGAAAGCTATGGCACTATCGATGAACTCAACTCCTATATTGGCGTAATAAAGGACCATAGCCCTGAAGGAGAAAATTTGGATTTACTTCACCACATTCAAGATCGGTTATTTAGCATCGGATCTATTCTGGCTACCGAGCCTAAAAAACTAAAAGACAAAAACGGTAATGACCGCTTTAAGCTTCCAAAAATTAAAGATGACGATATTGAAGCATTAGAAAAAGCCATGGATGAAATGAACGAAAAATTGCCAGAAATGACGCATTTTTTATTACCTGGCGGTCATCCTGCAGTATCGTTTTGTCACGTTGGGCGTTGTGTCTGCAGAAGGGCTGAACGTCGCGTAACAGCACTTAATGAGCAAGAAGAAGTTGACATCAATGTATTAAAATACATCAACCGCCTATCTGATTTTTTATTTGTATTATCTCGCTATTGGGGTAAAAAAGCCAAGGCCAAAGAAGTGAAATGGATTCCTAAAACAGACTAAGCGAGATGTTTAAAAATACTAAAGCTTTAAGAGTATTCATTGCTATCGCTTCAATAGTGATAGTTGGCTTAACGGCATGGAGTATTTCCTTGTTTTACGAACGCATAAAAGCCGATGAGCGTCAAAAAATGGAAATCCTTTCTGAAGCTATCAACGCTATCAATGCAGATGATGAGTCTAATTATCGAGAATTAGTAAGAAAAATTCAGAACAACAATACCAATATTCCTGGTATAATAGTCGATAATGACGGTGAAATCGTCACCAGTGTTAACTTGCCAAAAGAAGTTGAAAGTGACTCTACAAAACTCTACAACTACCTCAATAATATTAAAGCTGATAATGCACCCCTATCAATAAATCTTCAAGGCGAAGACAATCAAACTTTATATTACGGCAATTCTGAAGTGCTTACCAAAATAAAATACTACCCCATAATATTACTCTTAATAATTTTACTTTTTATCGGTTTGCTTTATTTTTTCTACGCCACTTCTAAAGAAAGCGAAAAAAACAAGCTTTGGGCAGGCATGGCTAAGGAAACTGCTCATCAAATTGGCACACCTTTATCTTCACTAGTGGGTTGGCTAGAAATTCTTAAAGCTGAAGGTGTCAACCAAGACTATATTGTTGAAATAGAAAAAGACATAGATCGGTTAAAAACTATTACTGAACGTTTTTCAAAAGTGGGTTCACAAATTAAATTAGAGCAAACGGATATTGTAAAAGTCACCCAAGAGACATTTGACTATCTCAAAAATCGCAGCTCTAATCTTATTGAATTTTCAATTGACCTTCCTAACGAAGCGACTCATGTCATGCTCAATCAACCCTTGTTCAGTTGGACGATTGAAAACCTTGTTAAAAATGCCATTGATGCTATGAAAGGCAAAGGCCAGTTAAACATTGAAATTGTAAGAAGCGGTTCTTGGGTGCGACTTTTAGTTAAAGATAACGGTAAAGGCATAGCCCTCAACAACTACAAAACCGTTTTTAAACCTGGTTATACCACCAAAAAACGCGGTTGGGGCTTAGGATTATCTTTGGCAAAACGCATTATTGAAGACTATCACAAAGGCAAGATAAAAGTACTTTTTAGTGAAGTAGGAAAGGGAACAACCTTTGAGATTAAGTTAAAACGACAATAAAAAAGTTAAGATTTAAAAACAAAACTCAAATTAATAGTCACCTTTTTAGCAATTTTGTAACGAACAACCTTAGGAATATCAAAGCCATAATCTTCTGGATCAACTTCAAACTCACTGGTGAGTAAAATACTATTTTGTTTTTGTTTAAATTGTGCAAGAATTTCAACGGATTTTGTTGTGTTTTTTATAGTTAAATTTCCTTTAATCTTATAAGTTCCATTTATGTTTTGGTCGTCAAAACTCAAGACTTCGCCTTCAAACGTTGCTTTTGGGTATTTAGAAGACTCCGCATAACTCTCATTAAAGTGCTCTTGCATAAGGGCTACTTTGAATTTAAAAGTATTCACAAAAACAAGTGCTGCAATTTTTGCTGTTTGTGGTTCAAACACAGCTGTTGCAGATTCAGTTTTAGCAGCAACGGGTTCAAATGAAGGCACTTTAGCATCAAAACTGATTTGTGCGTTTCGATCTATCCACTTGTCTTGAGCTTGTAATTGAAATGCACACAATATCAAAACAATAAAACTAAATTTATTCAGATAAAAACCCATCATTTTGCCATTTAATAATTAAATCTATATCACTTTGCGGTAACCTTGGCCCACCTTGAGGCATTAAGTTAGGGTTGCCATTAGCTAAGCTAATACGATTAATAAGTCCTCGATTTTGAATAGCGTCACTTACATCTTCTGGCAACACAAGAGGCATAGGCGCCCCATTTTGTGGCGGATTACTATGACACATTTGACATCTATTGATAAAAATAGGTTCTATTTCAGCAAACAATACAAGTTCTGGTTCATCATCAACTTCTGGGGATTGACCTACAATATCATCTTCTGTTGCTGAAGTGCAAGCAAATAAAAATACAAATAAAATGTAAGTAAACTTCATAAAATCAGACTGATATAATTAATTAGTCGACTGAATATCTAATGCTTACATAATTTAATGTTTAAAAAATATTTTAAATACGTTGTTTTAATTATCATTATTGTAGCCATAGGTTATGGCATTAAATCTTACATCTATCAGCCTCATGAAGATTTAACACAACGAAAAGCAGATTTAGAAATAAAAGCAGAGCGACTTATTGAAAATTTAAATACCCAATCTGAATTATTCATTAAAAAATACCATCATCAAACGCTTTTGGTTTCAGGTCAAGTTACTGAGCTTGACGCTAGTTGGCTGATATTAAATCAAAAAATTCTTTTTAAATTCAATCAAAATATAACAAAAGATTTAAAAATTGGTGATAGCCTGAAAGTAAAAGCTAGATTTTTAGGTTACGACGAGCTATTAGATGAAATTAATTTTGACCAATCCATGTTGATAAACAATACACAAAATGAATAAATTTTACTTTAGCCTTTGTTTTATTGTAACTTGCTGGAGTGGTTTAAGCCAAGACCTACTAGCAAGCCTTGACACAATTACCCAACCTGAAAATAAAGTTTCGCATTTTAAAGGGCTTAAAATTGTCAATTTCGAATCTACCAAATTGGCAAGTCAAGGTGATTTTTACTTTGTTGTGTCTCACAGGTTTTCTTCTATTACCAATGGTTTTGATGATTTTTTTGGTTTAGACAATGCCGTAACTCAACTCAAATTTATTTATGGTTTTACCGACTGGCTTAATGTAGGTGTAGCCCGAAGTTCTTTAGATGAACGTTATGGTATTCACGCAAAATATCGCATTTACGAAAAAAATAAAGATCTACCCATTAAGATCGTTGGCTATCATTTGGTAACAGCAAATACAGCTTTAAAAGATGATGATTTTCCAGAAATAGAATTTAAAGACCGCCTGTCTTATGTCAACCAAATCATTATTTCAACAGCTTTTACAAAAGACTTTTCTTTTGAAATGGCACCGACTTATATTCACCAAAACTTGGCAACTCGAAGTATTATTAGTCAAGAGGAAACATCAACTTTCGTTGACCAAACCCATGATGAATACCTTTTGGGTTTAGGTGGGCGTTATAAAATTTCAAAACGCCTCAGTATAAATATGGATTATGGTATTCATTTTAATAGAGTGTCTGGTTCAAATTTTAGAAACCCTCTCGCTGTGGGTTTAAACATAGAAACTGGCGGGCATATTTTTCAAGTGCATTTTTCTAATGCTCAAGGCATGTTTGAAGATGCATTTATATCTCGTGCAACCGGCGATTGGTCTGAAGGCGATATTTTCTTTGGCTTTAACTTATTTAGAGTTTTTTAATGGTGTAAGTATAAATGCTTTATACCGACTATAACAAAAAAAGGATTATGAAAAAACACTACGTATTCACAATGATTTTGGGTTTATTTTTGATGTTAAATGCCCAAAATGCTCAAGCACAAAACATCAGATTACTTGAAGTAAATCCTGCGACTGATGAAATTACCTTGAAAAATTTTGGTAGCTCAGCTCAAAATGTTGGCAGTTGGTGGGTGTGTTCATTGTTTGTTTATCAACAAATTAGCAATCTAAACATCACCAATGGTAATATGATGATGATGCCTAATGATGAAATCACCTTTACGGGATTTTCGCTTAATGACTCTTCATCAGATTTAGGACTTTATAACAACAATTCTTTTGGTTCATCAACGGCTATGCAAGATTTTGTGCAATGGGGCGCTGGTGGTCAAGGTCGTGAAAATGTTGCTGTTGCTAAAGGTATTTGGTCTGCGGGTGACTTTTTGAGTTCGGCTGGACCCTTTGCCTATCAAGGTGATGGTACAGAAAACGGATTAGGGTTTTGGACGACTTTAAGTTTAGACGAATTTTTAGACGCAAGCCAAATTGTATTATACCCAAACCCTACCCAGAGCATCATAACCTTAGAAAACCTCTCTCAGCATGACATCACAGGAATAGAAGTTTTTGACACTTTTGGTAGAAAGGTCAATACATTTAATAATCTAGACATTGTTGACAAAACACAACTTGATTTGTCTGCTTTGACTTCTGGGATGTATTTATTTAAAGTTTTTGATGATGCCAACAGGTTTGTAACCCAAAAGGTGATTATTAAGTAATGAGATAACCTCATCATGCTTGTTCGTGTCTCCTTGCTTCCATCTTATGCGTAATGACGTAATGACGGTGAGGATAAGTTGTTTCTCATTTTAACAAAATAACTTGTCCAAGTTTTTTACCTGACTTTCAACCAACCTGTTATGCTTAATCTTAAATCTTCTTTCACGGGTTTGACTTCGTGCTCTAAAATTTGACTTTCAAAGATGACTAAACGGCCAAATTTTGGAAGGATTGGTATGGCGTTTTCTTGGTTGTTGGTTTGGGTATAAATCATCAGTTCGCCTCCATGGTTAACTGACCAATCTTTGTTAAGGTAAAGTACTACAGAAAGCTTTCGTCTTTGGTCGTTTTGGAAGGTATCGAGATGGCGCTTATAAAACCGTCCTTGTGGATAGACCGCAAAGTGAAATTCTTTATGTAAAATGCCCATAAAACAAGTACGGTTCAGATAATTAATAAACTGCTTAATATGGTTTAAAAACCGAAGCTCTATTTCATTTGGCATTTTATCATTGATCCATTGGATATAGTCGCCTCTAATTTCAGTTTTAATGTGCTCGTCAAAATGTTTACCGATGGCCGCCTTTTTGAGTTCATCAGCTTGGTATAAAGCTAAAATATGCTGGTGTAAATGCTGTAAAAGTTCATCATCAAAAAAATCATCTGTCACAGCGTAATGATGGTCTTGAAGTTGGGAAATGATATTTTCGTAAGTGTTGTGAAAATCGCCATTTAACTGTTCGGAGAGTAAAACTTTTGTCATTTTTTGTCAACACCTTTTGGATAAAAAAGGCGGGCAAAAATAGTTTAATTTTTTGTTATTTGTTATAATTTTAATGATACGACCTTGGTGATTATGTTGGGAGAAGCCGCTTGTTGATTAGGAGTTCAACTTGAGATGAAAACACGTCATAGCTAACATTCAACAGATTGCCTGCCTGCCGGCGAGGCAGGCTTCGTCGTGCCTCCTTCCGCCATAGGCGGACAGGCGTAATGACGATTTACGAGACACGTTGTTGCGTTTCCTTTCACCTTAGGCGGACGGGCGTAATGATGGTGAAATTATACGTCACTGCGAACCCGACCTTATGAGGGTGAAGCAGTCTGTTGATTAGGAGTTCTTAGTGGTTTAAATAACCTAATAGGTTTTAATTCAACAGATGGCCTGCCTGCCGGCGAGGCAGGCTTCGTCGCTGCGCTTCCCTCGCAATGACGCAAAAAACATA
>RRZV01000022.1 GCA_003931895.1 Mesohalobacter salilacus
CAAAATAATGGTGTCGTGGCCGAGTGGCTAGGCAGAGGTCTGCAAAACCTTGTACAGCGGTTCGAATCCGCTCGACACCTCATCTTAAAATTAAGTAAAACCCTGATCAAGGTTTCAGGGTTTTCTTTTTAAAATTTATTTTCAGCTTATATTTCTAATAATTCTATCACATATTTTCACAAAAATTAATCAATTGTTCTGAATTGATATTTAAAATTAATTTAATTTATTTGCTAAAAAAATAAATTATGAGTGCAGGTATTAGTCATATTGCTTATGATATCCCAAAATTATTCTTAAACATTGAGGATTTTTCAAAACATAGAAAAACAAACGCAGAAAAGCTCAAAAAGGGACTTGGTATACACAAAATGGCTTTTTTAGACCAACATCAAGATACTGCAACCTTAGCAGCTAATGCACTTTTAAAGCTTATTAAGCAAAACAACATAAAGCCAGAAAGTATAAATAGAATTTATTTGGGTACTGAAAGCGCCTTGGATAGCTCTAAGCCAACTTCAACTTATGCTGTTGAAATGGTAGAACAATTTTTTGGTAAAAGAGTTTTTAAACATACCGATGTTGTTGATATGACTTTTGCTTGTATTGGGGCGGTTGATGTCTTACACAATGCTTTAGATTATGTTCAATCAAACCCAAAAAACAAAGCCATAGTCATCGCTTCAGACTTTGCTAAGTATGAGTTGAATTCACCTGGTGAATACACACAAGGCGCCGGTGCCGTAGCGATGCTTGTTGAAACTCAACCTAAATTATTAGAAATAGACTCCACATTTGGTGTTGGTTTTAAAAGTGAACATGACTTTTTTAAACCCAGACGTTATCACAAGATTGATAAAAACTCTCAAAACCTTACAACAGATAATGTTTTACAGGTTTATCGAGAGGAACCTGTTTTTGATGGGCAATTCTCTAATCAATGTTATCAAGATCGTATCCGTGAAGCATATTATCACTTTAAATCCTTAAAATCAATTGAAACTGTTCTTCACAAAAGATGGTCTAGCTTAATTTTTCACTTACCGTATGCTTATCATGGCAAACGAATTTTTACTGAAATCTACCAATTAGAAAAAGATGCTGCTAAGGCAGATACGGTAAAACCTCTAAGTTATGACTTTGAAACACTGAAAAATTTGTCAAAATCAGAGGAATATCAATCCTTCGTGGAAGACAAAATTTTATCAGCTCAAAAAGCTTCATCTCAAATTGGAAATATGTATGCAGCTTCTATTTTTATGAGTTTGATTTCAGATTTATGGTATAAACAAAAATCTTTAAAAGCTAATGAATATATGGGATTTATTGCCTATGGCAGTGGTTCAAAAGCTAAGGTATTTGAAGGGCGATTGGTCGATGGATTTTTAAAGCAACTAAAGCATTTAAATCTTGATAAAGCTTTAGAAAATAGAACAGCCATTAGTTTTGAAACTTATGAATCCCTACATCGCAAAACCAACAAAAAATCAGTCATCATACCGACTGACGAGTTTTATTTGGATAAAATTAATACAGAAGCAGATGGTCTGGCAGGGCTAAGACACTATAAATTTGCAAAATAGTACTTTATTAGAAGCTGTTAAACAAAAAACCAACTTGATCTCGTTGAGTTCAAGTTGGTTTTAAAATTTAATGGATTGTTAAGCTTAGTCTACTAGTTCAGCAAATTGAACAATTGCATTTTTAATTTGATTGGCTAATGCATTGTTACCATCAGTATCTACTGGGCTAATTTCGATTGTTCCATCTCCATTTCCATCAGAAGCTGCATCAAAATTAACAGCACTTACAACAGCATTAAGATCAAAATTGAATGTCACTTCATTATTATTGGTATCGTCAATAATTAAATTCTGACCAGCATCTTCGTAATCAACTTCGAAGTCTTCATCGAAGGTATGGTAGAAAGTCATTGGCATACCATTCAAGGTTCCAGTAATCATAATTGACTTTTGGAATAAAACTGAATTTGGGTTTAAACTTCTGTCCATTTTAAATTCAACTTCTTCATATTCTCCTATAGGAATTTCAATATTAACGATAGTGGTTGTCTCATCATCTAATAGATTAATTTCAAATGGTCCCGCCAATTCAAATTCATCATCATCGCCAAAACTTGTAGAATCGTCGTTACTATTACCATCATTATCACCATCACCGCTGTTACAAGGACTATCATCTTGTTCTTGAGCATATAGCGTAAAGTCTGCTTTAAAGTACAACTCTAGTCCACTCGCCAATTCAACTTCATATTTATAAGGATCATCACTAGAACTATCTTCTTCTTTAGCTTTGCAAAAAGGATCATTAGGATGATTTTCTAAAATATAATCTTGAATCTCAACGGGTAATTGGTCAAAAGTTAAAGAAATATCATCATTATCGTCGTTGCTATCGTTGTCGTCATCATTACTATCATCTTGACTACCAGATGATGGTTGCGAACCCTCTGCATATTCAAATTCAATTTTTCTTATATTGATTAAAAATTGGTCCACATCTAAATTAGCTGCCGCTAGGGCTCTACCCGATGTAGGATTAAAGGTAGTAGTTGCTTTTATCGTTAAATTGCTTTTGGGTGCATCTGTGGGGTTGTCATTGTTGTTAACATCAGCTACACTGTCATCATCTGAACAGGCTATAAAGCTTATAGCAAGACAGAACATTAAAATTTTTGAAATTGATTTCATAGTTTTATATTTTTTTGGATTAATTGTTCATGCATAAAACAACTCAAAAATAATCTACCCTACTTTTTAAAATCAAATAACTAAATTGACATTTTGTTTTAGCTATGCATATAAGGCTTAAGTTTTAACTGATTTTTTGGGTATATATTGTTTTTTGAATGCTGTAAAGTTTTCCAAACTTTGTAACATTTCGAAAAACAACTCGTATTTAGTATGAAGCAATTTTAATCAAACATGCCGGCGTGTTTAAAACAAATTTAGTAGAAGATTGTAAAAAAGGGAAGCGCAAAGCCCAGCTCAAATTGTATAATCAATATTGTGATGCCATGTTGTGTGTAGCGATGCGTTATTTAAAGCAGAAAGATATGGCAGAAGATGCTGTGCAGGAAGCTTTTATCAAAGCTTTTAAACATATTGAAAGTTTTGATGGTAAAACTACGTTTGGCGCGTGGCTTAAACGAATTGTTATCAATCAATGTATTGATTATTGCAGACAATTGAAATACCATGACAATATAGAAAATGTCGCCCTTGAAGTTGCCGAAGAAGACAACTCCTTTTGGAAAGTAGAAGACCATATTTCAACCGAAGACATTAACAATGGCATTGATAATTTACCTGAAAAATACAGCACGATTTTAAAATTGTATTTAATGGAAGGTTACGACCATGAAGAAATTACTGAGATTTTAAATATCAAAGCCAACAACTCACGCATTCAACTGCATCGCGGTAAAAAGCTATTAAAAGAACAATTAAAATCATTGAGAAATGAAAGATTTGCGTAAAGATTTTGATTACAGCCCTAAGTCTTTTAAAATGTCTAAAGGACATGATAAAAAATTCAAACATCGACTGGTTGAAGCTTTTGGCAAAAAACCAAAGCAAGACTTCAGCATGATTTATAAAATGGCAGCAGTTGCTATTATTGCCATGCTGAGCACCATATTTGTTCTTAACCAAACTCGAGTTGAATCAGACGACTCAACTAAACAAGTTTCACAAACTCAAAAAATAGGTCTGGGCGATATCTCACCAGAACTTAACAACATTGAAAATTACTATTTGACATCAATCAAATTTGAGTTGGCAACATTAGAAACGTCGACTGAATTTGATGCTGTAATAAATAGCTATCTCGAAGAACTACAACATATTAACAAAGCTTACGATGATTTAGAAAATGAGCTGAATAGTGTTGGAATTTCAGAAGAAATCATCAACGCCATGATAGACAACTTACAACTAAGATTAAAATTGCTTCAAGATCTTAAACAAAAGTTGAACCACTTAAAACAAAAACAAAATGAAAACAAATCTGCTTATCAAATTTAGTTTGTGCGTATGTATAGCTATATCTAGTTATGCACAAACCAGTAAAACTTACACAGAAAGTTTTAATGTAAACAAAGATGTTCAAGTTTCTCTAAAAGCAAACAATGCTGAAATAATTGTAGAAACTTGGAACAAAAATCGTGTAGATGTAGAAGCCACAATTTCAGTTGACGTTGAAGACGAAAAATTAGCCAATGAGATTTTAGAGCATTTCAAATTTGAGGCACTTGGTAATTCAACAAAAGTTGAAATTAGAGCTGGTATGAAGTTACGTGAATTTATTAAGGGTAAACATAAATTTATTGCAGACGATGGCGTTGTTGAAATCTTAACAGAAGACATTCGAGGCTCTGGTGCACCAATTCCACCTGTGCCACCATTACCCAATATGGATTTTGATATTCAGTTTGATATGGACCGTTTTAATGAAGATGGAAAAGCCTATATTTTAAAATTCCAAAAAGAAATTCGAGAAACAATGAAGGATTCCAACTTCAAAAAAAGAATGAGAAAATGGCAAAATGATTTTGCCGAAGGCTTTAATAATGATTCGGATTCAATCAAAGTTTTTACTTATAAATTTAATAAAGATATAAAACCTAGAATTAAATTTTTGAGAAATCACTTGGATTTTGACAACAACAAAATCAAGAAAAAAATCATCATCAAAATGCCTAAAGATGCCAAGCTAGACTTGGATGTAAAACGCAGTGAACTTAAAATTACTAGCCTTTATCAAATCGATGCAAACCTGAATTATTCAGGTTTGAAAATCGATGAATTAACGGGTGAAAATTCTACTGTCTCGGCAATATATTCAGGTGTAAACATCACTAAGGCCAATGGCCTTAACCTGAATTTAAAATATGCTAAGAAGGTGAATATTGGTGAAGTCAACCAGTTGATTTCTACCTCAAAAACTTCAAACCTGGTAATTGACCTAGTGAACCAAAAAGCCATCATTGAAGGTTCTTTTGGTGATTTGGTGATCAACGATATCAGCAAAGATTTTACATTAATTGACATTAATTTAAAAAATTCAAAAGCCAAGCTTAATCTACCTAATGTGGCTTATAATTTTTATATCAATTCCAAATCCTCGGATGTCAGCTTAGATTCTAAAATAGATTACCAAATAAGCGAAGCTTTTGACTCCAAAATTTACCAGAACAAAAACTCCCAAAAGACCTCTAAAGTGCTCAACATTAAATCAGATTACAGTAATTTTGAGTTGTATTAATATTTTTTAGTCTCTTCCCTTACCCTTGTGTGCTCTACGTGAAACTGATCAGCAAATTTTAATCCTTCATTTCCCACTTTTTTAATACATTTACTACATCAAAAATTAAACTATGATTTACGATGTAGCCGTTATCGGCGGTGGACCCTCAGGAGCGAGTGCAGCTTTTCACGCTGCTAAACAAGGTTTAAAAACGATTATAGTAGAAAAAGAAAATTTACCGCGCTACAAGACTTGTGGAGGCGGCTTAGTATTTCGGGGCAGAAAAAATATGCCTTTTGAGCTATCAGACGTCGTTGAAAGAGAGTTTAAGAGCGTCGACATTGTTTTTGGAGCAAAGCAATTGGCGTTTAATACCAAAAGAGAATCGCCAATAGTGACTATGATCATGCGCGATGCGTTTGACCACCTTATTGTAAAAAAGGCACAAGAACATGGTGTTGAATTATTACAAGGTGAAGCTTTAAAAGAACTAAAATGCGGTGAAATAGCAACATTAAAAACCTCAACTCAAGAGATAGAGACCAAGTTTGTCATTGCTGCAGATGGGGCATTAAGCCCAACCGCAAAATTGGCTGGTTGGCAAGAAACCCGTATGATGTGTCCGGCACTTGAATACGAAATTGAAGTCAGCGATGAAGATTTTAAACGCTTATCGGCTTCAGCACGATTTGATATTGACGCCGTCCCTTTGGGCTATGGTTGGTGTTTTCCTAAAAAAAACCACTTATCGGTTGGCGTGGGTAATTTTATGAAAAATAAGAAAAACCCAAAATTAAAAAAATATTACAAAGATTACCTTAATACCATCGGGGTTAAAAACGTTTTAAAATCTGAAGCTCACGGCTTTATTATTCCTATTACACCGCGAAGTGATGGCTTTGTTAAAGGCAATGTTTTTTTAATTGGTGACGCTGCAGGGTTTGCTGATCCCGTGACTGCAGAAGGAATTTCCAATGCTATTTACAGTGGAAAAATTGTGGCTAAGGCTATTGCAGAAAGTAAGCATAACTTAAAGCAAGCCGAGATGAACTACAATACAATGCTTAATGAAAAATTACTTCCAGAATTGAATACTGGTGTGAAATTAGCCAAACTATTTTATGAAAATAGAACCCTGAGAAATCTGATGTTGAAAAAATTTGGTCAACATCTCGCTGATGCTATGACAGATGTGTTTATGGGTGAGCGTACTTACCCAAAAGATTTTAAAAAGAGTATCAAAAGCAGGTTGAAGCGAGTTGTTTTTTGATTTTAAAAATTTAGACCTCACAGGTCTGGGAGACCTGTGAGGTTTTGGAAATACTAATTATATAACCTCACCAATCTGATAAATTCTGCGCGATAGCCTTCCTTTATTATATTAATCCCATTTAACTAAAAATCAGAATAATAAATATCAAATTGGCCATTGGTAATGGTAAATTCAGTTGAATTATTTCCTGCGGTAAACTCATTATCCAAAACAGCATCAAAACTACCTACAATGTGGTTGTTTTCTGTATCGTTTTCTATGATTGTAAGTGTAGCATTATTTGATGAACCGATAAATGTTGTTGTGTCAAGATTAGCTTGAATAGTATAATTAGTTAATGGCACGAGTGTGAATTCTCCTGTAGGTGTGTTTGTGGGGAATTGCAATATAAAGGTCGGATAATTTGGTTTTTCAATAATTAGATCTATACCGTCATTTCCAACTTCAGGAAGTACAAGTCTATTGATAAACAAATTAGAAGGGGTAAAATCTTCATCATCTATCTCAAAACTTAGAGTACCTCGTCCTATGTTTTCAGGCTCACTTTCAGAAATGGGTATGTCTGTAAAAACACCACTTGTAAATTCATGTGTATTCAAAAAGAAAGGTGAACTTCCTTCAAAACTGAAGGATCCAGAAACCAAATCATTAGTGGTATCAAATTCGGCAATGCTTATACTTCCAGCATTTACCTCTGTTGGGTTGGCCATTCTAGAAAGTTGGTCAGATGAAGGCTGAAAAGACATTTGAGGAATCAAATTAATGTCTGTGTTTCCAGTGGTATAAGTTGTTTCCGCTGGATTATTTACCTTAAGCACAAATTTATTGCTTCCATCACTATCACTGGCTTGAATATACAAAACCCCATCACTCAAAAAGGCTTCTTTAAATTCAGCATCAAAAGCGTTATCGTTAATTTCAACTGAAAATTCAGGTTCCAAAGTTAGCTCTGTGGTACTATCATCATTACTACAAGAGATTAATAATAAACTAAATAAAATTGTAAGAAATCTAAAATGGTGCATGAGTAAATATTTTTATATAGTTATAAATATAAGGATTTTTTTTTTAATGAGTATTATTTTAAAAAATTGAGCGCTTCAAACTACTCGTTAAACAACCTCACCAACCGGATAAATTCTGCGCGATAGCCTTCTTTGTCATTTTCCAAACCTTGTTTAGCCAATTCTACAATAGCTTCTTTATCCGTTTTGCTAATCAATTGAGAGTCTCTCAACTTTAAACCAAACCAAGCAACAGCTGTGGCAAATTTGAAATCAGCATCTGTGTTTTTCAGTTTTAAAGATCGGTTTTTAACAATGCGTTCCATTTTGATGCTTTTATCTGCTTTCGGTGGCTTGTATCTGAATTTGACAGTTGCCAGTTCATCGCTATAGGTTTCAAATTTGGGTTGTTCTATTTTTTGGTACTTTAAATTTGGTTTAAATTCACCAAACTGACTTTCTACACCTCGTGGTATCACTTCATAAAGTGCTGTCACTTGATGGTTGACTCCAATTTCGCCAGCATCTTTGTTGTCATCAGCAAAATCACGGTCTTCGAGCATTCGGGTCTCGTAGCCTATGAGTCTGTAGGAGTCCACGTGTTTAGGATTGAATTCAATTTGAATTTTGACGTCTTTGGCAATGGCGTAGAGGCTCCCTTTAAATTCGCGTTCCAAAAACTTTTGGGCTTCCTGATAGGTGTCGATGTAGGCGTAATTCCCATTGCCTTTTTGAGACAGGCTCTGCATTTTGCTGTCTTTGTAATTGCCCATACCATAGCCTAGACAAGTCAGAAAAATGTTTGTTTTACGCTTTTTAGCAATCAGATCTTCCAGACTTTCGTTTTGGGTGACACCGATATTAAAGTCGCCATCAGTAGCAATAACTACACGATTATTACCATTCTTGACAAAGTTTTCTTCCGCTAGGCTATAAGCGGTTTTAATGCCCTGACTGGCGTAGGTTCCACCGCCACTAGAGAGACTGTTAATGGCATCTTTAATCTTGGTTTTTTGATTTCCGGAGGTCGGTTCCAATACCACCTTTGAATTTCCGGCGTAAGTCACTAAAGCGATATAGTCTTTAGCTCTCATTTGGTCAACCAGCAGATTCAAGGATTTTTTGACCAATGGCAATTTGTTTTGGTTGTTCATAGAACCGGATACATCTATTAAGAAAACCAAATTAGAAGCTGGCAATTGCTCTGTTGGAATATCTTTTCCTTGTAATGCAATTTTTAGCAGTTTATGCTTTTCATTCCACGGGGCATCAGAGTAGGCCGTGTGAATAGCAAACGGGTGTTTATCTGTTGGTTTGTCGTAGTCGTATTCAAAGAAATTGAGCATTTCCTCGATACGCACAGCATCTTTGGGGACGTCCTGACCATTGTTGATCATTCGGCGAATATTGGTATAGGCCGCTCGATCCACATCTATAGAAAACGTAGATAACGGCTCAGACAGCGGACTGGTAAACGGGTTTTCATTAAAGGTTTCGTAGTCTTCATTATTAGGTTGAGTAGGAATACTAGCTGTTTTTGCTATACTATCAAATGCTTTCTTTTCTTTAAGATTAGCTTCTTCAGTAAGGATTAAGACTACTCCATTATCACCTCGATTTCCATAAATTGAAGTTGCATTGGCGTCTTTTAAAACTTTTAAAGACTTTATTTTAATTGGATTTAAGTTGCTAAATTCTTTTGGATTAACTGGTTTACCATCTACAATAAAAAGGGGTTCTTTAGTTGATCTGATAGACGTTACACCTCTAAGCATTACAGAGGTTGGTTGACCATTTGCCTGTCGCAATTTAGCTCCAGCTACTTTTCCTGACATGACTTGACTGATTGAAGCAACAGGTACTTGCTGAACGGTTTCAGTATTTTTCTGTCTCCTTTTTTCTCTTCTTCTTTGTCTCCTAGTGGATTTATCTTCCAAAACAACTTCACTTAGCTGTGCACTATCCGGCTGTAAAACCACAGTAATATTTTTTTGATCTTTTATTTGAATTTCCTGAGTAATAAATCCAATATAACTAAAAATCAGGGTTTCTTTAGGTTTAGCTTCAATGGTAAATTTTCCATCAAAATCGGTTTGTGTTCCGTCTGAAGTTCCTTTTATAAAAATATTTACACCTGGAATTGGTAGACCATCTTCATCCATTACTGTTCCATTAATCATAAACTTATTTTGATTTTCAATATCGGTAATAAAATTTTGTTGTGTTTTCGGGGCTTGTTTATTGGGATAGGTTTCATTGAGCTGCTTTTTCTCAATAACTGCTATTTTCGACTGTAGATTAAGGTTAGAATCATTTGTTTTAGCTGAAATGCTTTCAACCGAAGACGAGGCTACATCTTGTTGTTCAGCTTTTCGACTAAGGGTTTTATTTTCATCAATTTCAGCTGTATCTTCAATTGCTTCAGCTTCAGCAGCAACAACAGGTTCTGTTTTTATAGGTTTTGGTGAATCCGCCTGATTTTCAACTGAATCCAAATATTGCCTATCTTGGCTATCAATATTTTGAGGCTCTTCTTTAATATCTTCAACAACTTCGTTATTTGAATTTTCATTCAGTTTTACATCTTTATTGATAATGGGGTTTTCATTTAAAGGATCTGTGGAATCCATAAATTGAAATCCGGTAAATATGAGGACTGCAATCACAGCTGCAGCGCTAAGTGTTCTATAGAGTATCATGCGTTTTCGATTTTTAGGGTTCAATTTTTGGGAAACAGTTTCCCAGACCTCTTTTTTACGGTTAAAAGGTTGTTGTTCCTGCTTTTCAGCAGCTTGTTTTATGCGTTCAAAAAGGTTATCCTGCTTGTTCATTGTTCTTTTCATTTTGATAATAGTAGAGATTGACCAGTGCTTTTAACTTAGTTTTGGCCACGTTAAGCTGAGACTTGGATGTGCCAGTGCTTATCTCTAATAATTTTGCAATATCCTTGTGGGCAAAGCCTTCTATTACATATAGTTTAAAAATAGTCTGGCAGCCTTTTGGCAACTGTTCAACAAGCTTAAGGAGTTGGTGTTCCTCCAGCCTGGCCTCTGCGACGTCTTGGGTCGCAGGGTGCGTCTTCATGTCATCTATATATAGATGTGTAAAGTTCTTTTTTACGAGCTTTAAACAATTATTTATTGTAATGCGCTTGGACCAGGTGTAAATGGCGTCGTGATGTTTAAGTTGATCAAGCTTAGTGAATATGGTATAGAAACTGTCGGCCAGCACTTCATCTATATCTTCTTCGTGTTTCAAATAGCGCTTGCAGACCCAGTACAATTGATCGGCCAGCTCGTCGTACAACTGCTTTTGAGCCGACTGCTTGTGTTTTTTACAAGCTGCTATAAGTTTTTTCAGGTCTGCCATACACTGGTCTTTACTCTTAAGAGGGTTGATTTTTCAAAAAGGTTCGAATTGGATTGAATTATTTTTAATCTAAACAATAACTACCTAATTATTAACTTGTTAAATTATCAGTGATAATTGTTTTCACTATTCATTTATGTATATAGTAAGAACAGATAATTTGAATTCACTATTATTATGACGACATGAGTAATATCTCATGTTTGGAGATATGATTCACTAAAAGATTTTTTACTTTGATAAACTCTGTACAAGCACTTCGACAAGTTTCGCTCAGAGTCATAATCGAATGTTTTACCAGCGATAGTAGTCTACTCTTCAGCAAACAGGCCAAGATGCCGACTGACAGAAAACCTTTAAGTTTTAACCCTCTCGTTTAGATTTTAAAAATTCAATATTACGTTTTAACCCAATATATTTTGTCCGTTTTACGGCAGATTTTTTAAAAATATCTTGAAACACTTCTTCGGTAATCTCTTCCCAATCTTGTTTGTTGTAGTTTAACAATCGATCATCGGGATTAAAAAGAGGTTCATTATGACTTTTGCTAAAGCTATTCCACGGGCAAACATCTTGACACACGTCACAACCAAACATCCAATCGTCAAATTGTCCTTTGTAACTTGAGGGTAAATCGTCTTTAAGTTCAATGGTAAAATACGAAATACATTTGCTTCCATCAACCACATAAGGATCTACAATGGCATCTGTCGGACATGCATCTATACAGGCTGTGCAACTTCCGCAATGGTCTGTTACTGGTGTGTCATATTCCAATTCTAAATCGATAATTAACTCAGCAATGAAGTAAAAAGAGCCCATTGATTTGGTTAAAACATTGCTGTGTTTGCCCATCCATCCCAAACCACTTCGGACTGCCCAAGCTTTATCTAAAACTGGTGCCGAATCGACAAACGCTCGGCCATGCACCTCGCCAATTTCCGCTTGAATATGTTTTAATAAGGATTTGAGTTTTCGCTTGATGACGAAGTGATAGTCTACTCCATAAGCGTATTTGCTAATTTTATAAGTATCTGATGTTTGCTGTTTTTCAGGATAATAGTTAAACAATAATGACACGACACTTTTTGAGCCTTCCACCAGTTTGGTCGGGTCTAGACGTTTGTCAAAGTGATTTTCCATATATTGCATTTCGCCGTGCATATTGTCATTAAGCCATTGCTCAAGACGCGGTGCTTCATCCTCTAAAAATTCAGCTTTACTTATGCCACAGGATAAAAATCCTAAGCGCTTGGCTTCAGATTTGATGATGTGGGTGTAAGTTTCTGCGTTTGACATTATGGATTCAAATATAACACCTCGATAGGTTTCTCTATTGTACCAAGTGAAAAATTAAGTCAAAATGAAGATAAACAATAACTATGAGGTCAAAATTTCAAATAAATATTTAGGACATCTAATAGGCCTGCGAGTTTGTGCAGACATAAAGACTAAAATCACTTTTGCTGTGGCGACAATTTCATCAGCACCATTTAGTAATTTATAATCAAAACCAATCTTTACGTCTGGGGATTTTGAGCATTCAACCTGAACCTTAACGTTACCGCCAAACACCAAAGGCTTTTTATAATCTATTTCAATTTTATAAACAGGCAACATTATACCATCTTGTTCTAAATTAGAGTAATTTATACCTTTTTTTTCAAGCCATTCAATTCGAGCTTGTTCCAGGTATAGCAGGTAATTAGCGTGATGAACTACACCCATTTGATCGGTTTCCGCATAACGGATTTTATATAAAAACTCCATAGTTTGTACAGTTAATAACTTTTATTTTTCTACTTTTATAAAAGTTTTGTATACGCAAAAAAAACTTAAAATTCAATAGCGATTTTATTTTTTTATGAATTGATTTGTTCACATATTTGCCATGTCAAAACGAGGTAGATTTTCACCTCTAAAATTGTAAATTTAAGATTAATTATGAATAAAACTGCGGAATCAGTTTGGGAAAATTGTTTGTCTTTTATAAAGGATAACATCACACCGCAAGCATACAAAACTTGGTTTGAGCCCATAAAAGCTGTTAAGCTTACTGATAACGCATTAAGCATTCAGGTGCCTTCTAAATTTTTTTATGAATGGCTTGAAGAACATTACGTCAAATTGCTTCGCGTTGCGCTTAATAAAAGTTTAGACAATCAAGCCAAACTTGTTTATGTGATAAAAATGGAAAACGCAAGAGGCAAAAAGCCAGCTTTTACAGAAAAAATACCAAGTTCACAGCGAAGTAAGGTCAATTCTCAGAATGTTAGCATGGCGCTTAACACTAAAAATCCCGAGTTAAAAAACCCATTTGTTATTCCTGGAATTAGAAATTTAAAAATTGACTCGCAGCTTAATTCCAATTACAATTTTGACAATTTTCTCGAAGGTGATTCTAACCGTTTAGCTCGTTCTGCTTCAAAAGCAGTTTCAGCTAAACCAGGTGGAACATCCTTTAATCCGCTGCTTATTTTCGGTGGTGTTGGCTTGGGTAAAACACATTTAGCTCACGCAATTGGGGTTGATGTTAAGGATAAACACCCTAACAAAACCGTATTGTATATTTCTGCTGAAAAATTTACTCAACAATACATAGAATCGGTAAGGAAAAATACCAGAAACGATTTTATTCACTTTTATCAAGTCATTGACGTTCTTATTGTAGATGATATTCAATTGCTGTCTGGCAAAAAAGGTACTCAAGATGTATTTTTTCATATCTTTAATCACTTACATCAAAATGGCAAGCAGGTCATTTTAACCAGTGATAAAGCCCCTGTCGATATGCAAGAAATAGAAAAACGCTTGCTATCGCGCTTTAAATGGGGTTTATCTGCCGAATTACTCAAGCCCGATTATGAAACTAGGAAAAAAATTATTAGCAGCAAACTCTATCGCGATGGTGTTGAAATCGGAGAAGACATTATAGATTTTGTTGCCAAGAATATTAAAAGTAACATCAGAGAACTTGAAGGTGCTATTATTTCTTTAATCGCTCACTCTTCATTCAATAAAGAAGAAGTAGATTTAGCTTTGGCTAAAAAAATTGTCGATAATTATGTTCACAATTCTAAAAAAGAAATTTCTATAGACCACATTCAAAAAGTGGTGAGTAGTTATTTCCAAATGGATACGGACACCTTACAGTCAAAAACCCGAAAACGACACATTGTTCAAGCTAGACAAATCGCTATGTTCTTTGCCAAAAAAATGACCAAAGCTTCACTAGCTAGCATTGGCAAACAAATTGGCGATAGAGATCACGCTACTGTTTTGCACGCTTGTAAAACCGTTAACAACTTAACTTCAACAGACAAGCAGTTTAAAAAATTTGTTGAAGACCTTGACAAACGCTTAGTAGAGTAAATTTATGAACACTAAAATTCTTATGGTGTGTCTTGGAAATATTTGTCGCTCGCCTCTGGCAGAGGGCATTTTAAAAACCAAAGTCAATACCGATAATGTGTTTATAGACTCTGCTGGCACTGGTAATTATCACGTGGGACAACAACCCGACGAGCGTTCTATAAAAATTGCTCAAGAACACAATATAGACATCACACAACAGCGAGGCAGACAATTTGAAGTTTCAGATTTTGACCGATTTGATCTCATTTATGTGATGGACAATTCTAATTACGAAGATGTCTTGAGCTTGGCAAGAAATGACCAAGATCGCAACAAAGTTCATTTGATATTAAATGAAGTTTTACCCAATGAAAATTGCGATGTGCCAGATCCCTATACCGGTGGTATTGATGGATTTAAAAGGGTTTATGACATGCTTGATCAGGCTTGCGATAAGATTGCTGAGAAATTGAATTAAGCTTGGTAAGGATAAAATAGAGCCTAACCTTTAACCATTTAAATCATCTATTGGAGTACCAGAATTAGCGTCAAAATTATTTCCAAAACTCAACATTAAAATGACTGATGTTTTTGAGTATAATAAAAATTAATCACCGAGATTTAAAACCCGCGCTCTTTCTGCAATTGCTCGTAAGCTTCTTGCACTTTATTAAACTTTTCTTTTGCTCCTTTTTGATAAGCTTCATCCATATTTTGTAGTTTATCTGGATGATATTTTTTCACCATTTTTCGGTAAGCTTTTTTAATATCGGCATCACTTGCATCTTCATCAACTTCAAGAATTTTAAAAGCTTCATCAGCAGACTTGATAAACATGGCCTTTATGCTTTCAAAATCTCTGTAACTTAACTGAAAATACCCGGAAATCTCATTAATCTTTTTGATCTCTTTATCAGTGATATGCCCATCGGCTTGAGCAATATTAAATAAAAAGTGTATAATTTGAAGCCGGACTTCGTATCGTACTCTAGGCTTTAAAAATTGACAAATATTACTGGCAGAAACTTGCCGTTTTTTGATGACCTCATTAAAAGTTTTAAACGTTGCATTGGCTCTTTCCTTGCCATAGGCTTGAACAAAATATCCGCGTACATAATCTAGCTCTTTCTGACTCACACTTCCATCGGCTTTAATCACTAAGCTAGCCAATGACAATAAGTTGAGTTCAAAATCACCAGGTGAAACACTTTGGCTACCCTGAAAAACATCGCCAAAAGACTGTCGTCTTCTTTTAGGTAGGAGGACAATGTCTAACAAACTCCCAATCAAATAGCCAGCTAAAGCACCAAAAAAACCGCGAAAAAAAAAGCCAATAATGGCACCAACCCATTTTAACATATCAAATCAATATGTTTGCAAATATAAAGGCATTATTAAATTAAACTAAGTATTTAATTGTGAATTCGGAATTTGGCTGAAGTGTATATTATATGTCGTTTTTTAAAGAATGTTAGTGTAACATTAAAATTTAAGCCATTAAAATTCATTTCATTAGAGATAACTTATATTTGCATTTTAATCTAATCTAAATAATAAAAACAGTTAAGTGCATTTAAAAAAAGAAGACATATATAAAGCTTTAGAAACGATTAGCGTTGCTGGCGAAGGTCAAAATATGGTAGAAAGTGGCGCTGTTCAAAACATCGTCACGTTTGCAGATGAAGTCATTGTTGATTTAAAATTATCAACACCAGCTTTACATATTAAAAAACGTGCAGAAGTTGATGTCATGAAAGCTATTCATGAGCATGTTTACGAAAAAGCCAAAGTTAAAGTCAACGTCAAAGTTGATGCCCCTAAAAAGAAAAGCGTCAATGAAATAAAAGGAAAACCCATTCCAGGTATTCAAAACATCATAGCTGTTGCGAGTGGAAAGGGTGGTGTAGGAAAATCTACTGTAACCGCAAATTTAGCAGTGAGTTTATCAAAAATGGGCTTTAAAGTAGGTTTGCTAGATGCAGATATTTATGGACCTTCTATCCCAACCATGTTTGACGTAGAAAACGAAAAGCCGCTTTCCGTAAAAGTTGATGGCAAATCTAAAATGAAACCTGTTGAAAGTTATGGTGTAAAAGTCTTATCAATTGGGTTTTTTACCAAACCCAGTCAGGCTGTCATTTGGCGCGGACCAATGGCTGGAAAGGCCTTAAATCAAATGATTTTTGACGCCAATTGGGGTAAGTTAGATTTTTTATTGGTGGATTTACCTCCTGGAACAGGCGATATTCACTTATCGATTATGCAATCTATGCCCATTACTGGAGCAGTAATCGTTAGCACGCCTCAAAACGTTGCCTTAGCTGATGCCAGAAAAGGCGTCGCCATGTTTCAACAAGAAAGCATTAATGTGCCGGTTTTAGGTATTGTAGAAAATATGGCCTATTTTACTCCTGAGGAGTTGCCAGATAACAAGTACTATATTTTTGGTGAAGCTGGAGCGAGACGCTTGTCTGAAGATATAAACGTTCCGTTTTTAGGCGAAATCCCATTAGTACAAAGCATCAGAGAATCTGGTGATGTGGGTCGACCTGCTGCGCTTCAAGAATCCACACCAATTGTAGAAGCCTTTAACGAATTAACCAAAAACGTAGTTCAAGAAGTGGTTGATAGAAACGAAAATTTACCTCCAACTGAAGCGATTAAAATTACAACCATGGCGGGCTGTAGTGCCGTTAAAAACAAATAATTATGACTGGAAAAGAATTAAAACAAAATGTAGAAAACGCGCTTGAAGAAATCAGGCCTTTCTTACAAAATGATGGTGGAGATATTGCCTTACTTGATATTGAAAATGACGATACGGTCAAGGTTCAACTCTTGGGTACTTGCGTAGGTTGTAGTGTCAATCAAATGACTTTAAAATCTGGTGTTGAAATGACAATAAAAAAACACGCTCCGCAAATCAAATCTGTAGTCAACGTAGAAATGGCGTGATTTATGACTGAAATCAGTTTATAGAAATTGATAATTTGAAACTTTTGTATTTACCAATTTTACATTTATGATTAAAACAGATATACTCATTATAGGTGCCGGACCAACTGGATTGTTTACTGTGTTTGAGGCAGGCTTACTCAAACTCAAATGTCACTTAATAGACGCCTTACCTCAACCTGGCGGTCAATTAACAGAGCTTTATCCTAAGAAGCCAATCTATGATATTCCTGCATTTCCTGAAGTTCTTGCAGGAGATTTAGTCGATAATCTTATGGAACAAATTAAACCTTTTGAGCCAGGTTTTACGCTAGGAGAAAGAGCTGAAGATATTGAAAAATTAGATGACGGAAGTTTTATCGTTACCACTGATCAAGGCACAAAACACCATACAAAAGTTGTTGCAATTGCTGGTGGCTTAGGAAGTTTTGAACCTCGTAAACCACCTATACCAAGATTATCTGATTTTGAAAACAAAGGCGTTTCTTATATGGTAAAAAACCCAGAAGACTACCGCGATAAAGATGTTGTCATTGCTGGCGGCGGTGATTCTGCTTTAGATTGGAGTATTTTTCTAGCCGATGTGGCTTCTAGCGTAACCTTAATTCACCGTAGAAATGAATTTAGAGGCGCTTTAGAATCTGTGGATCGCGTTAAGGAATTAAAAGACATGGGTAAAATAAAACTTATTACTCCAGCAGAAGTAGTTGATGTAAACGGGAATGGTCATATAGAAAATGTATTGATAAGAAAAAATAATAACCCAGAAGAAGATTTTAAATTAGAAACTGATTACTTTATTCCTCTTTTTGGCCTTTCACCAAAATTAGGACCAATAGCCAATTGGGGATTAGAGATTGAAAAAAACGCTATAAAAGTTGATAATAGTTTAGATTATCAAACCAATATACCTGGTATTTATGCTATAGGCGATGTCAATACTTACCCCGGAAAACTCAAATTAATTTTATGTGGTTTTCATGAAGCCACTCTCATGTGTCAAAGTGCTTATCAACGTATACATCCAGACAAAAAATACGTCATGAAATATACCACAGTTGGTGGCGTTACAGGTTTTGACGGTAGCAGAAAACAAGCCCCTAAAGCCGTTGTTAGAAGCATAGATTAGTAAGTCCATGAACCAAGATATTAATATCACTATAACCGATCGCGAAGGAAAAACACATCAAGTTTTAGCACCAACCGATATGGCAATGAACCTGATGGAAGTTGTGCGTTCATACGAATTAGCACCTGAAGGTACAATAGGAATTTGCGGAGGAATGGCCATGTGTGCGTCCTGCCAGTGCTATATCAAATCTGATACTGAACTTCCTGAAATGGAAATGGACGAAGAAGCTATGTTGGCAGAAGCCTTTTATGTAAAAGACAATAGTCGTTTAGGGTGTCAAATTCCAATTACTTCTGATTTAGATGGTCTTAAAATAGAACTCGCTCCAGAGGAACCTTAGTTTTTTATAAATTATAAGACTTTATTGACTACTCATATTGAGGACTTTGCTTAAATTTGTTTTAAAATTTATCAAAATGTCAACAGACCAATTTGAATCACCTGATTATTACAATATAGATGATTTACTAACCGATGAGCATAAACTTATTCGGCAAGCTGCTCGAGATTGGGTCAAACGCGATGTTAGTCCCATCATAGAAGAAGCCGCTCAAAACGCTGAATTCCCTAAATCTATCATCAAAGGCTTATCTGAAATTGGCGCTTTTGGCCCTTATATTCCTGAAAAATATGGCGGTGCTGGACTTGATCAAATTTCGTATGGATTAATTATGCAAGAAATTGAACGTGGCGATAGTGGTGTGCGTTCAACAGCCTCGGTACAATCTTCTTTAGTCATGTTTCCAATATTTGCCTATGGTAGTGAAGATCAAAAACAAAAATATTTACCAAAATTAGCAACAGGTGAAATGATGGGCGCTTTTGGTTTGACGGAACCCGACCACGGTTCAAACCCGAGCGGCATGGTAACAAATTTTAAAGATAACGGCGATCACTATCTACTCAATGGAGCTAAAATGTGGATTTCAAATGCGCCATTTTGTGATGTGGCAGTGGTTTGGGCTAAAAACGAAGAAGGTCGAATTCATGGTTTACTGGTTGAGCGAGGAATGGAAGGGTTTTCAACGCCAGAAACCCATAATAAATGGTCACTCAGAGCTTCGGCTACTGGTGAATTAATCTTTAATAATGTTAAAGTACCAAAAGAAAACTTATTGCCAGGCAAAAGCGGACTTGGCGCACCTTTATCCTGTTTAGATTCTGCTCGCTTTGGTATTGCATGGGGTGCTATTGGTGCTGCTATGGATTGTTATGATACGGCTTTGAGGTACGCAAAAGAACGTACTCAATTCGATAAACCTATAGCTGGATTTCAACTTCAACAAAAAAAGTTGGCTGAAATGATTACTGAGATCACTAAAGCTCAACTACTCGCCTTGCGTTTAGGGCAATTGAAAAATGAGGGCAAAGCCACTTCAGCTCAAATCTCCATGGCCAAGCGTAACAATGTAGAAATGGCTATCAACATAGCGCGGGAAGCTCGTCAAGTTTTGGGTGGTATGGGTATCACGGGAGAATATAGCATCATGCGCCACATGATGAATTTAGAAAGTGTAATCACTTATGAAGGCACTCACGATATCCATTTGTTAATTACGGGCTTAGACATTACTGGAATTTCTGCTTTTAAGTAAATAATTATGACTCAAAAAAGCCAATATGTTTTAGACCAGATAGAGCCGTTAAGACGAAAACTACTCAATCATGATTTATACAAATACATTGAAACTCCTGATGACTTAAGAATATTTACTCAATACCACGTTTTTGCCGTTTGGGATCTTATGTCTTTACTCAAAAAATTGCAACAACAACTAACAAACATTAATGTGCCTTGGACACCAAGTGGTAAACCAGAATTTACTTATTTAATAAATGACATTGTTCTTTCTGAAGAATCAGACTTAAACTCTAAAGGGGAGCATCAAAGTTATTTTGAAATGTATTTAGATGCCATGGAAGATTTAGGAGCTTCTACAGCTCAGATTAGAAATTTTACACAACAAATTCAACATGGCACTGATATATTTTTAGTGATTTCAGCAAGTGATTTACCAAAATCTGTCAAATCGTTTTTGATTTTTACTTTTAATACGATTCACCACAAACATACACATGATATTCTTTCAGCTTTTACCTTTGGTCGTGAAGAACTTATTCCTGATATGTTTACAGAAATTATAGGTAATATCCAAAAACAATTTCCTGATGAAAAAATTGAAGGGTTAAAATATTATTTTAATAGACATATTGAAATTGATGCTGATGAACATGGTCCTATGGCTATTAAACTTTTAGAAAACCTATGCGAAAAGGACATCAATAAATGGGAATCCGTTGAAAAAACTGCTGAAGCAGCGCTTCAAAAAAGAATTGAGCTAAGGAATAGTGTGTTAAGGAAGATTCTTAATAACAAAGCTATTGTTTAATGATTTGGAGTTGATTTTGTTTTTATTTAACGTTTAAATTTCATTTAATAGCATATTTTTTAATAAATTTGATTAAATCTTTAAATATTTTATTATGAACAAAGTCTTAGTGTTTTTATTTTGCTATTTATTTTTTGCCCCCATTAATGCTCAGGTTAGTGAAATGATGGGTTTTAGAGATTATAGAGATATAGCCGATGCCTACTTTATGAAATTAAAGGAAAATGCTAAATTTGATATTAGTGATATTCAAGGTTCCCCATTTTTAATGGAAGATTTCCAAATGGGTTATATTGTTGATACTAAATCTGAAAATAAAGCTCAGACTTATCTAAGATATGATGTCTATAATGATGTTTTTGAAATAAGATTAGATCCAAATTCAGAGTCTCTAAAAACCTTAAAAAGAACGCCTAGATATAAATATAAAATTGGAAATGAAACATTTATTTTAATTGAGTCACCAGACGCTATCAACGAAGAGCATTATACCTCAGGTAATGGTTATGTGGTTGAATTGACATCACCAGAGGCTGAAGCAGTACTTTACAAAAGATATTTCAAAGAACTTAAGTCTGGTTCTAAAGCTTTAACATCTTATCAACAGGATGTCCCGCCAAGTATTGATAGTGATTCTAGATACATTATTAAATTTGGCGATAATTATGTCAGAGCCGAAGACCATAGGAAGAAAATTTTAGATGCATTTCCCGATCATCAAAAAGACATGAAAAAATATATAAAAGATAAAGGATTTAAGTTTAGAGGCACTGATAGAGAAATTCAAAATGAAATGATTCAAGTCGTAAGATATTATAATTCATTACAATAAATATTAATTTTAAAAACCAAATATTATTAAAACCAAGTTATTAATTATTGTTATTCTTTTATACATGATAGATGTAAAAGCTCAAATAGGAACATCTGCTCAAACAGTTGTTCACCCAATAGAATACAGTAACAATTTTGATTCAGGTTTAAAGGAAAGATTGGGTTTTAGCCCTGAGAAAGATTATTATGATCATTTTTTAGCTACTGCTAAAACTTATAATTCCTCAGTAGTGGGTGATATATATCTGGATTCAAGCTTTTCTGATGGTAAAATTATTTCCTTAGAAGAAAACACTTCCGCAAAGGCAAATCTTAGATATAATATTTATGATGATTGTTTTGAACTATCTTTTAACACAAAAAGTCAAAACTATAAACAGTTAACTAAAAGTGATAATTATGCCTTTATCATTAACGATGAAAAATTTGTTCTCATTGAATCTCAGCTTTTAAATCCAGAATTACCGAAAGAAAGTAAAGGATATATTGTTGAAATATTACCATATAATTCCAATATTGGTCTTTTTAAAAAATATCAAATTAATTTTGAGTTAGGTGTTCACGGGGTTACGAATTATTACAAAACACAAAACTCTAAGATTGAAAATACAAGAACTTACTTTTTGAAAATCAACAATTCTTTTAAACAAATTAAACTTAGTAAAAATAAAATTGCAAACCTTTTTCAGGAATCAAGTGATGATGTTAAAAGCTACATTAAACATAAAAAATTTAAGTTTAAAGGAAGTGACAAAGACATTGAAATGGAACTCATACAAGTCGTTCGTTATTACAAGAATTTGAAGAATAATTAATTAGCCTCCCACAAAATCTTTGAGATAGAAAGGCTCAAAATAAGCCACATCTTCAAAAGTTTTGCTCCTAAACAATCCATCAGCTAATTCACACATCTGTCTTGCTGATGGATTTTTGTGTTCTATAAAAATCCCCTGATTAACATTAACGCACATGTCTTTAAACTTGCTTACACCGTTGCCGATAAAATATATCTTGTCATAAGAATCAAAATAAGACTGGAAACTATCAGGCTCTAAAATTTTAGCTTCTACGGCTGAAATTTCTTCCTGTTTTGAGTTAAAAACTGCTGTATAAACTTCCATACGCCGTGCATCAATCATTGGAATAATAGGGTGTTGAGAGCTTTGTTGCACTACTTGTTTAGCCAAAACTTTTAAGGTTGAAATACTGATTAAAGGAATATCGAGAGCATAACAAAGTCCCTTTGCTGTAGAAACACCAATTCTTAAACCCGTATATGAACCTGGACCTTTACTGATAGCTATAGCATCAAGGTCAGTCATCTTAAGATCCGATGCTTTAACTACTTTTTCAATAAATAGATGCAGTTGCTCCGCATGAGAATATTCTTTTTTGTCATCTTCTTGAATAGTAATCAACTGTCCGTCTTTTGCTAATGCTACCGAACAGTTTGTTGTAGAAGTTTCTATACATAAAATATTAGCCAAAATAATTACTTTTATTATTCAACAGGGCGTTCGCCAAAGAACAACTCTAATACTTTAATTCTGAAAATATAATCGTATTTGGCTCGAACCATTCGGTTTTGTGCATTGGTCAGTCTCGTTTTAGATTGACTTAAATCAAAAGCGTTGCTCATCCCTACATCAAAACGTTCTTTAGCAAAATCATAGGCATTTTGCTGTGCTTGAACAGATTTTACGGCGGCGTCATAAGCTTTTGCTGCACCCTGAGCATCGACATAAGCTTGATACACATCGGCTTCAAGGTCAAGCTCTGCTTGTTGGAGCTGATTTTTAGAGCGTTCTAAGTTAATTTGACTTCGCTTGACATTATTACGAGTTGCAAATCCGTTAAAAACAGGAATATTTAGTTGAAGTCCATAAGAAATACCATCATTTCTCCATAATTGATCAACAAAATCTCGTGGTCCAATAGCTTCAGTTAAAAAATTAGGTGTCACAACAGCTGCACCTGTGTCTTCTACAAACCCAATTTGTCGCGTAGGATCATTTGGATCTACACCAGCAGATACAAACCTTTCTCTATCTGACTCACGGGTATTGTAATTGAAAAAACCTCGTAAAGTTGGATAGTATGCACCTCTAGCAATTTCTACATTTTTTTGTGCAATTTCTACATCTTTTTCAGCAACTAGCACTTCATAACGCTCTTTCTTTGCTTCTTCAATTATCTCACCAATATCTCTATTCATAATATCAGTTATAGGAATATCATAAGACTCGTCAGCAATATCGAAATTTTCATAATCCTTAATGAGCAAAGCTTGAGCAAGGCTAATCAATGATATTTTAACATCGTTTTTGGCTACAATGATTTGTTGTTGCTCGTCTGCATTGGTCGCTTGTAATTCTAAAATATCTCCTTCTGGAACTGTACCAGCTTCAATTAAAGCTTGGGTTTGATCTATTTGTTGTTGGGTTATTAAATTTTGTTCTTCTAAAACAGCTAAAGTTTGTTTACTGACCAAAACTTGTAAATAGGCATTTGCAATAAACAAAGCAATATCATCTTCCATTTGTTCTAAAGAGTATTGACTTGCCAATTGAGAAAGCTTAGCTCGCTGTAGAGTTCGCCAATTTTGTAATCCACTAAAAACATTAATCCCTACGGTTGCACCTGTGGAGAAGTTTCTTGTGACTTGATTTTCAAGAACACCAGTAACAACATTTTGGGTTAAACCAGAGTTCCAACTATTGCTGGCGTTGAGGTTTAAAGAGGGTAAAAAATTACCAACTGCGTCACTTTTATTGATATCAGCGTCTTCAATGTTAAGTTGAGATTGTTTGATACTGATGTTATTTTCAAAAGCGTGTTTTATACAAGCTTCTAAAGTCCATTGGATTTTAGCTTCACTTTCTTGACTAAAGCCTTGGGAAAAACTGAAACATAGTATAATTAAAATTAATTTTTTCATAAAGTTAGGTTTAAAGATGATTTAAATTCGTTAAAAAAGAAGAAAGACTATATCCATTAACCTCTAGATCCACGTTTTGGTCTTTTCTCTTCAACCTTGTTCCAAACTTTAATTTTATCGTCTTTAGATAAACCTTCTAAAATTTGAACATTTATACCATCACTAATTCCTAATTTGATATCTCTTCTTTCAAATTTTTGATCTCCGATCATAACTTCAACATAAGGTTTTTTTGTTTCTTTATCAAATTGAACTAAGGCTTCTTTAATGGCCAAAACATCTTCTGCTTTTTCTAAAATGATAGATGCATTAGCACTAAGTCCAGCTCTAATAAATATATCTTCTTTTCGCTCTGCTAAAGTTCCTTCAATTTCAAACTGAACAGCTCCATTTTCCTCTACACCTTGTGGGGCAATATAATCTAAAACCGCATCAAACATGACATCTTCAATAGCGCCAACAGTAATTTCAAGTGGCAAACCTTCTTCTATTTTGCCAACTTCAGATTCGTCAACTTTACCTTCAAAAATCATATCATTAGTATTTGCAATGGTAGCAATTGTAGTTCCCTCATTAAAGTTATTGGCTTCAATAACTTGATTACCTACTCTCACAGGCACATCGAGAACCATACCAGAAATGGTAGCTTTTATTTCAGTAGTAGCAGCATCGCCAATACCTGCTGTAGTACCGGTATTAATAATTTCAAAGGTTTCTTTAGCTGATTCTAAATTTTGTTTTGCTATATCAAACGAACGCTGTGCTTGATCAAAATCATTGGCTGAAATCACCCCTTTTTCAAAGAGTTCTTTTTGACGGTTATAGATTTTGGTTTCGTTTTCTAAATTAATTTGAGCAGTTCTAATTTGATTTTTAGCATTGTTTAAATTAGAAACATTTGGCACTACCTTTAACTGAGCTATAAGTTGTCCGGTTTTAACAGTATCGCCAGGTTTTACAAATAACTTGTCTATGATGCCAGAAATATTTGGTTTAACAGGCACTTCTTCCCTTGGTGTAATGGTGCCTGTAGCAATAGTCTCTCTAACAATAGTCTCAGTTGTAGGCGTTTCAGTTTCGTAAGTTACTGGTGGCTCTTGGTCTTTTTGGTATAAATAGTACACAGCAACTACAAACAGAAAAGCAAGAAGGGCTAAAACAATAATGGTGATAACTTTTTTCATTTATTTTGGTTTGATTTTATATTATAAATTATTCGGTTCTCAGGGCTTCAACGGGTTTTATACGAATTGCATTTTGAGCGGGAATAAACCCAGCTAATAGACCTGCAAATATTAATATGCCTAATGCTACTAACACCGTAATGTAATCTACACTTGGGTTAATAAACATCGTTTCTGGAGATGCTGATGCACCTAAAAATTGATTTAAAATAAAAATCACAAGTGTGGCAAAAATAATTCCTGCCATACCGGCGATGATGGTCAAGAATACAGATTCAAATAAAATCTGACCTCTAATCTGCCAAGGTGTAGCGCCGAGGGCTCGCCTTACGCCTATTTCTTTAGTTCGTTCTTTAACAACGATAAGCATAATATTACTAATACCTATAACGCCTGAAAATAATACAAGAATACCGACTAAATAAGCGACAGCATCTAAAGCCAAGAATAAGCCACTAATTTTTTTGTATTGTTCATATAAGTCGAAATTACCGACGGCATTATCATCTTCGGGGTTGATGCGATGTCGCTTTTTAATAACTTCGAAAACCTCTGATTTTAAATTTGTTATAGAATAACCATTTTTTGCGGTTATAGCCATCCAACCTACCACATTACCCATATTAAAAGCTTGTGAATAAGCAGAAAAAGGAACAAATATTTGCTTTTGAGCTTCTTCTAAATCACCACGGGATGAACTGGTTTTTTCATACATTCCAATGACCATAAAGTTGACACCTTGAACCTTAATGTAGCTCCCTAAAACTTCTTCTCCGACATCATAAAGCCCTTTCTGAACCCCTGTACCAATCACAGCAACCTTTCGCTTTTGTTCAATATCGTTTTGGTTAATAAAACGTCCTTTGATTATATTCATTGGCTCCTGTTTAATAATTTCAGGATAATCACCATAAACATTATAAGCGCCAGATTTCAACCCCCTTGTCACATTATTAGCGCCACCAAAACCACCGAGTTGATTTCGGGGCGATACATATTGTAGTCCTTCGACATTATTTTTAAGAGCTTCAACATCTCCAATTTTAAAATTGTAACGACGTCCTTTTGGGAGACCATCATAAGGCTTCGTGGTTGGCATGGTCCACATGAACATAGAATTGGTGGCAATACCAGAAAACCCTTGTTTCACGCCATTTTCCAGTCCATTTCCAGCGGCTAACAAAATGACTAAAATGAAAATTCCCCAAAATACACCAAAAGCAGTCAATAATGTCCTAAAGACATTTGATGTCAATGATTCTAAAATTTCGTTCCATTTATCTCTGCTAAACATATTATTCTTCTCTTAAAGCGTTAATAGGTTTAATTTTAGCACCTCTCCAAGCAGGGAAAAAACCAGCTACAGCACCAGCTAAAACTAAAACAATGACAGTAGATATGGCAATATTAAAACTTACTTCAGGGTTTGATATAAACTCCGTATTTATCATTGGCCCAACAAATTCTAATAAAACTAAACCTACAATTAATCCCATAAAACCAGATACAGCGGTCACAAAAATAGATTCATGTAGAACCATGCCAACAATACTCATCGGTTTTGCACCAAGGGCTTTTCTAATGCCAATTTCTTTGGTACGTTCTTTAACTATAATAAGCATAATATTGCTCACTCCTATAATCCCAGCCAATAAACTAGCCAAACCTATCAGCCAGAAAAATAATTTGATATTAGCTGTTAAATCGTAAAATCGTTTTGAATTTTCTATAGAATTGCTAATGTTTATTGCTGAATTGTCAAGCGGAGAAACGGTGTGCTTGGCTTTAAGCATAGCTTCAAGTTTACTTATAAGTTGATTAGATTTTTCTAAAGCAACATCGAAAGATTCTTCTTGAGGTAAAGTAAAACTCAAGTTTCTTATATCTTGCCCTGCGCCAAACACTTTCTGCATTGTTGAAATTGCCATAAATACTTTGGACTCTTCTCTATCGCCTCCAGGATCTTGAAAAACGCCAACAACCTTAAAATTAATATCTCTTATTTCAATGAGTTTACCGAGTGGGTTTTTATCTTCAAAAAGTTCCTCTCTTACTTTTTTGCCAATCACCACATTTTTAGTAGAATTGGCTTGATCATTTTCATTAATAAATCTGCCTTCTATCATTCCAGCTCTTTCTAAGAACTGGTAGTTTGGTAGCACGCCTTCTAATCTATAACTACCAGACTTATCTTTATAACTCGTTAAGCCTGTCCATATTCTGTAAACTGAGGATTTGTATTCTAACTCATCACCAAAATTTTCTACTAAAAGGTCGTAGTCATTATTTTTAAATTGAATTCTTCGTCCAGGGTTTAAACCTTTATATTCTACGCCAGTGACACCTGTATAAACAGAAATTTGATTAGCAGCATCTCTTTGGAATTGCTCTTCTACACCATTTTTCATGCCTTCGCCAACCCCTAAAAGCAACACCAAAATTAATATACCAGTTGCCACAGAAAAGCCTGTCAAAAACGTGCGGAGCTTGTTTTTGTTTATCGCTTCAAAGACTTCCAACCAGCGTTCGAGACTAAACATTAGCAAGGGCTTTGACTTGTTCTATCTTACGGTCATCTATTATGACACCATCTTTGAGGTTCACAATTCGCTTGGTCATTTGTGCGATATCTTCTTCGTGAGTTACGACCAAAATGGTTTTACCTTCGTCGTTAATTTCTTGAATAAGGTGCATAATTTCATAAGACGTTGTTGAGTCTAATGCACCAGTCAACTCATCGGCTAAAATAACTTTAGGTTGACCTGCTAAAGCTCTTGCTATAGCTACACGCTGTTTTTGCCCACCAGATAATTCATTAGGTAAATGTTTTGCCCAATCAGCAAGTCCTACTTTCTCTAAGTAAGACATCGCTCTTTCCATACGTTCCTTTCTATTAATGTTTTGATAGTACAAAGGCAAAGCTACGTTGTCTAAGGCTGATTTGTAATTTATTAAATTAAATGATTGAAAAATAAAACCTAAAAATTTATTACGATAATTGGCAGCTATTTTTTCAGTAAGATTTTTGATTTCAACGCCATCGAGATGGTACGTTCCTAAGTCGGCTTCGTCTAACATTCCAAGAATATTGAGCAAAGTAGATTTACCAGAGCCAGAAGACCCCATGATAGAAACAAGTTCACCTTCTTCAACTGAAAAGTTAATACCTTTTAAAACGTGCAAAGAGTTTTTGCCAATTTTATAGGATTTATGTAAATCTTTTATTTCAATCATCAGACAGTAATTTAACAATAAGACTACTAACTAAAAGAATTGTTACACGCTACTTTGTTAGGACATTGTTAAAAAAAACCTACATAACTTATTTAGAATGAGTTTAATAAAAAAATTACTTGGTTTTAAGCCAGGTTTTATAGCTTAATTCCGCGTTTAAAATGGATTTCAATTCTGTAATCTTTACGCGCTTTTGTTCCATGCTATCGCGGTAACGAATAGTTACAGAATCGTCGTCTTTGGTATCGTGGTCAACGGTTATGCAAAATGGCGTGCCTGCAGCATCTTGACGTCTGTAGCGACGACCTACGGCATCTTTTTCGTCAAAATCTACATTGAAATCCCACTTTAAATCTTCTACAATTTGCTCTGCGATTTCTGGCAAACCATCACGTTTTAACAAAGGTAAAACAGCAGCTTTAACTGGCGCCAGAATTGATGGTAGTTTTAAAACTGTTCTTGAAGAGCCGTCGTCTAAAGTTTCATCTTGAAGTGCTGCCGAAAAAACAGCGAGAAACATGCGGTCTAAACCAATTGAAGTTTCAATCACATAAGGCGTGTAGGATTCGCCTTCTTCGTGGTCAAAAAATTGGAGTTTTTTCCCTGATAATTTTTCATGGGCTTTTAAGTCAAAATCGGTTCGGGAATGTATACCTTCTAATTCTTTAAATCCAAACGGAAAATCGAACTCAATATCTGTGGCTGCATTGGCGTAATGGGCTAATTTCTCATGTTCGTGAAAACGGTAATTTTCTTTGCCTAAGCCTAAAGAATCGTGCCAAGCTTGGCGTTGGTCTTTCCAATATTCAAACCATTTAAGTTCTTCGCCAGGTTTGACAAAAAACTGCATTTCCATCTGTTCAAACTCACGTTGTCTGAAAATAAACTGGCGAGCGACAATTTCATTTCTAAAGGCTTTTCCGATTTGAGCAATGCCAAACGGAATTTTCATTCGGCCTGTTTTTTGAACATTAGAAAAATTCACAAAAATCCCCTGAGCAGTTTCTGGTCTTAAATACAAATCTGATGCAGACTCAGAAGAGGCGCCCATTTTGGTGCCAAACATCAAGTTAAATTGCTTGACATCGGTCCAATTCCTTGAGCCTGTCGCAGGGCAAGCTATTTCTAATTCTTCTATCAAAGCTTTAACATCAGCTAAGTTTTCTTCTGTGAGTGATTTGGCTAAGCGTTCTAAAATTTCTTTTGAACGTGTTCTGTATTTCACTACTCGCGGATGTGTGCTCACAAACTGTGATTCATCAAAATTATCACCAAAGCGTTTTTTGGCTTTGGCAATTTCTTTTTGCACTTTTTGCTCCAACTTTTCTACATAATCTTCCACCAAAACATCAGCACGGTAACGTTTTTTAGAGTCTTTATTATCTATTAACGGATCATTAAACGCATCGACGTGGCCAGAAGCTTTCCAAGTTTTGGGGTGCATTAAAATAGCAGCGTCTAAACCAACTATATTTTGATGGAGTTGGGTCATGCTTTTCCACCAATAGGTTTTGATGTTGTTTTTGAGTTCAACACCATTTTGACCATAGTCATACACCGCACTTAAACCATCGTAAATTTCGCTCGAAGAAAAAATGTAGCCATATTCCTTAGCGTGAGCGATAACTTGTTTGAATTTGTCTTGATTATTTGCCATAGCACAAAAATATAAAATTACGGAGACTAAAATACAGTTTGTAAGTATTGTTGAACAATCATTAGATTATATTTTTATAATTATTTGTTTAAATTTAAAATTTCCCTATTTCAACTGATATTGCTCATATTTTAAAGCCCTAATTTTGTTGATATTTGGTTAATGATTTAAAACTTAGAGCCATGAAAAAACGAGAATCTGTTTCCAAAATAATGACCAAAAACCTTGTCAAACTTAATGTTAATGATAGTTTATCTAAAGCTGAAGCCTTATTCAAAAAAAACACCATCAAACATTTGCCTGTGGTCAGCGGCGATAAAATTGTAGGAATGCTCAGCTATTCAGACTTGTTGAGAATATCATTCGCCGATGCCACTGACGAATCTGGTAACTACATAGAATCTACAGTTTATGATATGTTTAGCCTCGAGCAAGTAATGACCCATAAAGTCATCTGCGTCAATAGTGATGATTCCATAAAAGACGTAGCAGAAATTTTAGCTCGCGAGCACTTTCACGCTTTGCCCGTTATCGAGCAAGATGAGCTTATAGGGATTGTAACTTCAACTGATATTATCAATTTCTTTTTAAAGCAATTCTATTAAATCACCATCGGTGACTTTTATGGGCTTCGAGCTGGCCTGCTTAGCGGCTAAGCCAGGTTATTCGCTTTGTTCACGAACGATCGAAAGATGCTGTGCATCTTGTCTCGATAAATATTTATTATTAATATTTCATCGGAAAATCCTAAGCCAAAACACCAAATAGCTCACAATTAGCTTGGCCTAAATGTATTCAACTCCTTATTTCAAATACACATTCACAAATTTCACTTAACTTTGTAATTAAAAAATATGCCTAATATCAACGCGCCAAAACAAAGCCTCAACACTTTAATAATTGTTATCGGTGCAGGCTTATTGTTATATGACTTTATAGCCAAACCCAGTGAAATTTATTTTAAAATTGCAGGCTTAGTCATTTTGATGTTTGGTCTTTACAAATCAACCCAGCAGTGGACAAGCGACAATAAATCTGAGAATAATACCGAAGATAGTTCTGAAGAAGAAAGCGAGAACGATAACACAAACCATAAATAGGTAGATGCCAGATTTTGAAATAGGTGATAGCGTAGAAACCATAGATGACAATATTAAAGGTGTTGTTATTGCTATAGAAAATCGATGGGTTAAAATTTTATCTGAAGATGATTTTGAGCTCAGCTTTCAAACCCACGAACTCATTAAAATTACTGATAAAGGTTTAAGCATAAAAGCTGAAGAGCTTAAAAAAGTGCTGCAACAAGAACTGAAAACCAATAGAAAAAAAACACCAAGGAAAGAAGAACCGTCTAAAAAATTAGAAATCGATTTGCATATCCACGAATTGATTGATGACGCACGACATTTGTCTAATTTTGAAATTTTAAATATTCAGCTCAAAAAAGCAAAGCAACAACTTGAATGGGCAATGGATAAACGCATTAAACATGTGGTATTCATTCACGGTGTCGGGCAGGGCGTGCTTAAAGCCGAACTACAAACCTTATTTAGACGCTATGATAACTTAGAATTTTATGATGCCGATTACCAAACTTACGGCGTTGGCGCTACGGAAGTAAGTATTTATTGACAAATATTATTAACTTCATCTTCGCTGATAACGGTGTCATTAAATGGCAAATCTTGTGTAGCAGAAGTTTGAAACCTTCCCATAATAAAATTGGTGAAGCTTAAACTTTCACCAGTATTTTGATTTTCAAAAGTAATATCTGTAAAAATAACTTGTGTAAAAAAGCTACGATTTATTCTATTGCGTTTAACTACGTTTACCTCAAAGCTATCGGTGATATTTGGGTTTAGATAATTGGCTAATCCATCAGCATTCAAGTCATTATCAGGATTAAGGGCTGGATTTTCAGGATCTTCACAAGCGTTTAAATCTTCATTTCTTGTGAGCACAGCATCACCGTCATCATCATCGTCTAAATAGTTTGGTATTCCATCATTGTCTGTATCTACATAAACTACATCGCCATTTTCATCAGTAATCACATTGCCGTTATCATCAAGAGCTTCAAGCTCTTCGCTTGCTGTTAAAACATTGTCATTGTCATCATCGGTATCTAAAAAATCGGGGATGCCATCACCATCAGAATCATCATTAAATAAATTACCGTCACCATTAATATCTTCAAGTTCTGCTGGTACACCATCATTATCATCTTGATCAGAAATTCTAATTTCTAATATAGCCATTCCGCCTGTAGTGCTGACAAATTCTTCGATGACTTGTGGGGAGCTTGGTGGGACTTCCTGACAAAAATAATCTGCGCCGTTAGTTGATGCACTTAATTTTCTATAAACCACTTGATTGTTTGAATTAATAGGAATTTCAACCGTTTGAATCGTTTCTAAGCCAGTAAATGTGCCTTCAAAATCTTCATCTGGAAATCTAAATGAAATGGCTTCATTGGTTTCAGAATCCACAAAAAATAAAACATTAATATTCTCTTGTTGACACAAAGAAAGGTTGGTGTTTTCGTCAAAATTAAAAGAGCTCACAATAATGTCACCGTCATCACAAGAGGTAAGTGCAATAATTGTTATTAAAAGGAAATATTTAAACTTAGTGAACTTCAATTCTTTTATTTTTTACAAACTTAAAGTTTTTTAGTTAGCTCTGCTTTAGGTTTTAGATTTTTAAAACATTTTAATTTATTTTTATTTTGTTGTGTAAAAATTAGCAATTTGAGAATTAAAACGTTTTTTGTTTTAAAATTCTTAATTTTGCAAGCATTAATTTCATTTTGAAGTCCTAAATATGAAAAACATATATTTTGATAGTGCAGCAACCTCTCAAATGCGTGAAGAAGTTATCGAAGCTATGAGCCAAAGTATGCAGGAATGTTATGGCAACCCTTCGTCAACACATGCTTTTGGTCGCAAAGCCAAGTCAAAAATTGAAGCTTGTCGAAAAGATATTGCTAAAACCCTAAAGGTCACTCCTGGCGAAATTATATTTACTTCAGGCGGTACCGAAGCTGATAATATGGTGTTAAAATGTGCTGTGTTTGACCTTGGTGTAAAGCGCATTATCACTTCTAAAATTGAACATCACGCCGTTTTAAACACCGCTCAATTTTTAGAAACACAAGCTGATATAAAAGTTGAATATGTCAATTTAGACCCAAACGGACAAGTGGATTTAAATCATCTCGAAAAACTTTTGTCAGATAAATCAGATAAAACTTTAGTGAGTTTAATGCATGTCAACAATGAAATTGGCAACATGTTGGACTTAAAAACCGTATCAGACTTGTGTCAAAATCACGATGCACTTTTACACTCAGACACGGTTCAGTCTATTGGTCATTTTGAAATTAATTTAAAAGATTGTCCCTTAGATTTTTTAGCCGTTAGTGCACATAAATTCCACGGCCCAAAAGGGGTTGGTTTTGCTTATATTAATAAAAAACACAAACTGGCATCACTAATTCAAGGTGGTGAACAAGAACGCGGTCATCGTGGTGGAACAGAAAATGTATCTGGTATTATTGGATTGCACAAAGCTTTTAATTTGGCCTATCAAAATTTAGAAAATGAAAGTTCTTACGTTCGTGAACTCAAGCAATATTTCATTGAAAACTTAGAAAGTAAAGTTCCTGAAATTGTGTTCAATGGACTGTGTAAAGATTTAGAAAAAAGTACTTACACTGTCATTAACTTTAGCTTGCCCATTTCTGAAGCTAAAGCAGGAATGTTGTTATTTCAGCTCGACTTAAAAGGCATAGCTTGTTCTCAAGGTAGTGCTTGTCAGAGTGGAAGTCAACAAGGCTCATTTGTTTTAAATGAAATTTACGGCGCTGAAAAAGCCAAAACTCCATCATTGCGCTTCTCACTTTCGCATTTTAATACTAAAGAAGAAATTGATTATGCAGTTGGTGTACTTTCAGAATTTGTAACATCAGACAAAGTCGTAATTTAAAATATAGGTAAAACTATTAAGATTTATTTTCAGGAAAAACTTTAAACCTCCTCGTGTCTTCCTTAGTCAAGACTTTAAAATCTTCTGTTTTGGCGAGATTATCAAGTGGTTGAAGTAAATGTGGTGGTAAACTTTTAAGCTTACGTGTTCTCAGGTCTATCCAAGATCCCAACATTTCACAACGTGCACAATTTTTACCTTTATCATTATAAAAATCGTGTTCAAAGGCGAAAAAAGTACCGTCTTTCGACAAGCCTTTTAATTTTAAAGTGACTTCTATTTTGTCTTCAGGTTTTATTTCTTTAAAATAATAAATATGTTCGTAAAATACCACTGGACCTAAGCTATACTTAACCAATTCTTTCTGAGTAAACCCATTGTCTAACAAGAATGCCATTCGGGTGTGGCTCATCATATTTTGATAAGCCGAATTGGCCAAATGACGATTGGCATCTAAATCGCTCCAACGCACTTCAAAGTGTTTCGTATAACTCATATCAAACCAATTTTGAGTAGTAATATAACAATAGCCATTAATACAGTAAAAATTAAAACACCGCGAGCTCTATAAATCTTGTCTTTTTTTAAAAACACAAAAAAAGGGATAAAGTTTGCCCCTGCACCTATGGCTATCAAACCACCAAGGAAATATTCGTCATAGGCCATTTGTATGGCGTTAAATAGGTCATAATTAGTAAATATCGCGACATAAATATACATTCCTGCAGCATTACTAATCAAGCCTAATAATAAACCAATTAAAATGTCTTTTTTAATGTTCAATGTTTAAACTTTTTAAATGATTAAGGTGTTGGTATGCGGTCAAATCAAATTGAACAGGCACGACTGAAACATAACCGTGACGCAATGCCCATTCATCTGTATCTTCTCCAGCGTCTTCATTAATAAACTCTCCTGTCAACCAATAGTAGTCACGTCCTTGTGGAGTTTGTCTTTTGTCGTACTTTTCTACCCAATGGGCTTTGGCTTGACGACAAACTTTAATGCCTTTAATATCTTTCTTTTCAAGCTTTGGAAAATTGACGTTTAAAACAGAGTTTTTAGGCAAATCATTTTTCAAAACGTACTCGGTAATTTTCTTAACATATTCTGTGGTAGGCTCAAAATCAGCATTCATAGCGTAGTCTAATAATGAAAACCCAATGGCTGGAATGCCTTCTGTACCAGCTTCAACCGCTGCACTCATGGTGCCAGAATATATCACATTTATAGAAGAATTAGAACCGTGATTAATACCACTAACGCACAAATCTGGTTTGCGCTTTAATATTTCTTGTGTTGCAATTTTTACACAATCTACAGGTGTGCCAGAACAACTGTATTCTTCGTAGTCACCATCAATTTTAATTTTATCACAGTATAAATTGTCTGTAATCGTAATGGCATGCCCCATTCCGCTTTGTGGACTATCTGGTGCCACGACGACGACTTCCCCAAACTCTTTCATAATTTTTATCAAATGGCGAATACCTGGTGCGGTTACACCATCGTCGTTAGTGACTAAAATAAGAGGCTTGTTAGATTGCATTAATGAGTGTTTTGGTGCGAAAATAAGTTAATTTTTAAAGAAATCATCACATTATAACTCAATTCATTTAAGTAATAATGCTTAAATTTGGACTTAAAATAATTTGATATGAAAAGTATAGACGATATTAATTTCAAAGATAAAAAAGCCATCATTAGAGTAGATTTCAACGTTCCACTAAATGAAAATTTTGAAGTCACTGACAAAAGTCGAATAGAAGGCGCAAAACCCAGTATAGTTAAAGTGCTTGAAGATGGTGGTTCTGCCATTTTAATGTCGCATCTCGGCCGGCCAGACGGTGTTGAAGAGAAATATTCGCTCAAACATATTGTCAATACGGTGTCTGAAGAAATTGGGGTTCAAGTAAAATTTGTTGATGACTGCGTTGGTGAAGCTGTTCAAAAAGCTGCAAAAGAACTTCAAAATGGTGAAGTTTTATTACTTGAAAATTTAAGGTTTCACGCTGAAGAAAAAGCAGGAGACGAAGCTTTTGCAAAACAATTGGCAGACTTAGCTGATGTTTATGTCAACGATGCATTTGGGACGGCACATCGAGCTCATGCTTCTACAACTGTTGCGGCAAAATTTGCCAAAGAAAAAGCGATGGGCTATTTATTAAAAAAAGAAATAGACAGCTTAGACAAAGTTTTAAATTCTAAAGAGAAACCCGTTACCGCAATTATAGGCGGGGCTAAAGTTTCCAGTAAAATCACCGTGATAGAAAACATATTAGATGCCATTGACCATTTAATTATTGGTGGTGGTATGGCGTTTACATTTATCAAAGCAAAAGGAGGCAAAATAGGGGAGTCCTTAGTTGAAGAAGACAAACAAGATGTGGCGCTTCAGATTTTAAAAATTGCAGAAGAAAAAAATGTAAAAGTCCATTTACCAATTGATTCAAAAACCACTCAAGAATTTAAAAACGACAGTGAAACTAAAATTCAACCTATTGATAGTATTGAAGATGGCTGGATGGGCTTAGATGCAGGGCCAAAATCTCAAGCGGCTTTTGCTGAGGTCATTAAAGAATCAAAAATTATTTTATGGAATGGTCCTTTAGGTGTTTTTGAAATGCCAAATTTTGCTGAAGGGACAATTGCGGCTGGAAATGCTATTGCAGAAGCAACAGCCAATGGCGCATTCTCTTTAGTTGGTGGTGGCGATAGTGTATCTGCAGTGAAACAAAATGGTTTTGAAGATAAAGTCAGCTATGTTTCAACAGGTGGTGGCGCTATGCTCGAAATGTTGGAAGGTAAAACTTTACCAGGTGTGGCGGCTTTAGAGGATTAAGTTTAAAAAAATCCAAAGGGATTAGTCCTCTTGGGTCCTAACATAAAAATTTTTTAAGCCACAATTAATTTCTTTTAACCCTCCTTTTTAAATTAGACAAATAAACGCCAAGTAGAATTATGGTGCCAGCCAAAAGCTGCCACAGATTAAATTCCTCACCATCCAAAATTCCCCAAAACAAAGCCACAATCGGAATCAAATAGGTGACTGACGTAGAAAATACAGGATTGGATAATTGAATCAATCGATTAAAAATAATTTTAGCTGCTGCTGTGCCTAATAATGCTAAAAGTGCAACGTATAACAATGCCGTCTGTGTTTCAGGTTGTGAGACGTAATTTAAATCAAAAAAGCCCGTAAAAGCCAATATAATAATCGATGGGACAAGCAAGAGCAAAAATGAAGCTGACGCAATCCCTAAGGCAGATAAGTGTTGTAAATAAGTTTTAATGATATTAGCGTTAAACGCATACATCAACGATGCAAAGACAGGTAAAGTGGCATACCAGTAATTTTGATTGGGATTAATATTGGCACCAATTAAAATTAAAACTAAACTTCCTATAAGCCCTATAACCACCCCTAAAAATTGAGCTTTTACAAATCTTGATTTAAAGAAAAACACCCCAACCAATAAAGCTAAAAGTGGCACCGTAGAATTTAAAATTGAAGCAACCGCAGAATCTATTTCGGTCTCGGCATAAGCAAATAAAATTGATGGGAATAAAGTCCCCAATACACCAGATACACCAAGCCATTTCCACGCCGATTTCGGAATAGTTTTAAGCCTTTTATATCCTACAATTATCAAAATAACACTAGTCACTAATACTCGAAATGCTCCGACTTGAATAGGCGTTAAGCCTTCTAAGCCTTTTTTAATGAGAATAAAGGAGCTGCCCCACATCAGGGCAAGTATAAAAAGATATAACCATTTAAGTTGATGAGCAGACAAAGCAAAAATTTTTGCAAAAGTGAGATAAATCTAGAGATACAACTTATAAAAAGAGGTTAATCTTTCTTCCAGTTTAAGCTTTCCATAATTTTACGCATATCCTTTTTAAGATATTCCGCAGCGGGCAAAATAGAATCGTAATTGGGTTGAGCTTTAAAATAAATGGATCCTGTAACAAAATGGTTCAAGCTATCAGTTAAGTAAAACTGAGCCTGTGAAGCTGCATTACCTTCTACTTCATAGAATAAGCCATAGGTTTGATGCTTATCGTTGATATACGTCTGAGATAAAATAGCATCAGCTTTAATCTCGTGTTTGAGCGGTAATTTTTGAGCATCTATAATCAGGGATTTTAAATTATTATCAATAGGATAATAGCTGATATAAATAGAACCCTTCATTTCAGGATAGGTGATGTCTAACCAACAAGGGCGATTTCGACTATATTTATTTAAAGTTGAAGAGCTATTGATTTTAAACTCAAAAGGGCAGTCCACTTCAGTTTTAAAATATTGAGCTTCAGGATATTCTAGAGCTAGATATGCCTTAGGTTTTGGTAATACATCATTATCTTGACATGCAAAGCTCAAAATTGCTAAAACACTTAAAGCCATTGTGTTTTTTATACTCATTAACTTAAATTTTTTCTTAGACGCAAACGGTTTTAAACGGTTGCTTATTATTTTAATTGGTTCTACGCTATTGAACCAGTAATAATGATTACTCTAAATCATAAGCTAAAATGTCTCCATGAGCGCAGTCGAATGATCGCTTTTCACTTCGTCTGCGCTATTAGTTTTGTTTTTGTAATTTCATTGAAGTTTAATCAAAAAGA
>RRZV01000002.1 GCA_003931895.1 Mesohalobacter salilacus
AAACACCAATGAAGTGTTGATTTTGAAGTAGTTTCAAGCCGTAATAGATTTTCTAATGCATAAATCGGGTTAAACCTAAATAAACATTAGTGCATTCGTGGCGTTTCAAAAAGAATTCACTCAATAAAAACATTAGTGCAATCGTGGCGTTTCAAAATCTTAAAAATAATTTTACAAATTTGTTATGCACGCATAACAAATTTTTATTACATTTGAGGATATAAAATTATCATGAGAGATAAGACCATAGATTATGTTTTAAGAGCAACCTGGATTGCCGTAGCAAAAATGTATAACGAAGAAGCTGGCAAAAAAGGTTCAACTATGGCAACTGGTTTTGTTTTGCTCAATATAGATCCAGAAGATGGCACGCCATCCACATCATTAGGACCGAAAATGGGCATGGAAGCTACATCTCTTTCGAGAACTTTAAAAACCATGGAAGATAAAAACCTCATAGAAAGAAAACCCAATCCAGAAGATGGTAGAAGCATTCTTATTTGTTTAACAGAATTTGGCAAAGAAATGCGAGAATATTCTAAAGAAGTCGTCTTAACTTTCGACCAAAAGGTGAGAGAGAACATCAGTGAAAGCGACTTAAAAACATTTATTGAAGTGGCAAACACTATAATTGATATGATATCTAATCGAAAAATATATAATCAAACTAAAACTATTTCGACTTAAACAATAAACACATGAAACGACGTATTAATAAAGTAGCAGTTGTGGGTTCAGGCATTATGGGCAGCGGTATTGCTTGCCATTTTGCCAATATAGGCGTAGAAGTTTTACTACTTGATATTGTTCCACGTGAACTCAACGATAAAGAAAAAAAGCAAGGCAAAACTCTTAAAGACAAAGTCGTAAGAAATAGAATTGTAAACGACGCCCTTCAAAATTCTCTGAAGTCAAATCCGTCCCCAATTTACCATAAAGATTTTGCCAAGCGAATTACTACTGGTAATCTCGAAGACGATATTGCTAAAGTAAAAGATGTAGATTGGATCATTGAAGTCGTTGTAGAGCGATTGGACATCAAACAACAAGTTTTTGAAAACCTTGAAAAACACAGAACACCTGGAACTATTATTTCTTCAAACACTTCAGGTATTCCTATTAAATTCATGAACAAGGACAGAAGTGATGATTTTAAAAAACATTTCTGTGGCACCCACTTTTTTAACCCACCACGATATCTCAAACTTTTAGAAATTATACCTGGACCAGATACGTCCAAAGAAGTCTTAGAATTCTTAAACGAATACGGTGAAAAATTCCTTGGCAAGACAACAGTCATTGCTAAAGATACACCAGCCTTTATCGGTAATCGCGTCGGAATTTTCAGTATTATGAGTTTATTTCATATGGTAAAAGATATGGATATGACCATAGAAGAAGTCGATAAACTCACAGGACCAGTCATCGGTCGTCCAAAATCAGCCACATTTAGAACAGTTGATGTCGTTGGTTTAGATACACTTGTTCACGTAGCAAATGGTCTTTATGAAAACGTGCCTAAAGATGAACGCCACGAGTTGTTCAAACTTCCAGATTTCATCGAAAAAATGATGGAAAACAAATGGTATGGCAGCAAGACAGGACAAGGATTTTATAAAAAAATAAAAAATAAAGACGGTTCAAGTGAAATTAAATCTCTTGACTTAAATTCATTAGATTATCGAGAAAAGCAACGTGCTAAATTTTCAACTTTAGACAAAACGAAATCGATTGATGACGTTGCTAAACGCTTTCCAGTTTTGGTAGAAGGTGATGATAAAGCGGGTGAGTTTTATAGAAAAAATTTCGCCGCCTTATTTGCTTATGTGCAATACAGAATTCCAGAAATCACCGATGCGCTTTATAAAATTGATGATGCTATGAAAGCGGGCTTTGGTTGGCAACATGGTCCATTTGAAATTTGGGACGCCATCGGTTTAGATAAAGGCATTAAGCTGATGAAAAATGAAGGTTATGACATTGCTGATTGGATTTCAACTTTAGCAGAAAGTGATACTCAAAGTTTCTATTCAGTTAAAAATGGAGCGACTTACTTCTACGACATTGATAAAAAAGAACACACTAAAATTCCAGGTCAAGACGCCTTTATCATTTTAGATAACATCCGAGAAAGCCAAGAAGTTTGGAGCAACAAAGATTTAGTTGCTACAGATCTCGGCGACGGTATTTTAAATATAGAATTCCGTAGTAAAATGAATTCGATTGGCGGTGATGTCTTAAATGGTATCAACACAGCAATGGATATTGCAGAAAAAGAATACGATGGGGTAGTCATTTCTAATACTGGTCAAAACTTCTCAGTTGGTGCCAACATCGGTATGATATTCATGTTTGCCGTAGAGCAAGAATATGAAGAACTTAACGGTGCCATCAAATATTTCCAAGATACAATGATGCGCATGCGTTATTCTTCAATTCCAACGGTAGCGGCACCGCATCAAATGGCTCTCGGCGGCGGTTGTGAATTGTCTATGCACGCCGATAAAGTTGTAGCTCACGCTGAAACTTATATCGGGTTAGTCGAATTTGGCGTAGGTGTGATTCCAGGAGGTGGCGGTTCAAAAGAAATGACGCGTCGAGCTGCTAAAACTTATCAAAAAGACGATGTAGAATTAAATCGATTAAGAGAAAACTTCCTTGCAATCGGAATGGCAAAAGTCGCCAAATCCGCACATGAAGCTTATGACTTAAACATATTAGAACACGGCAAAGATATTGTGGTCGTAAGCCGAGATAGACAACTCGCTATTGCTAAGCAACACGCCAAATTAATGGCTGATAATGGCTATTCGCAACCTGTTAAAACCAACGATATTAAAGTCCTTGGTCGTCAGGCACTCGGCGCATTTCTGGTTGGAACCGACCAAATGAAAGCGGGTCGTTATATCAGCGAACACGATCAAAAAATAGCTAACAAGCTGGCTTATGTGATGTCTGGTGGAGACTTATCAGAAGCCAATTACGTATCAGAACAATATTTGTTAGACCTTGAACGCGAAGCCTTTTTATCACTTTGCGGAGAACGAAAAACATTAGAACGTTTACAGCATATGATTAATAAAGGGAAACCTTTAAGAAATTAAAAATTTTAAGTTTTAAATTTTAAATTTAAAATGTGATGAAAACAAATAATCTCATACAAGATAAAACCTTTCAGTTTGCATTAGATGTTATAAAATTCTATATGCAGTTAGTAGGTGAAAAAGAGTATGTATTGTCAAAGCAGCTTTTGAAATCAGGGACAAGTATAGGGTCAAATGTTGAAGAAGCTATTGCAGCTCAATCTCGTAAAGACTTTATTAGTAAAATGTCAATAGAATCTAAAGAATCCAGAGAGACTCGCTATTGGTTAAGGCTTTTGTCTAAATCAAATTTAACTTCACTCTCTACAAGCGTTTTACTGAAAGAAATTAATGACATCATTAACATTATAACAAAAATAATATTAACCACTAAAAGCAAAAATTGAATTTGTTCTTGATTTGAATAATTCAAAACTTATAATTCAAAATTCAAAATTTATGAGAGTCGCATATATAGTAAAAGCATACAGAACAGCAGTTGGTAAAGCGCCTAAAGGTGTATTTAGATTTAAGCGACCAGACGATTTGGCCGCTGAAACCATCAATTATATGATGGAGCAACTTCCAGAATTTGACAAATCTCGCATTGATGATGTTATTGTTGGTAATGCCATGCCCGAAGCTGAACAAGGTTTAAATGTTGGTCGATTGATTTCTCTTATGGGACTCAAAACTGAAGAAGTGCCAGGTGTGACCGTCAATCGGTATTGCGCTTCAGGACTGGAAACCATCGCCATTGCTTCAGCAAAAATTCAAACTGGAATGGCAGATTGTATTATTGCTGGCGGCGCAGAAAGTATGAGTTATATTCCGATGGGTGGTTATAAGCCCGTGCCAAATTATGAAACTGCAAAACAAGGTCACGAAAGTTACTATTGGGGAATGGGCTTGACTGCAGAAGCCGTCGCAAATAAGTATAAAGTTTCAAAAGAAGACCAAAACGAGTTTGCATTTCAATCGCATCAAAAAGCGATTAAAGCTCAAAAGGAAAACCGATTTAAAGAGCAAATCGTTCCGATTGAAGTGGAAGAAATTTTTGTAGATGGATCTAATAAAAAGCAAACAAAAACTTACACAGTTGACCAAGATCAAGGGCCGCGAGCTGATACTTCAATTGAAGTCTTAAACAAACTCCGTCCTGTATTTGCAGAAGGTGGAAGCGTCACCGCTGGAAATTCATCTCAAATGAGCGACGGTGCAGCTTTTGTAATGGTGATGAGCGAAGAAATGGTCAAAGAGCTAAACCTTGAACCTGTGGCAAGATTAGTAAGTTACGCCGCAGCAGGTGTTGAACCACGTATTATGGGCATTGGTCCTATAAAGGCTATTCCAAAAGCTTTAGATCAAGCAGGATTAAAACTTCAGGATATGGAACTGATTGAACTCAATGAAGCTTTTGCCTCACAATCGCTTGCGGTAAGAAGAGAATTAGATATTAATCCAGATATTTTAAATGTGAATGGTGGAGCCATAGCATTGGGTCATCCACTGGGATGCACAGGTGGAAAATTATCTGTTCAAATTTTTGATGAAATGAAAAAACGAAACCTCAAAAACAAACACGCTATGGTAACCATGTGCGTAGGAACAGGGCAAGGTGCAGCTGGGATTTATGAGGTGTTTTAGTAGTAAGTACTTAGTAGCTAGTACTTAGTAGTTAGTAAAAATTAGACTTATGCATGATTATAAAAATTTAAAAGTTTGGCAAAAAGCTATCGATTTAGCTAAATCAGTATATAATTTTTCTGACTGCTTACCAAATGATGAAAAGTTTGGAATAACAAGTCAAATAAAACGTTCTGTGGTATCAATAGCTTCAAACATTGCTGAAGGTGCTGGAAGAAATACTGATAAACAATTTGTGAATTTTCTATACATCAGTCAGGGTTCTAGTTATGAATTAGAAACTCAATTTATTTTAATTCAAGATCTCTTTGATATTAAAAATCAGCAACAAATTATTAAAATGATTTTAAAAGAAAATAGTGAAATTCAAAGAATGATTTATAAACTGGTAATTTCAAAATCGTCTTAATAAATTCATTTATAATACTGTTTACTTGATACTACTTACATAATACTATTTACTTAATACTGAACGAAAGATAAAATTTATAAAAAGATAAAATGAAAACAACAGAAAAACAAAATGATATGATTCGTGGCGGTCAATTTATCGTCAGGGATACAAAAGCAGAGGACGTCTTCACACCTGAAGACTTTTCTGAAGAGCAAAAAATGATGCGTGACAGCGTCAAAGAATTTGTAGATAGAGAAGTTTGGCCTAAAAAAGAAGAATTTGAAAAGAAAAACTACGCCCTTACCGAAGAAATTATGCGCAAAGCAGGTGAACTCGGATTTCTCGGTGTAGCTGTGCCAGAAGAATACGACGGACTCGGTATGGACTTTGTCTCCACCATGTTGGTTTGTGATTATATTTCTGGAGCCACAGGTTCAATCGCCACCGCATTTGGAGCACATACAGGTATTGGAACCTTACCTATTTTACTCTACGGAACAGAGGAGCAAAAAAAGAAATATGTTCCTAAACTTGCTACCGGTGAGTGGTTTGGTGCCTATTGCTTGACAGAACCTGGAGCAGGCTCTGATGCTAACTCAGGGAAAACAAAAGCCGTTTTATCTGAAGATGGCAAGCATTATAAAATCTCTGGCCAGAAAATGTGGATATCTAATGCTGGATTTTGTGACATCTTTATTGTATTTGCAAGAATTGAAGACGACAAAAATATCACAGGATTTATTGTTGAAAAAGATTTAGAAAACGGAATTTCACTTGGAGATGAAGAAAAGAAACTCGGTATTCACTCGTCTTCAACACGTCAGGTGTTCTTTAATGAAACCAAAGTGCCTGTTGAAAATTTATTGGGCGAAAGAAATGGCGGTTTTAAAATTGCCATGAATGCCCTAAATGTAGGTCGAATTAAATTGGCTGCAGCCTGCCTGGATGCACAGCGTCGAGTGATAGACTCAGCGGTAAAATATGCTAACGATCGTGTGCAATTTAATACGCCAATTTCAAAATTTGGAGCCATTCAACAGAAACTGGCTGAGATGGCTACTGCCACTTATACGGGTGAAGCCGCTTGCTACAGAGCAGCTAAAAATATTGAAGACAGAATTAATTTGAGAAAAGAAAGTGGAAATTCTCATCAAGAAGCCGAACTGAAAGGCGTAGAAGAGTTTGCTATTGAGTGTTCTATCCTGAAAGTGGCAGTTTCTGAAGATATTCAAAATTGCACTGATGAAGGGATTCAAATTTACGGAGGAATGGGCTTTTCTGCTGATACACCAATGGAATCCGCTTGGAGAGATGCTCGTATTTCGAGAATTTACGAAGGCACCAATGAAATCAATCGTATGCTATCTGTTGGCATGTTAGTTAAAAAAGCCATGAAAGGACATGTTGATTTTATGGGACCAGCTCAAGCCGTAAAAGACGAATTGACAGGTATTCCATCCTTTGATACACCAGATTTTTCAGAATTATTATCTGAAGAATTAGATATGATTAAAAAACTCAAAAAAGTACTTTTAATGGTCTCTGGTGCAGCGGCTCAAAAATACGGTACTGAACTCGAAGAACAACAGCAATTACTATTGGCCTCAGCAGATATTTTAATTGAAATTTACATGGCTGAATCAGCGATTTTAAGAGCTAAAAAGAACGCCAACGCAAAAGGTGAGGACACTCAAAAAGTTCAAATTGCTATGGCTCAATTAAAGTTGTATCACGCTGTTGAAAAAATAAATGAAAAAGCTAAAGAAGCTATTATCTCGTTTGCAGAAGGCGACGAACAAAAAATGATGTTGATGGGCTTAAAGCGCTTTACAAAATATTACAACTATCCAAATATCATTAACTTACGTAAAACAATTGCTGAACGCGTGATTGAAGATAATACCTATAAGTTTTAAGATTTAGTTCATTTATAATAAACCTGAGTTCGATTAATATTATAAAATCAAGGTCATAATTATCAGCAGTTTAGGTATTGTCAGGCTGAGCGGAGTCGAAGCCTATAAGTAATTAATATTAGGCACCCTTCGTCTGCCTGCCTTGCCGGCGAGGCAGGCGCTCAGGGTGACATAACTTTCAAGTATTTTTTAATTGACTCATTGTTAATGTTTTAATAATCGAACTCAGGTTATAAAAAACAGAACGTAATCTATTATTTATCATTGTTGTCCGATAAAAATCTAAACTACTAAAAAAATCTTTTTTATTACCTAATTTTACT
>RRZV01000101.1 GCA_003931895.1 Mesohalobacter salilacus
TTTTACGTTGAAACGATAATGTAAAATAAGAGATAAAATATTCAACAAAAAAGCCAACGCTAATACGTTGGCTTTTTTGAATTTATTTAAATATTCCTTCAGCATATTTGGATGAGCATATTGATAGACATAAAATCACTCATAATTCTAACAATGGTATTCATTGTTTTTACAGTAATTGGAACTGTAAGTCACGAATATGGGCACATTGTTGTTGCAAAATATTTCGGTTATGAAACAAGCCTCCATTATGGAAGTATGAACTATTATCCCAAAGGTTATTTACAAGATGAAGATTTAGAAGCGTATAAAACATTAACAGAAGATTATAGGAACATAGAGTACGAAAATTGGCCTAATGAAGTAAAAGAAAAAGCATCAGAATATATAAATACATTAGAAGAAAGGTATTGGAATGAGAAATCAAATAAAGGTCTTTTTATTACTATTGGTGGTCCTTCACAAACAATTTTGACAGGAATTATTGGACTAATCATTTTGTTCCTTCGCAGAAAATCTATACAAATTAAAGGATTAAAGATAATTGATTGGCTCGCTATTTTTTTTGGACTGTTTTGGTTAAGAGAAATATTTAACCTTATTCACTCATTCGCAAGTGAACTAATATCACCAAGTGGTAAATGGTTTGGTGGTGATGAATACTATATATCTAATGACTTAAATCTATGGTCAGGAACAATACCAATAATTTTAGGTGTTATCGGACTTTTAGTATCAGTTTACATCGTATTTAAAATTGTTCCTAAAAATTTACGCCTGACTTTTATTTTAAGCGGACTGCTAGGTGGAATATCAGGTTTTATAATATGGATGAATATAATTGGACCAAAAATATTACCATAATAAACAAATAAAAACACGCTACAATACGAAGCTATTATTAATGATGTATGATATGCTCAACCGAAGTTTTCGCTAATTTTGTTTGATGACTGAAAAGTAATTGCATTTTACTCAGCAATACACATAACACAATACAAAATTATACAATCTTATTTCGTTTTCTATCTGTCTCCTTAAGATAGACCTTTCGCAACCTTAGAAAATTTGGTGTAACTTCAACGTATTCGTCTTTTTGAATGTATTCTAAGGCTTCTTCTAACGAGAATTTTTTAGCAGGTACAATTTTAGCCTTATCATCTGCACCAGAAGAACGTACATTTGAAAGCTTTTTGGTTTTTGTGACGTTGACAGTTAAATCATCTTGTCTAGAATTTTCGCCAATGACTTGTCCTTCATAAATATCTTCACCCGGATCTACAAAAAATTTACCTCTATCTTGAAGTTTGTCGATAGAGTAGGGAATAGCCTTTCCTTTTTCCATAGAGATTAAAGACCCATTTTGACGTTGAGGAATATCGCCTTTAAGCGGCTGAAATTCCTTAAAGCGATGAGCCATTATTGCTTCACCTGCAGTGGCTGTCAGTAATTGATTTCTTAAACCAATAATACCTCGTGAAGGAATCATAAACTGGATAACCATACGCTCACCTTTGGTTTCCATACTTAGCATTTCACCTTTTCGTTGAGTAACCATTTCTACAGCTTTACCAGAAAGATTTTCAGGTAAATCAATGGTTAACTCTTCTATAGGTTCACAGGCTTTTCCGTCAATGGTTTTGATGATGACTTGAGGTTGCCCAATTTGAAGCTCGTAACCTTCTCTACGCATCGTTTCTATTAAAACCGACAAATGCATAACACCACGTCCGTAAACGATAAACTTGTCGGCATTGTCAGTTTCTTCGACTCTGAGGGCTAAGTTTTTTTCAAGTTCTTTTAATAAGCGCTCTTTGATGTGTCTTGAAGTGACAAACTTACCGTCTTTACCAAAAAATGGTGAGTCATTGATTGTGAACAGCATACTCATTGTTGGCTCATCAATTTTTATTTTAGATAAAGCTTCAGGGTTTTCTACATCGGCAATAGTATCGCCAATTTCAAAATTTTCTAAACCGACAATGGCACAAATATCACCTGCTTGAACTTCGTCAACTTTGCGCTTACCTAAACCTTCAAATACGTATAATTCTTTAATTTTTGTTTTCTGAAGCGTGTCATCTCGTTTTACTAAAACTACAGGCATTCCTGCTTTGAGCTTTCCACGTTGTAGTCTACCAATCGCAATCCGTCCTGTGTAAGATGAGAAATCAAGAGAGGTGATAAGCATTTGCAGATTACCTTCTTTGACTTTAGGAGGGTCAATATGTTCTACAACCATGTCTAATAATGGTTCGATATTGTCTGTGACATTATCGGGGTCTTCACTCATCCAATTATTAAGAGCAGAACCGTAAACGGTTGGAAAATCGAGTTGCCATTCCTCTGCGCCGAGTTCAAACATTAAGTCAAAAACTTTTTCGTGAACTTCTTCTGGCGTACAGTTTGGTTTATCAACTTTATTGATAACTACACAAGGTTTTAAACCTAAGTCAATGGCTTTTTGTAATACAAATCGGGTTTGAGGCATTGGGCCTTCAAAGGCATCAACCAAAAGTAATACGCCATCTGCCATATTGAGTACACGCTCTACTTCACCACCAAAATCGGCGTGACCTGGAGTGTCAATAATATTAATTTTTGTGTCTTTATAGACTACTGAAACATTTTTGGATACAATAGTTATACCGCGTTCGCGTTCTTGGTCATTACTGTCTAAAATAAGTTCACCAGTGTCTTGATTGTCTCTAAAGAGTTTGCAATGGTGCATGATTTTATCAACCAACGTAGTTTTACCGTGGTCAACGTGGGCAATAATGGCAATATTTCTAAGGTTCATAACTGAGATTTAAAAAGTTGCAAATGTACTTTATTAAATCTGAATTGAAGCCTAATTGGTAGTTATAAAATTGAAACTAAAATGTTTCCCCTGTGTTGGTTGAGTCTTTAGTAATGAAAGCTTGATAATGTTCGTAGCGTTTAAAAATTTCTTTTACATATTTATATGGTTCCTGAGCCCTGACATATCCGTATTTTATAAAGTCTTTGTTATAATATTCAGGTTTGTTTAGCTTAAGAAGTGCATTTTCAACATTGTCATCCCACTGAAGTGAATCTAAATCAAAATGTGAAGCAAGGCGTTGGGCGTCTTTGATATGATATAAGCCAGCATTATAAGAGGCTAGTGTGAATTTTAAGCGTTGTATAGAATCTGGAATAGTACTGTGAGCTTCCCAAAGTTGAGATAGATATTCAGTACCACCTCTTAAACTTTGTTGCGGATCAGTTGGATTTGAAATATTGAGTTCTTCTGCAGTTTTGGGCATAATCTGCATTAGACCAGTGGCACCAGCCCAAGATTCATTTGAAGGTCTGAATTGTGATTCTTGATACACTATTGAGGCAATTAAACGCCAATCCCATCCAATATCATTAGCGTATTTTTTTATTAAATCGTCATATGGACTTATTTTTTGATCGTTTAAACTATAAAATTCACTCTTGACCCGTTTTCTAAACGAGCGTCTATTTTTAAAATACTTGTTATAAATCACATGATAATCGACTGTTTTTTTTGCCCGTTTTAACCATTGATTTAAAGTGTCTTTGAGTTGATTGGAGTCTTTTCTTAAACCCCAAGCTATGCGTTGAGAAAAGCTCATTTTTGTTGAAATATCTAAAATAGGATAATCTGAAGCATAAATAGAGGCAATATTTTGATCGACGATGCTATACTTAATTTCTCCATTGGCAATTTTTTTAAAGATTTCGTCTGTGGTCATTTCACCAGGTATAGTATCAATATGAATTTTTCCACCGATTTCTTCAGACAAGTTTATAAGCCTTTGTGCGTAGGATGAATTTCGTTTAACACAAACGGTATCACCCATTAATTCAACAGGGTTTGATATGAGTTGCTCTCTTATATTGTGAAGCTTCATTCTTCGCCAGTTATCAGGTTTTTTTTGGACTAAAACTTGATGCGATAAATACAAAGGAATACTAAAATCTATATCTTTTTTCCGCTCTTCGGTAATGGTGTATCCATATGCAATGATATCGCCCTTATTGGCCTTAAGCATTTCAATTAATTTGTTTTCGTCTTTGGCAATGACAATTTCAAGTTCAAGATTTAAATCTTCAGCAAATTTTTGTAAGATTTCATACTCAAACCCCATAGGTCTTCCTCTGTACAAAAAATAGGTAGTACCGCTGTAAGTTGTTATGGCTTTGATTTTTCCGCTTTCAATGATATCTTTAAAATTACGACTGTCTTGCTTTTTTTCTATATCAACAGTATTGTCGTCGTTGCAGGACAACAGTATAAAAATAGAAAGGCATAAAAAAATAAATCGTATCATAAAGTGCATTAAAAGTTATCTCAAAGGATATTTTTGTAAGATGGACTTTAGTTTGAGTTTGACATCTTCGGCAGCATCAAAAAGCATTTGTTCGTTACTTGGGAATGGTACAGCTTTATTGTTTAAAAGTATTTTTTGTTCTTCATCTAAAGCGCGTTCGTCACCTTCAAAATTAGCAAAAACATTTTCGAACACAAATTGACTATCCAATTTATAATCATTTATTTTTTGATTATTGCTCAAATCAATATAATCTACTTGAGCATTTATAGACACTAACTTACTTTGAGAAACTGTTGTTAAAACCCCATTTGCATCAACTCTTGTGGTTCTAGTTATTTCGTTGCCCAAGCTATCTGTTCTCACCTGGCCGTCTCTGTCGGTTTGAATTTCTGTAATTTCAACAGTTCGTTCAATACTTTTTTCTTTTTCAATGATACGTTCAGGTGAAAAGATAATATTTTCAAAAATTAAATTAATTTGAAATTGGTATGGATTATCATCTTTTTGATTAGCATGATAAACCGTCCATTGGTCGTTTAAGCCATAAGTATTAAAATCTAAAATATCAGATTCTAATTTGGTAGGAATAGAAACCTCTGTGTTATTAATTGCTTTTACAAAGACGTAATCTATTCCTAGATAGCTGGCTTTTTCTGCCAAGGCGTTTGAGTTTTTATAATCAGGTATGAGTCGGTTGAGTTTTTCAAAAACCTCAAAAGCAGTCCTGTAAGAAAGCGCTTCTTCTTTATTCATAAACGAATTTCCCAACTGATATAGGTATTCTGCGTAATTTTGTTTGGCATTAATTAATTCAGATGAAACGTCTTCAAACTTAAATTTTAACTTTTTTCCTTGATGATAAAGCGGTAAAAGAGGTTTTATGGATTTTTGTGTTTTGTAGAGGTTTAAATAGGTTTCATAAATTTCTTTCTCATCCTCTGAAGTAGGGTCTTTTTGTAGAAATTTGATTCTTTCTAGCTTTTCATTTTGATATTTTTTAAAAGCTTGTTGTAAAATTAATTTTTGATCTTCTGTTTTTTTGTTGTCTTTACCTTTTTGTATTTGGTTTATAGCCAGATTTATAGCTCTTTCGTAGTTGCCAGAAAGCATTGCTTTTTCAACTTTTTTCGTTGAATTACAACTAAAAGTTATAGCCAGAATAACGAGCAAGTAAAGTTTTTTCATATTTGGTTTTATTCAAACATACGCTTTTTATTTAAATTAAAAAATGTAATTATCCAATACCTATATGCAAAAGTTATAGAAGTGCTTGTATGGTAACTGACTTATTCTTTTATAATTTTTTTAGTAACTTTTTGTCCTTTAGCATTTGAAATGCTAAGTAAATAAATACCACTACTGAAACCTGATAAGTTTATTGAATTTGCCTTAGTTTTTAATAATGGTTTTCCTGTTATATCAAAGATTTGATATTCTAATGATTCAAACTTTGTTCGAATATTAATTAGGTTTGTAGTTGGATTGGGATAAATTGAAAAATCATTTTCTGTAAACTCAACTAAATTTAAGTTGTCTGTAATGCTGATATTAGTTGTTTCTTGGGAGGTGAATTCAGCACCATTAAAAATAAGGGTACCATTAGATGTTGAAAGGCTATAACTACCTTGACCAAAACCACAACATAGGCCATCACCAAAACTGTCAAAAATAGTAAAGCTGTAGCATAAATTAGAATTTACAGCAAAGCTTTCATTAATTGTAATATTATTAGCATAAGGACCACCTTGGTCAATAACTGTTCCGTTTTCATCTTCAAAAATCCAAGTAGTTTCATCTCCAAAATCGTCAGTAATTAAAGTGAGATTTACTAAGGTAGTGTTATAACTCAATGTTTTGTTAATATTTCTGGTGACATTATTATTACCGGTAAACTCGTCCGCAACACTATTTGGAGAGGTTATGGAAGCAGAAAGCACATTATTTCCTTCATTAAGTGAAATTATTGGAGAACCTAAAACAGCAGTTTCACCTGTGAGAAGACTGCCATTCCAACTAATATTAACCGGTGTATCTGTATTAATTTGGTAGCTGAAATTAATAGATGTCAAAGGGTTTGAGCCATTATTTTGAACTTCAAACGTGGGTTGAATATCTTCACCACAAACCTCTGCGGGTAAATTAGACACTATTAGCCTTGCATCATTATTAAAGACTTGTTTAGGTGGAAATTGATCTATTACTATTTCTCCAGTGTTATTAGGGTCTAACCATTCTTTAAGTCGAGTGGAAGGAGAGCTACCATTATCCCAAGAAACATCAAACCTTCCATAATAATCAAATTGCTGATTATTAACAGTACCAGCACAGGCTGCTGCCCCGCCAAAAAGCTGCCCAATAATACGTCCATCTTGGTTAAAAAGTGGAGATCCAGAAGAACCAGGCTCGGTTACACCAATTTCCCATTCGTCCAAAAACCAAACTTGTGCTCCAGATTGAATTGAGGTTGTAGGTTGGTCATTATCCCTACAAACTTTCATAATATCTCCAGATGGATGATGAATACCAACGCTAAAGTTTGCAGGTGTTGAGCTTCTGTCCCAACCAGCCCATACCAAATCCCATGAGCTTGGGAGTGGCGCTGTGATCTCTAATAAACCAAAATCTGAATCGCCGTTATTTGCTATAAGGTTGGCGCCGCTTACAGTTTGATTAAAAGTGCCGTCTGTAGAATTATTGCCGGTGGCACATTGAGGGTTAGGGCTACGCCAATTAAAACGAAATGCCCAATTTCCAACACTACTACCTAAGCAATGATTTGCTGTTAAAAAATAAGGCGTGCCGTCGTGACTTGTATTATTGACTAAGGCTCCAGTGCAAAACCCACTTCCACCAACAACAATAAGAGCAACTGATTTTTTTAAATCGTCTTTAAATGTGTCAAAGTCAGAACCAATTGAACAATCTACATCGAGATTGCAAGCGCCAGAATCGTTAAGCGCCTTAGCTTCTTTATTAAATTCGGACACACTTCTATACCCATGAACAGCTTTACTGATGTGTAACTTTCCTTCTCCAATTTTGTCAACAGGTTCATAATAATAAATAAAAATATCGTCACCATCAATTAACCAAGATCCAAAAAGCATGTCTTGTCTGTTTTGACTGTGGGTATAGGCTCCTAAAAGGTCAGTTTTATTGGCATTATAAAAATAGAGTTTTCCACCCTCTGGGATATAGAACTCATCAAATACAAAATTCATAGTTTTTGCGTTCTCAGATTTAACATTTAATAACCAAAACCGACTTCCATCATCAAGATTAGTCCATTGCCCATGAGTTTGGATATTAATATTGACTTGGTGCTCAAATCCAAAACGCCAAGGAGCTTCTCCTTTTGAATTATTAGCACTGTCCTCAGCTTGAATTTGTTTTATGTCAAATTCAGGTAAAATTATAGTGGGTGTATTTTTACTTTCAATTTTCCAACTTAATGGTTTCCCTTCATTTGTAACCTGAGAAAAAGTTACAATTGGAAATAAAAAGATAAAGAGTAAGATTATTCTTTTCATCATAAAATTTTTTTAAATTTATAAAAAAAAGGCTAACCAATCTGGCTAACCTTTTGAATAATTTATAATGAAATTAATTTTATAGTATCAACATGGCATCGCCATAGCTGTAGAACCTATATTTTTCTTTCACAGCCTCCTTATAAGCTTTTTCCATTAAATCATGTCCCATAAATGCGGAAACCATCATTAATAATGTAGATTTTGGCATGTGAAAGTTGGTTACCATACAATTGGCGATTCTAAAGTCATACGGTGGAAAAATGTATTTGTTAGTCCAGCCTTCAAAATCGTTTAAAGTATTGTCAGAATTGACTGCGCTTTCAATAGTTCGCATCACTGTTGTACCGACAGCACAAATTTTTCGTCTTTCTATTTTAGCGTTGTTGACAATTTCAGTGGCTTTTTTCTCAATTTTCACCTGTTCACTGTCCATTTTATGCTTAGAAAGGTCTTCAACTTCTACAGGGTTGAAAGTCCCTAGACCTATATGTAAAGTCACTTCAGCAAAATCAATACCTTTTATCTCTAATCGCTTCATTAAGTGTTTAGAGAAATGAAGTCCAGCAGTAGGGGCAGCCACAGCACCTTCTTCTTTAGCGTAAATGGTTTGATAACGCTCTTCATCTTCTGGTTCAACAGGACGACTGATATATTTTGGAATTGGGGTTTCACCTAGTTCGTATAGTTTTTTTCTAAATTCTTCATACGAGCCGTCAAATAAAAACCTAAGTGTTCTACCCCTTGAGGTGGTATTATCAATAACTTCTGCTACCAGACTATCATCATCACCAAAATAGAGCTTATTACCAATTCTTATTTTTCTAGCTGGATCTACCAAAACATCCCAAAGACGGGTTTCAGGATTGAGCTCTCTTAAAAGAAAAACTTCAATTCTTGCACCAGTTTTTTCTTTATTTCCAAATAAACGAGCAGGAAAAACTTTGGTATTGTTAAAAATGAGAACATCTTTTTCATCAAAATAATTGATAAGATCTTTAAATACCTTGTGTTCAATTTTGCCTGTTTTTCTATCTACAACCATTAAACGAGACTCATCTCTGTGGTCTGCAGGATGTTCGGCTAGTAGCTCATCAGGAAGTTCAAAGTCAAATTGAGATAATTTCATGCCCATAGTGAAGTGATTTTAAAAGTTGCAAATATAACCTTATCACTATACCGTTGTCAAGTGTTTTGCAGTTTATTTATAACAATTTGTTTTTTATCCAAAAAAAATAGCTCTTATTTAAAATAAATTTAAATTAAAAAAAGACAAAACTTATTACTAAGCTGAATTTCATATTAATATGAACGAATGAACGTTATTAAATCAGTAATGAGAATTTATGTCACACTGAACGTAGACGAAGTGAAAAACGACTATTCGACTGCGCTCATTGAGACATTTTCAGCTTATCATCTTGAGTAATCATTATTACTGGTTTAATAGCGTAGAACCAATAATATGAATAAAAATAATAATTTTTAATTTAATTTAACAAATAAATTGTAATTTAGTGTTAATATTCATTAATAAATTAGATATTATGAAATATTTAAAAAAGTATCTATTAAATAAAAAATTATGTGAAAATTCATTAAAACAAATATTTTATGTGATTTTGATTTGTGGAACGTTTCAATATTCTTTAGCTCAGACTGAAGCACAAAATCTTTTTGGTATTGGATTAGATATTGGTTTAGCTGAATACGGTGCTTATTCAAATTTAGAATATAGTTCTATAGATCAATACATAGGTTATGCGCAAAGTAGGGCAAAAGATAATAATTGTCTTAACGCTCAGGATATAGGGGATTTAAGAAATAGATTAAAACGAACAAGCTATAGTCGAGATCGGTATAATATTATAGTTGATTTCAGGAATAGACTTTATGTTAATCTTCAAAGCTGTAATTGTAACCGCATTAGTAGCAAAGGCTCTTTAGCTCAGACTGAAGCACAAGATATTTTCGGTATTGGGCTAGATATTGGTTTAGCAGAGCATAATGCTTATTCAAATAATAAATTTAGTTCTATAGATCAATACATAGGTTATGCTCAAAGTAGGGCAAGAGATAATAATTGTCTTAATGCTCATGATATAGGGGATTTAAGAAATAGATTAAAACGAACAAGTTATAGTCGAGATCGATATAATATTATAGTTGATTTCAGAAATAGACTTTATGATAATCTTCAAAGCTGTAATTGTAACCGCATTAACAACGGTGGTGTATCTGGCGGATGTAAATGGCGAGTAAATTTTGGTAGAATTACTGATCGTGGTAGTTATGTTTATACGAAAGCACCATCGGATGGAAGAACAAGTTATTTTATAGCCTGTAATAGATACTTAGGAAATTGGTCTTCCGTGAGAAGTATTTCATTTGAAAAAAGAAGTTGGGGAGGAGAATTTTATAGACCAAACCCCAAAGATGCTATTGGAGATATTATTATAAGGAACGGCAGTAAAACAGCAACCTATGAAGTTAGTCCAGATCACAGTGGCAATTGGAAAAAATATTTTGTACCACTAAATGCTGTAGGGTGGAGATTTTCAGGTGGAGCTTACAATATGAGGGATGTCTTAAGTAATATAACTGATTTTCGTATTCGAGCCGAATATGGTGCTGGCGTGGATCACGCAGAACTTCGTAATGTTGTTTTAAATAGATAAATCATTTAATTACATTTTTGTAAAATTAATTTTATGAATAAATGTTATTAATCCAGTAATGAGAATTTATGTCACACTGAGCAGACGAAGTGAAACAGCGAGCATTCGACTGCGACCATAGAGACATTTTAGCTTATGATTTAGAGTAATCATTATTACATGTTTAATAGCGTAGAAAAATTTAATTTTTTGGCAAATTTCTAATTGACAATACTGAAGTATAACTCTAATATTTTCTTTCGAATATAAGAATTAATTATTAAATTAAAATTTAGAAGAAATAAACTACAACTTTTGTTTGTATATTACTTTAAAAGGTCTAATTTTGCATCCGTTTTAAAAATAAGAAAAATCATGTCTAGAGTTTGTGAGCTTACCGGTAAGAGAGCAATGACAGGAAATCATGTGTCTCATGCTTTAAATAGAAGAAAGCGTAAATTTAATGTTAATCTCATTAAAAAGCGTTTTTATATTCCTGAAGAAGATAAATGGATCACTTTAAAAGTATCTACATCTGCTTTGAAAAATATCAATAAGAAAGGGATTTCTGCAGTTTTAAAAGAAGCAAGACAAAAAGGATTTTTAAAAAAATAAATTAAAGAACGATGGCAAAAAGAGGCAATAGAGTTCAAGTCATTTTAGAATGCACAGAACACAAAGATTCAGGAAAACCTGGAACGTCAAGATATATTACAACTAAGAACAAGCGTAATACACCTGATAGAATTGAACTTAAAAAGTACAACCCTATCCTGAGAAAAATGACTGTTCATAAAGAAATTAAATAAATAAGTTATGGCTAAGAAATCAGTAGCAAGTATTCAAACTGGAAGTAAAAGACTTACAAAAGCAGTAAAAATGGTAAAGTCTGAAAAGACAGGTGCTTATACTTTTGTAGAGCAAATTATGTCTCCAGAAGACGTAAATGAATTTTTAAAAAAATAAATATTACTACATATTTTCAAGAGCCGTTACTTTGTTAACGGCTTTTTTTGTTTTTTAAAGTTAGCATCAACATAATACGTATCTTTGCAATTTTAAATTTAAGGCACATGAGTTTTTTCAAAAAAATATTTAATAAAGACAAAAAAGAAGACCTCAACGAAGGTCTCGAAAAAACAAAATCTAGTTTTTTTAATAAACTGTCTAAAGCCGTTGCAGGCAAATCTAAAGTTGATGCTGAAGTTCTAGATGACTTAGAAGAAGTCCTTATTTCAAGTGATGTCGGCGTTGCAACAACTATAAAAATTATTGACAGAATAGAAGAACGTGTGGCTCAAGATAAATATCTAGGCACAGACGAACTCAACAGTATTTTACGTGAGGAAATTGCCAAACTTTTAGCAGAAAATGAGCAAAACATTGATCACGATGAAAATAAAAAACCATATGTAATTATGGTCGTTGGCGTTAATGGCGTAGGTAAAACTACAACTATTGGTAAATTAGCCACATTATTTAAAAATCAAGGCCTTTCTGTAGTCTTAGGCGCTGCTGATACCTTTAGAGCTGCTGCGGTTGAGCAATTAGATATTTGGTCTCAGCGTGTTGGTGTACCTATCGTCAAACAAAAAATGGGAAGTGATCCCGCTTCAGTAGCTTATGATACTATACAAAGCGCTGTAAAACAAAACGCTGATGTCGTTTTAATTGACACTGCTGGTCGACTTCATAATAAAGTGAACTTAATGAATGAACTGACCAAAATAAAACGCGTCATGCAAAAAGTAGTTGATCACGCTCCTAACGAAGTGTTGTTGGTTTTAGATGGTTCAACGGGTCAAAATGCTTTTGAGCAAGCCAAACAGTTTACTGCCGCAACTGAAGTCACTTCTTTAGCCGTTACAAAACTTGACGGTACAGCTAAAGGCGGTGTTGTCATCGGTATTAGCGACCAATTTAAAGTGCCAGTGAAATATATTGGTATTGGCGAGAAAGCGACTGACTTACAATTGTTTGATAAAACAGAATTTGTGGATTCTTTTTTTAAATCTTAATATGACTGAAAAACCGGCACCGTTCACTAATCCTAAAAACAAATTGATCATCTATAAAATCACGATGATTTATGCCGCTTTTTATGTGTTGATGAAGTTGTATTCTATCGTAGTAGAAAACCTTTGGGTGTTGCCAAATCTTATTATTAGTTTACCCGTTGCGCTCATTGGGCTAGTCGCTTGGTGGCAACTCAAACAAAATAAAACCAATTGGTGGTTCATTGCTTTATCAGTTATTGTTGTAAGTGCAGTTAGATATTTTGAAGCTGAATGGGTCGTGTGGTTAAATCAAAATCTATAATTTATGCGTACAAAAACGCTCAAGAAAAATAAAATCAATTTAGTCACTTTAGGCTGTAGTAAAAATATCTACGATTCAGAAGTGATTATGGGGCAGTTAAAGGCAAATGGCAAAGACGTGGCTCACGAGCAAGAAGGCAATATAGTGGTGATTAACACCTGTGGGTTTATCAACAATGCCAAAGAGCAATCTGTCAATACTATCTTAAATTACGTCAACTTAAAACAAGAAGGCGAAATTGATAAAGTATTCGTCACAGGCTGTTTGTCTGAACGTTACAAACCAGATTTACAAAAAGAAATTCCTGATGTTGACGATTATTTTGGCACGACAGATTTGCCCTTATTATTAAAAGCGCTCGGTGCTGATTACAAGCATGAATTGGTAGGCGAACGTTTGACGACAACGCCCAAAAATTATGCTTACCTAAAAATTGCAGAAGGTTGTGATAGACCTTGTTCATTTTGTGCTATTCCACTTATGCGTGGCAAGCACCGCTCAAAACCCATTGAAGAACTGGTTCAAGAGTCTGAAAAATTAGCAGCGAATGGTGTTAAAGAACTGATTTTAATTGCTCAAGATTTAACCTACTATGGCTTAGACCTATATAAAAAACGCAATCTCGCTGAGTTACTAAGAGCTCTGGCTAAAATAGAAGGTATTGAGTGGATAAGATTGCATTATGCTTTTCCAACAGGTTTTCCTGAAGATGTTTTAGACGTTATCCGCAAAGAGCCAAAAGTGTGTAATTATATCGATATTCCATTACAACATATTTCTGATGAGATTTTAAAATCTATGCGTCGTGGCACAACACATGAAAAAACAACAAAACTTTTAAAATTATTCAGGAAAAAAGTACCTGGTATTTGTATTAGAACAACCTTGATTGTCGGTTATCCTGGTGAAACAGAAGCTCAATTTGAAGAATTGAAATCTTGGGTAAAAGACATGAGGTTTGAACGACTTGGTGTGTTTACTTATTCACACGAAGAAGATACGCATGCTTATAACCTCGAGGACGATGTGCCTGAAGACGTCAAAATGAAACGCGCTAATGAAATTATGGAAATTCAATCTCAAATTTCATGGGAACAAAATCAACAAAAAATTGGTAAAACTTTTAAGTGTGTCATAGACAGAAAAGAAGGCAATTACTTTGTTGGCCGCACAGAGTTCGATTCGCCCGATGTGGACAATGAAGTTCTGATTGATGCAGAAAAGCACTACGTTAAGATTGGAGATTTTAGTGAGATTAAAATTGAAGAAGCTCACGATTTTGATTTATACGGATACCCTGTTTAAGATGTTACAAAATCCTTAACAAGTGTTTTTGATAATACCTATAAACCTATATTTGTTTAAAAATTTGAAATGGATGACTGTTTAAATTATGAGCAAACCCAACTATTTTCTAATTTATTTTTAGATTATATCAATCAAAAGTCATCTGTTTCTTCTTTTTACAATCGATTTCCAAACCTGCAAAATTTTGCAGCTCAAATTCAAGATAAGCAATCTCAATATAACCAAAAGCACAGAGCGGTTTTAGTTGACGTTTTAAACAAGCAATATCAAGATTTTGAAACATCAAAACAAACTCAAAATCATATTAATCAGCTTAGTCAAAGTAACACATTTACCATCACTACCGGTCATCAGTTAAATTTATTCACAGGACCTTTATATACGTTTTATAAAATTATTACGGTTCTTAAAACTTGCGAGCAACTTAAAACGCAATATCCAGATTTTAATTTTGTGCCGTTATTTTGGTTAGCTTCTGAAGACCATGATTTTGAAGAAATCAACCATTTTCATTTTAAAGACAAAACAATATCTTGGCCTAAAAAGGCTTCCGGCGCTGTTGGCGAATTAGACACCAATGACTTAAAATCTGTATTTGAAACTTTTGAAGATACTTTACCAAAGACTCAATTGGCAGAAGAGCTGAAAAACTTATTCAAACAAGCTTATTTAAAACACAAAAATTTATCTGAAGCAAGTATCTATTTGTATAATCAACTTTTTGGTTCTAAAGGTTTAGTGATTTTAGAGCCCAATCATAAAAAGCTAAAAGCCTGTTTTAAAAATCAAATTAGAACTGAATTATTAGAGCAAATTACTTACAAAGAAGTCACTCAAACTTCAGAACATTTAAAATCACAAAATTACCACGAGCAAGTTACACCGCGAGAAATCAACTTGTTTTATAAAGACAATAATTTAAGAGAGCGTCTTATTTTAAAAGACAATAAATTCTTTGTGAATTCAACTCAATTAGAGTTTAGCAAAGATGAAATTCTAAATGAAGTCGAAACTCATCCAGAAAAGTTTTCACCAAATGCGCTAATGCGTCCACTGTATCAAGAAGTGCTGTTGCCAAACTTGTCTTATGTTGGTGGAGCAGGAGAGCTAGCGTATTGGCTCCAGCTTCAATCAACTTTTGAAGCTTTTGAAATTCCATTTCCTATGTTGCAAATGCGTAATTCAGCCTTGTTATTTTCAGAGAAAACCAAAACTAAACTCGATAAACTCGATTTAAAAGTTGCAGATTTATTTCAATCTACAATAGATTTAAAAAATCAGCAGGTCAAAAAAATATCTAAAATTGATATTGATTTTACTCCTCAAAAAGAACACCTTTCACAACAATTTAAAGCCTTATACAAATTAGCAAAACAAACGGATAAAACCTTTTTAAATGCTGTAGCTGCTCAAGAGAAAAAACAGCACAATGGTTTAAATAAACTTGAAAAGCGTTTGCTTAAAGCTCAAAGGCGTCAATTGGCAGATCAAATTAATCGTTCAGTAAAACTTCAAGACAAATTGTTCCCAAAGCAAAACCTTCAAGAGCGAATAGTTAACTTTTCCGAGCTGTATCTTGCTAGAGGAGAAGGGTTTATTGAATTTTTATATGAAAATTTTGAACCTTTCGATTTCAGCTTTTCAGTTTTAAAACTCAAAACTAATCCCAAATCTCTAAATCAAAGTTTCGTTTCAAATTAATAGCGTTCAAAATAATATAAATTAATGCTTGCCAGATATTAGTTTTATTGGTTAATAATCAAATATTAGAGTTTAGGGATTTTAAATCGGCATACTATAAAAATATTGAAAATCAAGGAAGCAGAAACGGAAAAAGATAAAAATCTGTTTGAATTCTGCCCTTAGGCAGAATGAGTTATTTTTATCCCTGCCT
>RRZV01000077.1 GCA_003931895.1 Mesohalobacter salilacus
GCAGTCGCTTTCCCACGCTTATGGCGTGGCAAGAGCTCCAACAATGCCTCAATCCCTAAGCCAGGGCGAAACCTCGTTTTTACGAGTGTTTTGAATCGTTTAAAAAATCTCTACCAAAGGCTTTCACACATTTCTAAAAATCTTTTCGTTGAGCTACTTTTATCATTCGCCAAAGTGGCAATACAACCCATAATGCCAATACGCCAAAAGAAACCAAACTACCCGTTAAAGTGCCGAAAAAATCTTTAAATACTGCGCCCGTATAACCTAAAAGGGCAGAGATGTCAAGCTTTAATAAAATTAATATCCTCGATAAATCAATAGGGTTAAACATTGTAGCGAATAAGGTGAAATTGTCTAAAGGATAATCTTGAAAATACATTAATGCTAATAAAAACAAACCGTCATAAATTACAGCCAGAAGCAACCACAATAAAATGGCATATCCAAAACCTTTGATTTTATTGGTGTTGGTCAATGCAATATTAAAGGCTAATGCACTAAAAATAAAACTTAAAAACACTGCAACTACAATCAGAATAAGAAAATCAAAAATCAAATTAGATGCAAACAAACCATAAAGTGCAAACGGAATGCCTAATCCCAAAAATACACTGAGAGATAAAGACAAGGCAACCCCAAGAAATTGCCCCAGAAAAATAGATTTGCGCTTGATAGGTTGGGCTAATAACAATTGCGTAAATTCTTGCGAATCGTAATAATACATCACCCCAAAAATAGTTCCGATCAACGGAACAAGAACAATCACAACATTAAGTAAAGTGATGATAGCACTCGACAAATCATTGTTTAAAAACAACAATACGGAGCTCAATATCAAGTAGAATAAAAAATAGACGTAACTCCATCGGCTTCTTATCAAGTCAAAAAAACTGTATTTTAATATCTTAAGCATTGTTGTTATTTAAAAGATTAGCGATGGCATATTCAAAATTGGTCTCGTCTGTTGTAGATTTTAACTCTTTTATGCTGCCGTCAAAAAATACTTTTCCATCTAATATAAAAGCAATATGGTCAGAAACTTCTTCAACAAAACTCATAATATGTGATGTGATTAAAATGGTTTTGCCTTTTTCTTGCTCTTTTTTGAGGAGTTCTTTTAATTTAATAAGTGACACTGGATCCAAACCTGAGGTGGGTTCATCTAAAATAATAAACGGACTATCAAACATCAAACTCAGCACTATATTGACTTTTTGCTTAAAACCACCAGATAAATGACTCAGCTTGGTGTTGAGGTAAGGCTCTAATTCAAAGTAAGCTATTAACTCTTTGTCTCGGGTCGTTTGATTTCTAAAATCTTTTATCATCGACACAATTTCTTTAACCTTGATATTTTCAGGAAAATTGGCAATTTGAGGGAGATAGTCAATTTCTTGACGGTATGACCAATCGTTTTTAATCGATTTGTCGTCGACTAAAATTTCACCCTGATTGGCTAAAGTCATACCCAATAAAATTTTAATTAAAGTAGTTTTACCTGAACCATTTGGACCGAGAATAGCCGTTGTTTTTCCTTTTTGAATGCTCAAGTCAATGCCAGTTAGCACCTTGTTTTTATTAAACTTTTTATGAATGTTTTTAAATTCTACCATTGCACTTTTCGCATTAGAGGTTTTTGATCAATCAAATTTTTTGGGGTAAAAACAGGCGTCACTTTTTCAGAAAAATCCACTAAATCTATAAATAGACTTCTCAATAATATGATACTTTCTGGCGTTTGGCTCACCAAGTAGCTAAACAATTTTACCGGTCTGTAAGGCACATCGCCAAAGCCATCTTTATCTAAGTCGTAGCCAGTGTAGCTGCTCCAATAATTATTGTCAAAGCTATTGTCGTTTAAGCCACCTGAATAACTCAAATCAAAATTGTTGTATAAAAAATTGTTTTTATAAAACTTGTTTTGGTAGCTCCCACCAATAAACTTAACCGCATAACCATTGTTTGTAAAATCGTTTTCACGATAATTTATCCGCGTTGAACCATCGGTTGTAATGCCAACTGTATTATTGTCAAAATTATTGTGGTATATTTCAGCGTCATTAATTTCTTTTAGCAATAAACCATAAGATGCGGTTCCCCAGTTTTTTTTAAACACATTATTGTTCATTGTTATGCGTTTAGAAAACATCACGGCAACACCAGCGCTATTATTTCTGAAGGTGTTATAGCTGAATTGATTGTCATTAGAAAACATAAAATGTAAACCGTAGCGCATATTGTCGTGGCTGTCGTTATGCTCAAAAACAGAATGGCTTCCAAATTCAATATAAATGCCGTCTCGCATATTATAAACGTGATTGTTTTTGACTTTTATATACTGAGAGTGCCAAAGGTGGATAGCATTTCCAGAGCTGGCTTCAGATTGGCCAATACCTGAAATATCGTTGTTTTCAACCAGACCGTTTTTAGACTTTTCAATTAAAAATCCAAAAAATGCTTTTTCAAGAGTGATGTTTTTTATTTCAAAATCAAAACATTTAAACAAGTAAATTGACGCATAATCTGAGGTATAACTCACACCAGTGTTTTTAATCAATAGATTTTTTAAACTAAAATCTGTGGCTTCAATTTTAAATCCGTAACCTTTGTTGTCAATATCGATTATACTGCCTTTTTCACCATAAATATGAAGAGACTTTTTATTGATAAAAATGTTGTGTTCTTTGTAAATTCCTTTTTTAATAAAAATGCTATCACCAGCATTAGCTTGGTCTATGGCGTGTTGAATAGAGATATAGTCACAGCCATTTGAGCAAACTTCTATAGTTTTGTTTTGCGAAAAACCGAAATTAAGGATTGCTAAACAGCAAAGAAAAAAGAAATAAAATTTCATTTTAGTGATGTTGATGAATGTCTTTTGTAATGACCGTTTGAAGCTCTGACCAGTTGTAAATTCGCCCGCCTATTTTTTCTTGAACTTCTTTAGCGTTTTCAGTAGAAGCAAAAGCAGATAAGTTTGCCCCCATAGGACTTGTTATGTTTTTACTGATTAAATAGGAGGCATTTTCAGCGTCAATCATTTCTCCAGGCTGATTGTAATTGGCAACAAATAAATTGGCTTCTGAATATTTATCGCTATCGTCTTTTAAAAAATTAACCATACATTCAATTGCATCAAACTTGTATTGTTTGCCTTTTGAAGTCACCAGTTGTGCTGAATGGGTCTTTTGAACAATGCTCATACTACAAAAATCACATTGGTCTTCGCCATAATTGATGGGTTGTCTTGATTTGCTACAAGACAAGAATAAGCTTGCTACAATGAAAAAGAGAACATATTTTTTCATAATTATTTCGCTTTTTTAAGTCCAATAATATAGGCTATAAAGGTAAGAAACATTCCGATGCCCATCAGTATTGCACCAAGAGCGGGATAAGAATGCGCTGTGAAATTTAGAATATCTTTAGAGCCAAATAATGGAGGCTTGTAACTTAAGGGGTTACCATTAGCGTCTGTCATTTTCATAATGGCTTTAGGGTCTAAATTGGTGCCATAATCTGTCATCCAAGCGTTAAAATCAAACATTCCCATAACACCTAAAACCGTCAATAAAATCAACCAGCCGAGAAACCATTTGTAAGAGACTTTTTTAAAAAATCCGAGTAAACCTATAATAATGCCTAAAGCTGCCATTCCACCTATAACAATTGGAAATACGGTAAACTCCCACATCTCATCCTTTTTGGGTAATTTTCGCATACCAATGTAGTGGTTAAGTCCATCTATGTTTTGGATATCGTGTTTTTCGTGTCCTTCCAAACCATCGAGATGAATATACATTCCAATACCACTTGGGTATTGAGGTGCTTCAAGGCTAATACTCCACAAGGGAAAGAAAAATAATCCGAGTAGGAGTGCTGACCCGATTATCATAGTAATACTTGCCGTTTTCATAGTTTCAATTTTGAGATTATTAAAAAGGGCGGGCGTAAAGCACAACCCGCCCAAATAAGAGTAATCAACAAACAAAAATTACTCTCGCCATTCGTCGTCTAAAGACCAGCGTAATTTGGTGTTACTGTTTTTGGCTGAAACTCTTACGTAGCCTTGCATTTCTTGATGTAGTGCTGAGCAGAAATCTGTGCAGTAAAATGGCCAAACGCCTTCACGTTTTGGCTCCCAAGTTATTGTCTTGGTTTGTCCGGGCATAATTAAAATTTCAGAGGTGTTAGCGCCTATGATAGAAAATCCGTGAGGCACGTCAAAATCTTGTTCTAAATTAGTGATATGGAAATACACTTTATCGCCAACTTTTATACCTTCAATATTATCTGGTGCAAAGTGACTTCTCACTGTAGTGGCATAAACGTGAACTTCACTGCCATTGCGTTCTACACGAGTAGCATCTTCACTTTTTGCGGCATATTTATGATTGTTTTCTTCCAATTCATAATATTTTTTAGACTTAGATTTTAACATTTCAGCAGGAATGCCAGCAGCGTAGTGAGGTTCGCCGTGTGTTGGAAAATCTGATAATAACTCCATCTTATCACCAGAAATATCATATAGTTGTGCTGAGTGTTCTAATTCTGGTCCAGTAGGTAAATATCTATCTTTGGTGATTTTATTTAAACTGATCATATATTTTCCAAAAGGATTTCTTGAGTTTCCACCAGGTATCATTAAGTGACCCACTGAGTAGAATGAAGGTTTTCTATCTACAACTTCCCAAGTCCCTACTTTCCATTTAACGACTTCAGAGGAGATAAAGAAGGTTGTGTAACCGTAGCCTTTACCATCAAATTCTGTATGTAGAGGGCCTAAGCCGCCGCTATCGACAACACCTTCTAATACAGATTCAAATTTTAAAATCGGAATACCATAAGCGTCGCCGTCAAAATCTTTGTTTTTGATAGCTTCTTGAATTTTTGTGAAAGAATATACACTCAGTTGAGTTGATAATTTACCATTCCCTATGATGTATTCTCCAGAAGGATCAACATCACAACCGTGAGGTGATTTGGGTACCGGCATATAATATACAGCGCCTTCTACATTTCGCGGGTCAACAGATATGACACCTTCTTTCATTTCAGTTGTCGCAGTTTGAGTAGATTCATCATAAATGTTATGAGCATAAGTGCCTGCTACTTTTTTGCCACCGCCATTTTTTACATATTCTTCTAATTTCTTCCAATTAACGGCTGCAATAAAATCTTTGTCATTTTGTGACGCATTCACTTCTTGCATTGAGTGAGCTTCTTCGGTATTGTAAGACGTAAAGAAAAACCAACCGTGAGATTTATCACGACCTGGGTGAGCTAAGTCATAATTAAACCCTGGCATATTGAGCTGAAATTCAAGATTCATATGTCCAGTGTCTTGATCGATAGAAATAAAACTTAAAGGGCCTTTAAACTCGCCTTTCATTTCGTCAATCGGCATATCTTTTTGGGGATTTGGCACAGCAAAACGTGTTCCAGCCACAATATACTCTGTGTTTTCTGTCACAAAAGAAGAGGCGTGATTACCAGCCGAATTGGGGATTTCAATAATTTCATCAGTTTCGAAAGTTTCTAAGCTGATTCTTGCAATACGCGGTGTATTGTTTTCATTGATAAAAATCCATCGCCCATCCAATTCACCATTGGTTTGAGAAATATCTGGATGGTGGGCATCACCCCAAGGCACAAAGCCAAAAGAGGTGTTGAGCATAGCTTTAGTTTCTTCTGAATAACCATAGCCGTTGGTTGGAAATTGAGAAAATACAGGTATTTCTTTAAACATTCTACCGCTTGGCAGTCCATAAACGGTTACATTTCCAGAATATCCGCCAGACATAAAGGCGTAATATTCGTCGTGTTCGCCTGGAGCGACATACACTTTTTCAGCATTTGAGGATGCCATTGCTCCCGAGTTGCCATTAGATTGATTTGAATTGTTACCGCAACCTACAAGCAGTAATCCTGCACTTAGACTGAGTAATAGTTTTTGAATTGTTTTCATGGTTTGAGTAATTTTAATTGAGTTTGTTTTAAGGTAATAAGACGTCGTTGATTATGTGCACCCAGCCATTGCTGACACTTACCGATGCTATAATTTTTGTGCCACCTACATAAAGGTCTTCGCCTTTTTTGGTAACTTCTAAATATTGACCGTCAGCCATGTAGAGTTTGCGTTTTTTCTCTATGTTTTTTTCTAAAGTTTTTGTTGGGTAATTACTTGGCGCCACGTGATGGACTAAAATATTAGCCAATTTGGATTTGTTTTCGGGTTTCAATAAATCTTCTAAAGTGGCTTTATCTATTTTATCAAAAGCAGCATTAGTAGGAGCAAAAACAGTTAAAGGACCGACGTTGACAAGTGCATTTTCTACGCCTGCAGCTTGGACTGCTTTTACCAAAGTGGTGTGGTCTGGCGAATTAATAGCTAATTTTAAGGCGTTAACTTCGTCGCTACCACCTTCCATAAAAGCTTGTCCTTTATTAGAAGAAGACACTTCGGTAAGATTGGTTGAAGAGTTGTTGGTTTCATCTCCAGGGTTTGAGTTAGACTTAGAATTGCATGCTATCATACAAATTAAAGCTAAACTCAAAAAAAGAAATTTAAATAAGGTTTGAATTTTCATGTTATTAGATTTAGGTTTCACTTAGACTATTTATTATTGACTATCGTGCTGTCTGAAATATTCTAAAATAGCTCTGGTGTCTTCTTTTGAGACATTTTGGTTTGCCATAACGGCCATATTATTTTCTACGAGTAGTTTTTTAGCGATGGGGTCTTTTTTTATCATTTCTTCAGGGTTCATAATCATATTCATGATCCATTCTGGACTTCTACGTTCTGTAACACCAGATAAATCAGGGCCAACAAATTTTTTCCCCATTTTATGGCAAGCTGTGCATAAATTACCAAAGACTTCTTCGCCACGACTGGCAAGTTTTGTATCAACAGCATCACCTAAATTGACAGAAGAAATAGGTCCGATGCCTTTATTGTCCATGTCTGTAACGCTCTTTGTAGTTTCGGTTTTTTCAGGTTCTTTTTTTTGTGTTGTTTCAGGTTTACTTCCAATTTTAATTTTATTGTCTTCTTTTTTAGCATCATTTCCACCACAGGAAATAAGAAAAGCGAGAAGTAAAATAGACGCAATTTTAAATAGTGATTTCATGGTTGTTTTTGATTAATTGATTACGTGCACAAATGTATGTGAAGAAGGTTGCTCGTATTTATGATTATAATCATATAAGCTAAGTCTAATGTTAATATATTCATATAAAAATTTGATACACAAGGTTTAATCTATGGTATCACTAATATTTTTTTGAGGATTCTTTTTTTATTTTATGAATAAAAACTGACTTTAGTCAGCTCTTGAAAGCAAAAAAGGCCATCAAATTTTGATGGCCTTTAGAAAGTAAAAAAATGTAAGTTAGTTTTAATCTACATTGTCGTGTAAAAATGAGTTGTTGTTTCTCAATGAGATATCATCACCGTCATTGTGTAAACTTGTTCTTGAGAGTTTACTTTGACTGTCTTTGGGGTCATCCAGCTCAACGCCAGCACGTTTGTAAGCGGGTTGTTTTTCAATTTCATCGATGTTTTGATTTTGACTAAACCTGTAGTTGAATTGCTTCATTTTAGATCGGCGTTCTGCTGCGCGAGCTTTCAATTCAGTGATTGAAGCGTTTAAAGGGTCAACATTTTTGGGCTCTTCATCATCAACAGGTGGCTGTTGAGGTTTGGTTTTGGTTTCGAAATTTAGATTTTCGTCTTCATCGATCTCAGAATCATTCTTTTTGTCTTCTGGTTGGGTGTCTTCTAATTGGTAGGTTTTTACCTTTTTGGTTGACTCAGGATTAACTTCTTCGGGCTCATTAACTTCAATCGATCTAATGTCATCATCTAAATCAAAAATAACTTTTTGACCTTCATTTTCTCTTTCAGATTGATATTTCTGTGATGAACTTTGTTCTTCAAAAGAATTTTGAGATTCTTGATGGAACAAGTCAAAACTCAAATGTTGATTTTCAGATTCTTCATTTTTATCTTCTTCAACTTCTGTTTTGTCGGTAATCTCAAAATCGGCAATCTCTAAAAATTCAGCTTCGACTTCAATATTTTCGATATTTTCGGTGGTTTCTATTAAGGGGTCAGCTTCAGCTTTTGGGCTTTGGTTTTCATCTTGATGGTCTTCAATATCTTCAAGCCGATGAACAATTTTGTTTTGTTTTTTAGGTTTATCGTCTTCAAATCCTAAAGGTCTGTTTTGAAAATTATCATTCTTTTCAGTTAAATCAATCTCAGCTTTTTGTTCATCTTCAAGGGTGTGGATAATTTTTTTGGTTTCCGTATTCACAATATCATCTTGTTGTTCAGTATCAAAACCAGTGGCAATAACCGTCACAGAAATAGCGTCATCTAAGTCTTCGTCTTCGCCGACACCCATAATGATATTGGCAGAGTTGCCAGCTTCATTTTGAATGTGGTCATTGATTTCGCCAATTTCATCAATAGTGATTTCGTCTTTACCAGAGACGATAAGCAACAACACATTTTGAGCACCTGTGATTTTGTTGTCGTTGAGTAAAGGCGAATCTAAGGCTTTTTCTATAGCTAACTTAGAGCGATTGGTTCCTGAGGCACTTGCAGACCCCATGATAGCGGTACCGCTATTGCTTAAAACCGTTTTAGCATCGCGAAGGTCAATGTTTTGTGTGTAGTGGTGTGTAATGACTTCAGCTATTCCACGAGAAGCGGTAGCCAAAACTTCATCAGCTTTTGAGAAGCCCGCTTTAAAACCAAGGTTACCATAAACTTCTCTAAGCTTATTATTGTTAATCACGATAAGAGAATCTACATTGTCTCTTAATTTTTCTACCCCAGCTTGAGCTTGTTCGTTTCTGGTTTTGCCTTCAAACTGAAACGGAATGGTGACTATACCTACAGTAAGAATTTCCATTTCTTTGGCTTGTTTAGCAATAACCGGCGCGGCACCTGTTCCTGTTCCACCACCCATACCAGCAGTGATAAAAACCATCTTGGTATTTTTACTTAATAAATCTTTGATATCTTCAAAGCTTTCTACTGCAGCCTGTTCGCCGATTTCTGGATTGGCGCCTGCACCAAGTCCTTCGGTAAGATTTACACCGAGTTGAATTTTTGTTGGAATTGGTGAGTTTTCTAAGGCTTGCGCATCGGTATTGCAAATGACAAAGTCCACGCCGTTGATGCCTTGCTTAAACATATGGTTGATGGCATTTGAGCCACCACCGCCAACACCAATAACTTTGATGACGTTAGATTGATTTTTGGGTAAATCAAAAGAAATGTTGCCTAATTCTTCTGTGCTCATAATATTGTATTTTATGCGTTTATTCTGCGTTATCTAAAAAATCTTTAAGTTTATCTACAAACTTTTCCATAAACGATTTTCTCGGTTTATGAATGGTTTCTTTTTGTTGTTCTATGTTTTCTTCTGTTTGTTCGTTTTCGTTTTGATGTTCAGTATTCTCTTGAGTCTCTTCAGCTTTGTCTTTCTCGATTTGCTCTTGCTTGTTTAAGCTGTTCATCACTAATCCAACGGCAGTAGCGTAAATTGGGCTTGCGGTTTCTTTATCTGTATCACCTGCAAGATGCTCATTAGGAAAACCGACTCTTGTGTCCATTCCTGTGATGTATTCCACAAGTTGTTTAAGGTGTTTTAGTTGAGCGCCACCACCAGTGATAACTATGCCAGCAATGAGTTTTTTACGTTTTTCTTCGTGACCGTAATTTTTAATTTCTAAGAAAACTTGCTCAATAATTTCAACTGCCCTGTAATGAATAATTTTAGCGAGATTTTTAAGTGAAATTTCTTTAGGTTCACGACCGCGTAAACCAGGAATAGAAACAATTTCGTTTTCTTTATTTTCACCAGGCCAGGCTGAACCAAATTTAATTTTAAGTAATTCGGCTTGTTTTTCTATAATAGAGCAGCCATCTTTAATATCTTCAGTAATGATATTTCCACCAAATGGAATGACTGCTGTATGGCGAATAATGCCATCTTTAAAAATAGCTAAATCGGTGGTACCGCCACCAATATCGATAAGAGCCACACCAGCTTCTTTTTCTTCTTGACTTAAAACGGCGTTGGCAGAGGCAAGCGGTTCTAAAGTTACACCATTGAGTTCTATACCGGCGCTTTTAATACAACGCCCGATGTTTCGAATAGACGAAATCTGGCCAACAACCACATGAAAGTTAGCTTCTAATCGACCGCCATACATACCTATAGGTTCTTTGATTTCGGCTTGACCATCAACTTTGTATTCTTGCGGTAGAACATGTATAATTTCTTCTCCGGGGAGCATAACGAGTTTGTGCACTTGATCACACAGAGCGTTAATATCGTCTTCGCTGATGACCTCGTCAGCATTTTTTCTGGTAATATAATCACTGTGCTGTAGGCTTCTGATATGTTGTCCTGCAATGCCGACGGTAACGGCAGATACATCTTTTTCTGCACTTTCTTCAGCTTCTTTAATGGCCAATTGAATAGACTGAATAGTTTGCGTAATATTATTGACTACCCCACGATGAACACCTAAACTTTTGCTTTTGCCTAAGCCTAATATCTCTAACTTTCCAAATTCGTTTTTGCGACCAATCATAGCTACAATCTTGGTTGTGCCTATATCAAGTCCTACTGCTATATGTTCGTTTTCCATAGTTTAAGATTCTATTTTTTCGCAGACAACTTGGTTGCCGTATTGCAAGTCAATTCTTTTATATTTTTCTAAAAGTTTATCTTTTTTTGCTTTAACATAAAATGCCTTAAAGTTCATAAACTTTTGATTGAGGTTATCAACTTTACCAATAAATATTTTAAACTTTTGCCGTCTAAAATCTAACCCAAATTGCGCATTGGGATAGGTTCTTATTTCTGTGATGTTTTGTTTTAAAAACAAGTCTTGTTCTATGAATTTTAAAAGTTGAAAAACATCATTAATTTGCTGGTCTTTAATGCCCCAAACTATGGGAACTCTTGAAGAATAATTTTGTGATAATGGCATTTTTTTTCCGTTAGAATCAATATAATATTGTTCATGACTAATTACCCGAGCAATAGGTTTTCGCTGCGTAATATCAGTATGAACAACACCGTTAATGTCAGTAAAAACTTCTGCATTTTCTACCATTGGGTGTGCTTCAACTTGGTTTTCTATAACTTTCAAATCTAAGTGTTCTAGGCTTAGATTCTCAACGTGTTTTTTGTTTTGTATTAACAATTTATTAACCGTTTCTTTATTTACGAATAATTGATTTTCTTGTTGAAACGTGATATCTATACCTTTAACTTTTCTGCTTCTGTGACGATGGTTTGTAAAGCCTACCAACACCATCATTAAGACGAGTATCACGCTGATTTTTATGTAGGCCCATTTATTTTTCATCACTGTAATAATTTTTAATACGTTGAGCTTCAATACCAATATCGCCAGCACCCATAAGAACAACAACTTCACAATTGCTGCTTTCTATGCTTTGTAATATTTTGTTTTTTTGAATCACAGACTTATATGGATGCTTTATTTTACTTAATAAGAATTCTGAATTTACACCTTCAATAGGTTCTTCTCTTGCAGGGTAAATCTCTAAAAGTTTTATGTCATCAAATTGACTGAGTTCTTGAGCAAAATCATCAGCAAAATCTTGTGTTCTAGAAAACAAATGCGGTTGAAAAATTGCCATGACTTTTTGATAAGGATGCATTTGTTTTATTGCTTGATAAACGGCTTTTATTTCAGAAGGATGATGCGCATAATCGTCAATGATGGTTAAGTCTGACCTTTTGACGATATAATTAAATCGTCGTTTTACGCCTTTAAATTCAGCTAAAGATCTAGCAAAATGTTCTGCTTTCTCTTGCTTGAAGGCTATTGCTAAAGCCAATGCACTTATAGCATTAAACAGGTTGTGATAACCTGGCATATTAAGTTGTAAGTTTTTGAGATGCAGTTTTGGACTTACCCAATCAAAATGATAAGTGCCGTTTTTAATACTGATATTTTCCGCATAAAAGTCAGAGTTTTCATCAACGCTAATCGTTTTTCCTTTAAAATCCAATTGGTTTTGATGATATAACTGGGTTTTATCTTTCAATTGATTTGCAAAATCTTTAAAACTTTGTTGTAGCTTTTCTTTGGTATTATAAATGTCTAAATGGTCTGCGTCGATATTGCTAATTAAAGCAAAATCAGGTTTTAGATTTAAAAACGAACGATCAAATTCATCAGCTTCAATCACATAAACGTCATCGCCATTATGAATGTAATTTGAATTATAGTTTTGTGCAATACCACCTAGAAATGCCGTAACGGGTTGGTCATTGTCTTTAAGTAAAAAGGCTAGCATACTGGTGATGGTGGTTTTACCATGTGTGCCAGCAACAGCAATGCAGGTTTTATTTGAACTTAGCTGACCTAAGACTTGAGCTCTTTTTGAAATATAAAAATGATGAGTTTTAAAGTATTGAAACACAGAATGGTTTTCTTTAATCGCGGGGGTATAAATTATTAAAGCATTTTCCTTATTTATTTTTTTAGCAAGTTTTAGGTTTTCATCGTACTCAATTTTTGCACCTTCTTTTTCTAATTTGTCACTAATTGGGTTTGGAACTTTATCATAACCAAAGACTTCTTTTTTCAGTTTGATAAAATGAAAAGCTAAAGCACTCATGCCAATACCGCCAATGCCGATAAAGTAAACCTGTTTGATATGTTCAAGATTTATGCTCATGCTTTACTGATAATTTTTTCAACAATATCGACGATATCCTTTGTTGCATTGGGTTTAGCTAATGTTTTTATGTTTTTTGATAAAAGCTCTCTTTGTGCTTCATTCTGAATTAAATTTTTTAAGGTTTTCTCAAATTTTTGATCTAATTCGTGTTCTTCTATACAAATAGCAGCTTGATGGTTGGTGACAGATTGAGCATTTTTAAACTGATGATTTTCTGCAACATTGGGCGACGGAATAAAAATAACGGGTTTACCCACTAAACTCAATTCACTTACTGCACCTGCGCCAGCACGAGAAATAATGATATCTGCGGCGGCATAAGCGGCTTGCATATTTTCTATATATTTTAAAATTTTAATGTTCTCGCTTGCTAAATTTTTATAGTCTTCAAAATAAAAAGCACCACACTGCCACAATAAATTGCAGTTGAGTTGCTCGATTATTTTTAAATGTTTTGAAATGGTTTTGTTCGGAACTGATGCGCCCAAACTGCCACCAATCACTAATAAAGTTTGCTTGTCAGGATTTAAGTTAAATTCTGAAAGCGCTTCTTTTTTTGTGAGTTTATTATCTATTAAGTCTTGTCTTACAGGATTGCCCGTCCAAGTGATTTTATCTTTTGGGAAATAGCGTTCCATATTATCGTAAGCCACACAAATGGCATTAGCTTGTTTGGCGACCCATTTATTAGTCACGCCTGCATAAGAATTTTGTTCCTGAATTAAAGTTGGATAATTCATCATATTTGCCATCTTTAATAATGGTGCACTTGCAAAACCACCCGTACCAATGACTATATCTGGATGATGTTTTTTGATGATTTGTCTTGCTTTTATCATGCTAAGTAGCAATTTCACAGGGAATATTAGATTGGATAAAGTCAATTTTCTTTGCAATCCGCTTATCCATAAACCGATTATTTTAAAACCCGCTTTTGGTACCTTTTGCATTTCCATACGATCTTTTGCTCCAACAAATAAAATATCGGCATTAGGCTGTCTTTTCTTAATTTCCTGAGCAATCGCAATTGCCGGGTAAATATGACCACCGGTTCCACCGCCTGATATGATTATTTTCCACGACTTCATAGAGTTTGACTTAAAACGTCTAAAGGATTTTCTTGCTCTTCGTTTTCTTTATATTTTAATTCTTTATCGCTGTAATCTTCATTTGATTTTGAACTCACACTTAAAATAATTCCAATGCCTACACAAGTCATCCAAATTGATGAACCACCGCTACTGACTAAAGGCAAAGTTTGCCCTGTCACGGGAAATAAATTTACGGCGACACCAATATTTATAAAGGCTTGAAATACTATAGGTAAACCCACTGCTGCGATGAGAAGTTTGGCATAAATAGATTCTCTTTTTGTAAAAATAATAGCGATTCTTAATAGAATAAAGAGGTAGAGTATAAGCACGAAAAAGCCACCGATTAAGCCTGTTTCTTCAATGATTATAGCATATATAAAATCTGAAGAGGATTGTGGCAAGAAATTTCTTTGTACACTTTTACCAACGCCTTTTCCTGTTAAACCGCCTGTTGCAATGGCTATTTTGGCTTTTTCGACTTGATATTGCTCTTGTTGTTCATCGTCAGAGACAAAACTTTCTATTCGGCTTGTCCACGTATCAACACGGTTAGGGAGTAAACCTGGAAAAGCCTTTGAGGTTAAAATAAAAAGGCTGGCAATAATCACAGTACTGCCTAAAATATATCCACAATATTTTATAGGATAACCTCCTAAATAAGCTAAAAGTAAAACCATACTAAATATAATAGCAGCGGTCGAAAAGTTTGCTGGAAATATCAAACCAACAACAGTCAATACAGGGACCCAAAGTGGCCAAATGGTTTCTTTAAAAGTGACCTGTTTTGTAGCTATTTTTGATAAATACCGTGCGACATAAACCATCAAAACTATAGCTGCTAAACTAGAAGTTTGAAAACTCATATTAAACACAGGGATGGTTAGCCAACGGCTTGCATATGCCCCGTCAATGGTTGTGCCTTTGAACAAGGTAAAAATTAATAATACAATGGTAACAGGAAGTAACAAAATAGAAATACCCCTAAAATATTTATAAGGAATTTTGTGCACAGCAAAGATGATAACAAAGCCCATAAACAAATGCACAAAATGTTTGATAAGATAACTTATGGTGTTGCCGCTGCCCCCATTAAGGTATGCCAAATTACTACTTGCGCTATATACAGGAATAAATGAAAATACGGCCAATAATGCCACTACAGCCCATATGGCTCTATCGCCACTCAAGTTGTTGTTGAAAAAATGGACTAAAGAATTTTTCATTGGATTTATAGATTTTGAACGGCTTCTTTAAATTGTCTTCCACGATCTTCGTAATTTTCAAATAAATCAAAACTTGCACAGGCTGGGGAAAGCAAAACCGTATCGTCTGCTTTTGCCAAATGGTAAGCTATTTTAACACATTCCTGCATAGATTGTGTCTCGTAAATATCGTCTACACAAGATTTGAAAGCTTTAATAATTTTTTGGTTGTCAAGACCTAGACAAATAATAGCTTTAACTTTTTCATTGACCAGTGGCAATAGGTCTTCGTAAACATTGCCCTTGTCAACACCGCCAACAATCCAAATCAAGCCTGATGGAACTGAGTCTAAAGCATAAAAAGTGGCATTGATGTTTGTCGCTTTTGAATCATTAATGTAGTTGACATTATTGATTTTTAAAACCTGTTCTAAACGATGTTCTACACCGTGAAATGTTTCTAATTTTTCTCTAATCGTTTCTTTTCTGATTTTGAGTAAATGTGCAACGGTAGAAGCAGCCATCGCATTTTTAGTATTGTGTTTTCCTTCGACTTCTAGAGCGGATATTGGCATAATGTATGTTTTTTTATTGAGGTTTATAATAATTTCGTTGTCTTTGAGATAAGTTCCAAATTCCAATTCCTTTTCAGTTGAAATAGGAATACAGGTCGATTTTACTGGGTGATTTTTGAGCCATTTGCACAAATGCTCTTCATCTGCATTGTAGATTAAAAAATCAGTGGTTTGTTGGTTTTCTGCAATTCTAAATTTTGAAGCCGTATATAAATCAAAATTATTTTGATAACGGTCTAAATGATCTGGTGTAATCGATGTGATGATGGCCATATGTGGTTTAAAGTTTTTGATACCATCAAGTTGAAAACTACTAATTTCTAAAACATAATATTTAGCATTTTTTTCAGCTACTGATTTAGCAAAACTCAAGCCCATATTTCCAGCCAAATCCACTTCTTCAATTTCATCCTTTAGTAAGTGATATACCATGTGGGCAACAGTAGTTTTGCCGTTTGAACCTGTAATACCAATGATATTGGCTTTTGTATGTTGGTAAGCAAATTCAATTTCTGAAATTACAGGAATTTGTTTTTCGTTGAGTTGTTTTACAATTTTAGCATCGTCAGGAATACCTGGACTTTTTATTACAAGATTGGCATCATCCAGTTTGTTTAAACTGTGATGGTTATCTTCAAATTCAATTTTTAAATTGTTGAGCGTTTCAATTTTAGATATAGAAATTTTATGAGCGTCACTCAGAAACACGTTGTATTGTTTCTTTGACGCTAAAATTGCAGCGCCAAGACCACTTTTTCCACTTCCTAAAATTGCTACTTTTTGCATTATCTCACTTTTAGGGTTATAATTGATATGACGGCAAGTAAAATGCCTATAATCCAAAATCTCACTACAATTTTACTTTCGTGAAATCCTTTCTTTTGAAAATGATGGTGTAAAGGTGACATCAGAAATATGCGTTTACCTTCCCCTAATTTTTTCTTGGTGTATTTAAACCAACCCACTTGCATGACAACAGATAGGTTTTCTGCTAGAAATATTCCACATAGTATAGGTAATAGAAGTTCTTTACGCGTGGCAATAGCTATTACAGCTATGATGCCGCCAATAGTTAAACTTCCTGTATCGCCCATAAATATTTGTGCAGGAAAAGTGTTATACCATAAAAAGCCAATTAAAGCCCCTGTAAAAGCAGCAATAAAAATGGTCATTTCGCCAGATCTTGGGATGTTCATGACATTTAAATAATCTGAGAAAATAACATTACCCGAAACCCATGCGAAAATACCAAGGGTCAAAACTATAATTGCTGAAGAGCCAGCGGCAAGTCCATCAATACCATCGGTTAGGTTTGCTCCATTAGATAGGGCTGTAACTATAAAAATGACTATTGGAATGAAAATTAACCACGCATAAGGCGCTAAATCTTGACTAATCCAAGTGATGATTTTAGAATAATCTAGTTCATTATTTTTTAAAAACGGAATGGTTGTGGTGGTGGATTTTTCTTCATCTGCAATATCTACAATTTCATTGGTTTTTGGGTTGAGTTCAATATCGTTTCTCACCGTAATATCTTCGTGAAAATACATGGTTAAGCCTACAATAACGCCCAGACCAACTTGACCAAACACCTTGAACTTTCCTTTTAAACCTTTTTTGTCTTTTTTGAAAACTTTAATGTAATCGTCAAGAAAACCTATACTTCCCATCCATAGGGTTGTCACTATAAGCAAAATGATATATATATTACTTAAATCTGTAAACAGTAAAACGGGAATTAAGGTTGAAAAAATAATAATCAATCCACCCATTGTTGGGGTGCCGGCTTTTTGCACTTGGCCTTCCAAACCTAAGTCTCTTACACTTTCTCCAACTTGTTGTTTTTGTAAAAAATTGATGATACGTTTCCCGAATATCAATGATATTAAAAGTGATAAAATAGCTGCTATTGCTGCTCTAAATGATAGATATTGGTATAAGCCTGCACCAGGGAAATCATACAAGCTATCGAGATATTTAAGTAAATGATACAACATATCTATTTTTTAAATTGGTTCAGGTAAGATTTTACAATTTCCATATCATCAAAATCTTTTCGTTCACCTTTTATTTCCTGATAGGTTTCATGGCCTTTGCCAGCAATGAGAATAATATCATTGGGTTTGGCAATTTTGCAGGCGGTTTTTATGGCTTCCTTTCTATGGGCTATACTTAATGTTTTTTGTTGATGTTGAGCTTCTACCCCTTTTTCAATATCTTTAATAATTTCATCGGGGTCCTCGTCTCTAGGATTGTCGCTTGTAAAAATCACTTGATCACTGTAGTGAGCAGCAATTTGTCCCATTTTTGGACGTTTTGTTTTATCTCTATTTCCACCACAACCCACAACAGTAATTACATTTTCATTTTTAGTTCTAATGCTATTGATAGTTTGCAAGACATTTTTAAGTGCATCGGGTGTGTGGGCATAATCAACAATAGCTGAAATGTTTTCAGTTTGACTTTTGAAATGCTCAAATCGACCATCAACAGGCTGTAATTGACTTATAAACTTTAAACTTTCTAATTCATCTAAATCAAATAAATGCGCCAAAGCATAAACTGCAAGGAGATTATAAGCGTTGAATTCACCAATCACCTTAGTCCACACCTCCCTGTCATTCATTTTAAGGTGTAATCCGCTAAAACTATTTTCTATAATTTTGGCTTTGTAATCTGCGTAAGATTTTAAAGCATAAGTGTATGTTTTTGCTTTGCAATTTTGAAGCATGTAATTTCCGTTTTTGTCATCTCTATTGGTGATGGCAATTGCTGATTTTTTAAGTTGATCAAAAAAACGTTTTTTGACATCTCTGTAGGCTTCAAAAGTTTTGTGATAATCTAAATGATCGTGTGATAAATTAGTAAAAATGGCAGCGTCAAAGTCTAAACCCAGTGAGCGTTTTTGATCAATTCCGTGTGAACTCACTTCCATAAAGACATATTCAACGCCAGCATCACACATTTGGTTGATGTGTTGGTTTATGGTAATAGAATCTGGTGTAGTCAATCGGGTTGGAAATTCTTCTTCATTGATGAGAATTCTAACCGTAGAAATTAAACCCACAGGATAGCCTAATTTTAAAAACAATTGATAAAGAAGAGTGGTGACTGTGGTTTTTCCATTGGTTCCTGTTACGCCAATCAGCTTGAGTTTAGAAGACGGATTATCGTAAAAGTTAGATGCCATATAAGCTAAAGCTTCACGCGTATCATTAACTTTTATATAGGTAACACCATTGATTTTAAGCTCTGGGAATTCTTCACAAACCACTGCAATAGCTCCTTGATCAACTGCATTTTTTATGTAGTCATGTCCATCAGATTTTGTACCTCTTATAGCGACAAAAATATCATTAAGACCAACTTTTCTGGAGTCGAAATGCAAGTTGGTATACGATTGATTAGTCGAACCATCAACGGCTTCAATGCTAACTTTATATAATATGTCTTTTAATGTATTCAACCTAATATAAGTTTTACGTTTTGGTTTTTTTTGATTTTTTGTCCTTTTGCAATGGATTGTCTAATCACATTACCTTCACCAACAAATTGTACTTTCAACCCTAGATTTTCTATTACTGCTATAGCATCCATTAATGGCATACCCTTAAGATTTGGCATGGTATTGATGTGTTCTTCTGCCTTGGCAATGTTTTTATAAACCACATCATTATTTTGAAGTGATTGGATACTATCTTTTGTAATTAGATCTTTAATTGGTGTTTTGGTGTAAATTTTTTCAGCAATTTCTGCAAAGACTGGTGCAGCAACTTGACTACCGTAAAAGCCTATTTTTGTGTCAGGTTTATGTATAGTGACTATACAAGAATATTTAGGATTTTCGGCTGGAAAATAACCAGCAAAGGAGGCAATGTATCGCCCGCTTTCTATCCAATATTCAGTTTGGCAAGTCCCAGTTTTTCCAGCCATAGAAAAGTTTTTGTTGTAAATATTTTCAGCGGTTCCTTTTTCTACGGTTTGTTTAAGTAAGTCTTGGAGTATTTTTGCAGTTTCTTTTGAGCAAACACTGTTTTGAGTAATCGGTTTGTCATAAGTTTCAATATTATCTCCTTTGTCCATCACTTTCTTAATGAATCTCGGTTTTATTCTAATCCCATCATTAGCAATGGCATTATAAAAACTTAAGATTTGTAAGGGTGTCATCGACACACCGTAACCAAAAGACATCCATGGTAGAGTAGTGCCATACCAGTTTTTGTCATCAGGATGTGGAATGGATGGCTGGCCTTCACCTTTAATTTCGAGACCAATTTTTTTATTCAATCCCATATTGATGAGTCGGTCGACAAATTTTTCAGGATTGTCTTTGTAAGAATTGTTTATAATTTGAGAAAATGCTGTATTTGACGAAACCGTTAATGCTTTACCTACAGAAATTTTACCATAACCGCCTTTTCTTGAGTCTTTTACAGTTCTGTTGTAGTATTTGAGTACTCCATTTTTAGTATCTACAATTTTAGAGGTGTCTACAACTTTATCTTCTAAAGCAGCAGCAAGTGTCATTAATTTAAAAGTTGATCCTGGCTCATGGCTTTCCCAAACCGCATAATTTCTTTTTTCGTAATACGTGTTGTCTTTGGTTCGGCCTAAGTTTGATATGGCTTTAATTTCACCAGTTTTGGTTTCCATAACAATAACACTGCCGTGGTCAGCTTTAAACTTTTCAAGTTGTCTCAATAAAGCGTGGTGAGCAATATCTTGGATGTTGACATCAATTGTAGAAACGACATCTAAGCCATCTTCAGGTTCAACGCTATTTCCATCGTTTAAAGGTTTCCATTGACCTTTTGATATTTTTTGTTTGAATTGTCTTCCTTTTTTACCTTTAAGATATTCGTTAAAAGCGCCTTCAAGTCCAACATTATTGTAACCCACGGTTCGTCTTCCAACCTTACCCATTGGATGTTCTCTTTCAATACTTTGCTCAGCAATAAAGCCACCTTTGTATGGTCCTAATTTGAAAAGGGGGAATTTCTTAAATTGCTGGTACTCACTATAATCTAAATCATTTGCAATAAATAGGTATCGATTTTGCTGTTTTCTAGCGTTAATAAGTTTGCTTTTGTAATATGAAACTGGTCGGCCTGAAAAATTTGAAAGTGCTTTTGAAAGCGGGACTAGGTTTTTATCAAAATCTTTTTTAGATACTGTAACGGCGTCAAATCTAATTTCGTAAACGGGCACCGATGTTGCTAGCAAATTGAGATTGGTATCATAGAGATTGCCGCGGTTAGGCTCAATGATAAAACTTTTATAAACACTTTGGTTGGCGATAGATTTGTAGTGTTCACCATCAATGATTTGAATTTGGATAATTTTATAAATAATACAACCCGTGAACAAAACTAGCATCACAAGGATAACATAAAATCGTTTTAGAATGTTTTTTTGGTCTATCATTCTGAGTCTGATTTTACAGTGATTTCATATGGTGGTTCTTCAGAAAGTTTTATGCCCCTTTTAATCATGATTTTGGTCACATTAGACTCCATTTTAAGTTGCATCACATCTTTTTTTGTATCGACAAATTCACTTCGTAGGGCTTTCATTTCAGTTTTGAGTTCTGCTATTTGATAGACTTTTCGATCTGCACTGTGAGAGCTAGCAATCATAACAAGAGCTAAGACTGCGCAAAACAGGATGAAACTCCAATTTTTAAACGCACCGTCTTGAATTAAAAACTTCCCTTTTATGATATCTATAGCGCCTTTACTCATGACTGAATTTTTTCTGCAATTCTCAATTTCGCACTTCTAGAGCGTTTGTTTTGTTCTATTTCTTTTTGACTTGGAACAATGAGTTTGCCTATTTTTTTAAAGGGTTTTTCTACATTTCCATAGAAATCTTTTTGGACATCATCCTCAAAATTCCCACTTCTTATAAAATGTTTAACCAGTCTATCTTCTAGAGAGTGGTAGGAAATTACACTTAGTCTGCCACCTGTTTTTATAACTTCTTTGGTCTGTATTAAAAATTCCTTCAGTGCTTCAATTTCTTGATTGACTTCTATCCTTAGGGCTTGGTAAATTTGAGCTAAAAATTTATTGCTTTTGGTTTGAGGTAAAAGTGGCTCTAAAACAGCATTGAGTTGAAACGTGGTCTCAATAAGTTCTTGTTGTCTTGCTGAAATAATGGCAGACGCCAATTTTGGAGCCATACGCAATTCAGCATATTGTTTAATAAGTTGGGTTAATCTTTCTTCAGAATACGTGTTGATGATTTGTTTAGCATTTAAATCTTGATTCTGGTTCATGCGCATATCTAAATCGCCATCAAAACGTATTGAAAATCCGCGATCAGCAGTATTAAATTGATGGGAAGACACGCCAAAATCAGCTAAAACACCATCAACAGATTCAATTTTATAGAATTTTAAAAAGCGCTTGAGGTATCTAAAATTTTCAGGAATTAATAGAAATCTATCGTCATCAATTTTGTTTTGTAAGGCTGCTTCATCTTGATCAAACCCAATTAATTTGCCTTCTGAATTTAATTGTTCTAATATGGCACGAGAATGGCCACCACCGCCAAAAGTAGCATCAACATAAATACCATTGGGGTTTATATTGAGGCCTTCAACGCTTTCATCGCGTAAAACGGGTATGTGGTAATCATTCTGTATCATCATTGTTTCCCATTACGTCTTCAGCTAAATCTGCAAAATCATCAACATCTTCTATTGAGGATTCGTAGAGGTCTTTGTCCCATATTTCTATGATATTGATAGCTGAAGACAAGACTAAATTTTTATTGATATTGGCAAACATTTTTAAATCTTTTGGAATAAGCAGTCTGCCATTGGTGTCAACTTCAACAACTTTGACACCTGCTGTAAACTTTCTAATAAAATCGTTGTTCTTTTTTTTAAACCTATTGAGTCCGTTTATCTTTTGCATTAACAAATTCCACTCCTGCATAGGATAAAGTTCAAGGCATTTTTGAAACACTGAGCGCTTTAAAACAAAGCCTTCCTCAAGGTGAGAATGCATTTGCTTTTTCAAGGCAGAAGGCACTAGAAGGCGGCCTTTGGCGTCTGCTTTGCACTCATATGTCCCGATGTAGTTTGTCATTGACCCAGATAATTAGGTCAAATATATCAAAAATATTACCACAATTTACCACTTTTTACCACATTGTTGATAAGTTTTCAAAAATAGGTATTAGCAACCGAACGTAAGTTGCTTGTAAAAGAATGTGTAAATTATTGAAATTAGGTTGTGAAATATTCAAAGGCTATTAGCTAAAAGTCAATATAACTAAAAGGATAAGTTTACTTCTTTCTCATATAAATATCAATCGGAACGCCTTTAAAATCGAAGTGTTCTCTGATTTTATTTTCAAGAAAACGTTTATAAGGATCTTTGATATATTGCGGTAAGTTACAGAAAAACGCAAACTGCGGGTGATGCGTGGGCAATTGTGTGATGAATTTAATTTTTACATATTTCCCTTTAATCGCTGGTGGTGGGAATTTTTGAATTAATGGTAATAAAACATCATTAAGTTTTCGGGTTTTGATGCGTTTACTTCGGTTTTGATAAACTTCTACGGCGGTTTCGATCGCTTTAAATATTCGTTGTTTATTCACGACAGAAATAAAAATTATTGGCACATCGGTAAAAGGTTCAATTTTCTGTAAAATGTGGTTTTGAAATTGCTTTAAGGTATTGGTCTCTTTATCGACCAAATCCCATTTGTTGACCAAAATGACAATCCCTTTTTTATTGCGTTGAGCTAGCCAAAAAATATTTTGTACCTGTCCGTCAAAACCCCGTTGAGCATCGACAAGAATCAAGCAAACATCAGAGCTTTCAATAGCTCTTACACTACGCATAACGGAATAAAATTCCAAATTTTCTTTGACTTTAGCTTTTCGTCTTATGCCAGCAGTATCCACCAAATTAAAATCAAAACCAAAACGGTTGTAATGGGTATCGATTGAGTCTCTTGTGGTGCCAGCAACATCTGTAACGATGTAGCGTTCTTCGCCTATCAAGGCATTAATGAAAGACGACTTTCCTGCATTAGGTCTGCCAACGACGGCAAATTTAGGTAAGGGTACTTCTTCTTTAATTTCTTCTTCAGGAAGTGCATTTACCAAATCGTCGAGCAATTCGCCTGTGCCACTGCCGTTAATAGCAGAAATGTTGTAATATTCGCCAAGACCTAAGGCGTAAAACTCCATGGCATCTTGAATATTTTTGTTACTATCTACTTTATTGACGGCTAAAAAAACGGGTTTTTCTGCTTTTCTTAAAATTTTAGCCACATCTTCATCCATTGGTGTAAGCCCTTCTTGAACATCAACTAAAAAGATAATGGCATCTGCTTCTTCAATGGCGAGATGCACTTGCTTATCGATTTCATTTTGAAAAACGTCGTCACTATTTTCTACGTAACCGCCAGTATCAATCAATGAAAATGCTTTGCCGTTCCATTCTGATTTTCCATAATGACGGTCGCGTGTTACGCCACTTTCCGCATCAATAATGGCTTCACGCCTTTGAATCATACGATTAAAAAATGTGGATTTTCCCACATTGGGTCGACCAACTACAGCAACAATATTCGACATTCAATTTTAATTTTTTGCAAAGATACATTTTTAATGTTGCAATTTGACAATGTGCTAATGTTACAATTTTAATTTGAAGATTTGAAAATAAGCCAATTTGAAAATGTATTTAGATATTTCTTTGTCAATGTTTCAATTCACCAATTGGATTTTTAAGCTTCTTTAATCTATTTTATTTATAGGACATCAACTTTCAAATCAAATAAAGTAGTGGGCAGATTGTACAATTAAACGCAGATATTAGCGAGTTATAAAACATACAGAATTTCAGATAAGATAACCCCCTTTGGGGGATTGGGGGCTTTTATTCCCCAGTACTCCCAAACCCACCTTCACCACGTGAAGTTTCATCGAGTTGTTCAACCAGCTTACATTGGGCTTGTTCAAACTTGGCGATGACCATTTGAGCAATACGCATGCCATTGGTGATTTTAAAATCGTCCTGAGATAAGTTGACGAGAATCACGCCAATCTCTCCACGATAATCCGCATCGATAGTTCCGGGGGAATTTAAAACGGAAATACCGTGTTTTGCTGCTAAACCGCTTCTCGGACGGATTTGGGCTTCGTAGCCTTCGGGTAGTGCAATATGCAATCCTGTTTTGATGATTTTCCGTTCAAGAGGTTTCAATACAATAGGACTTTCACACACCGCTTTTAAATCTAAACCCGCTGAATCTTTGGTTTCGTATTGTGGTAAATCGTGCTCGGAAGTGTTAATAATGGGAATAATCATAATTATGTTTTTTTGATATAATACAGTAATTCTCGTTTTTCAAAACTATAAGCTAAAACCAAATAGCTTAAAATAAATACAATGCCAATCCAGATTTGGTCTCTAAATAGATAAAAAGACAACGCAGAAAAAGAAACACCTAACAAGCTATAAAGTGCCAAGCGTTTGAGCGGATAATCGATTTTATAGTATTTTCGACCTAAAGCATAAGACAACAACATCATAATACCATACGCACAAAGTGTGGCAATAGCCGAAGCTTTAAAACCATAAAGTGGAATAAAAATAATATTGATGGCTAAAGTAACAATGGCTCCTATACTCGAAATGATGGCGCCAAACTTGGTACGGTCTGTAATTTTATACCACACCGAAAGGTTGTGATAAACGCCCAAACATAAATTGGCTAAAAGCAAAATAGGCACAACGCCCAAAGCTTCGTAAAACACATCATTTTGAATAATCAGCTTGAGATAATCGATAAAAACCACCACAAATAATAAAATAAAAACTCCACAAATCACAAAATATTTGGTGACAAGAGCGTAAGCTTTTTTTGGGTTTTGGGTTTGTGAATGGCTAAAGAAAAAAGGCTCAATTCCCAACCGATAAGCCGTGGCAAATAGTGTCATAAACATGGCTAATTTGTAGCACGCGCCATAAATACCAACTTGAGATTTGGCGATATTTTCTGGTAATAAATAATTGAGTAATATTTTGTCTAAAGTTTCATTGATAGAAAATGCCAAGCCAGCAACCAAAACGGGCAAGGCATATTTCATCATACTTTTCCATAGTTTAGCATCAAATTGGTATTTTAGTTTGATAAAGAATGGCGACAGTAATAAAAATGTCAGTCCACTGGATATAACAAAAGAGATAAAAATATATTCAATCCTAAAATCAGCGATATAAATGCGGTTTAAAAATTCAAAATTATTTTTCCAAATCGGCAATTTTAAAAGTAAAAATAGATTCAGACTTAAATTAACAACAACATTGATGATTTTGACTAACGCATAGCGAATGGGTTTTTTATTAATACGCAAATACGCAAAAGGAATCACACAAATGGCATCAAAAAACAAAACCCAAACAATGAGTTTATAATGAAAAGGATTCAGGTCTAAAAGTCTTGATATTTCTACATTAAAAATGATAGAAAAAATCAAAAACAACAAACTCGAGAAAAATATGGAAAGCGTCGCCGTGCTGATGACTTTCTCCTTATGGTTTTGCTTTGTAAAAAACCGAAACACCGTTGTTTCCATTCCGTAAGACAAAATCACATTAAAAAAAATCAGATAAGAAAACACTAAAGTGATGATGCCGTAATCTGAATCTGAAAAGAGTTTGGTATAAAGTGGCACCAATAAAAAACTCAGCATTCTGGGCAAAACCGTTGCTAAGCCATAGACAAAGGTGTGTTTAAAAAGTGTTTTAAATGGATTCAATCCCTGTGAAATTTTGGTAAAGGTAAAACATTAATGTATCAATATAAAAATGTATAATTTGAAAATTTGATAATCCAGGTTCTTATAAATTATTTAATTTATTTACACTAATATCTAATAATTTATATGCTGATATTCAATTATATAAAAATATATTTCTTCTTTGTGAGCCTCTGTGCCTACTTTGTGTTCCTCTGTGATAAAGCTAATTCATTACCGAAAACTTAGCTTAACACTTTGATGATGTGCATTTTATTTCAGTATTATTTCAAAAATACTTTTTTTGTAGTAGTAAGTAATTGCCTAAGTCAATCATTTCACTCAAGTCATAGACTCATCTTTCTGACAAGCCTAATAATTGTAAATTCTGCCTTACATTTGCAAACACAAGTTTATTCTAAATGAAATACTACATCATAGCTGGCGAAGCTTCAGGTGATTTGCACGCTTCAAATCTGATGAAAGCTTTACAACAAATTGATGCTCAAGCCAATTTTAGGTTTTGGGGTGGCGACTTAATGGCCAATGTTGGCGGAACTCTCGTCAAGCATTATAAAGACTTGGCCTTTATGGGATTCGCCGAAGTGCTTATGAATCTGAGAACAATTTTTAAAAATATTAAATATTGCAAGCAAGATATTCAAGAATTTCAACCAGATGTGATTGTATTTATTGATTATCCAGGTTTTAATTTCCGCATAGCCAAATGGGCAAAACAACAAGGTTTTAAAACCCACTATTATATTTCACCTCAAATTTGGGCGTGGAAAGAAAATCGTATCAAAGCCATTAAACGCGATATTGATGAAATGTATGTGATTTTACCTTTTGAAAAAGAATTTTACGAAAAGAAACACGATTTTCCCGTGCATTTTGTGGGTCATCCACTTTTAGATGCGATTAGAGATTTTAAGCCTCAAAGCGAAGAAGAGTTTATAAAAACACATCAACTTTTAGACAAGCCCATCATTGCGCTTTTACCCGGCAGTCGAAAGCAGGAAATTTCAAAAATGCTAAGTATAATGCTGAGCGTAGTTGATGACTATCCAGAATATCAATTTGTCATTGCAGGCGCACCAGGACAAGAGGCTGAATTTTACGAACAATTTAACGCCAAAAAACGCGTGTCTTATGTTCAAAATAAAACCTATGATTTGCTGAGTGTGTCCATTGCAGCCTTGGTGACTTCTGGAACAGCAACCCTAGAAACGGCTTTGTTTAAAGTGCCAGAAGTGGTGTGTTACAAAGGCAATTTTTTATCATATCACATTGCAAAACGCATCATTAACTTAGATTATATTTCGTTAGTCAACCTCATTATGGATAAGCCTGTAGTAAAGGAGTTAATTCAAAGTGAATTGAATTCTAAAAACTTAAAAAATGAGCTCCATAAAATTTTAGATACTGATAAGAGAAAACAACTATTTTTAGACTATTTCGATTTAGAGCAAAAACTCGGTGGAGCAGGCGCGAGCCAAAAAACGGCTAAGCTTATATTTGAAAAAATACAGTAAATTCGCAATTTATGACCGAAAGTATACAATTGTCTAAAGGAAAATCGGCCTATTTTGCCAGCGATAGCCATCTTGGTGCACCTAATCATGAAGCGAGCAGAGTTCGTGAACGCAAATTGGTGAATTGGCTTGATGAAATTAAGCAAGACGCTGAGGTTATTTTTTTGTTAGGCGATTTATTTGATTTTTGGTTTGAATATAAAACCGTTGTACCAAAAGGCTTCGTCAGAATTCTCGGCAAACTTGCTGAAATTACCGATGCGGGAATTCCAGTTCATTTTTTTGTCGGTAACCACGATTTATGGATGAAAGATTATTTTCAAAAAGAATTAAACATACCAGTTTACCATAAACCCCAAGTGTTTAAAATTAATGACAAACAATTTTTTATTGGTCACGGCGATGGTTTAGGGCCGCATGATAAAGGCTACAAACGAATGAAAAAAGTGTTTACCAATCCCTTTTGTCAATGGTTGTTCAGGTGGTTACATCCAGATTTAGGCGTACGATTGGCGCAACATTTATCGGTAAAAAACAAGTTGATTTCAGGTGAAGAAGACGCTAAATTTCTCGGCGAAGACAATGAGTGGTTAGTGCAATACGCCAAGCAAAAATTAAGCGAACAGCATTATGATTATTTTATTTTTGGCCATCGCCATTTGCCACTAAATATCCAATTGAAATCAAATAGCCAATATATTAATCTTGGGGATTGGATAAAATATTTCACCTACGGTAAGTTTGACGGCAAAGAATTTCTACTAGATAACTTAAAGTAACGAGTAGCTTATTTCAAATTCTTTTTGTCTTCCTCAGAGGTTTGTTCATCTTCTTTAGAGGCATCTTTAAATTCTTTGATGCCACTGCCAAGACCGCGCATTAATTCAGGGATTTTTTTACCACCAAAAAGAAGTAATATGGCAACACCTATAATTACCCATTGCCAAGGTCCCATTACAAAAATTACGTTGAGTGAATGCATATATCAATGATTTGAACTGCAAATTTAATTAATATATAGTGATTATTCAGACTTTATGATTAAATTGTTTTAAGTTGAATGAATGCTTTTTGTGTTTTATAATAATTTTTGAAAATTATAAAATAAGTTAACCTCGTATTAACAGCATAACTTAACAACAATTGTTAATTTTGAATAAACATTAAAAATAATACATTATGTCAAACAACACAGGAAATACAATCGTAGCATTACTAACTGGAGCAGCTATTGGTGCTGGTTTTGGTTTACTTTATGCACCACAAAGTGGAAAAGAAACCAGAGAGCAACTTTTAGAAGAAGCTGGTAAAGCTAAAGATAAATTGGGTAAGGAATATGAAGATTTATCTTCTCAGGTTACTGAATTTGCTGATTCTGCTAAAAGTAAATTTGAAAAGCGAATAGATAAACTTTTTAAGTCTGCCAACAACCAAGCAGATGATATTTTAGCTAATATGGAATCTGAATTAGAGGATTTGAGAAAAAAAAACGCCGATTTAGTAAAGGAGCTTGATAAACTAAAAGCTTAAAATGTCTGACCAAAAAAAAATAGGGCAGCATCTTAATAACTTATCCGACGATGCTAAAACTTATATTGAAAGTGAAATAGCTTACTTTAAGCTTGATGCGTACAAAAAGCTCATTAAAGCAACTTCAGCATTATTGAGGTTTGTAGTTAATGCTGGCATTGTGTTACTTATTTTTGCTTTTCTTTCAATAGGTTTAGGTTTATTACTTGGTAAATTAATAGGCTATTATTACGTCGGATTTTTTATTATAGCAGGTATTTATTTTATACTTTTATTAATAATGATATTTTTTGGAAAATCTTTTATTCAAAATTCTGTTTTGAAAATTTATAATCGAATTTTTGAAGATATTTAATTTTAAAATATTTTGAGAAATTATCAATCCATAGAAGAAATAGACAAACATCTTAAGATATTAAGATTACAAGCTGACATCCACAAGCAAAGGGCTGAAATAGACTTTAAATACATTAAGCATTCTCTTAAGCCTACTAATTTATTTGCCGAATTTGTAGCGATGCTGAGTCAAAAATATCTGTATAAAAAAATTATACAGATCATCATGAAAAAAATTAGGTTATAAAAAAAGCACTCAAATTTTGAGTGCTTTTTTTTACTTTATACCTTTTCTAGAAGAATTATTCAACTTCTACTTCCTCTGTATTATCAATCAAGATTTGACCTCTGTAATATAATTTACCTTCATGCCAGTGAGCTCTGTGATACAAATGCGCTTCGCCAGTTGTTGGATCGGTTGCAATTTGTGGCATTTCAGCTTTAATGTGCGTTCTTCGTTTATCTCTACGTGTTTTTGAGGTTTTTCTTTTTGGATGTGCCATAACTCAGTCTTTAAGTAATTTTTTTAATTTATCCCAACGTGGGTCTATTTCTTTGTTTTTTAAATTGTCTTCTTTATCAATGCTGTGCTGATTTAATTTTTCAAGAATTTCAGAATCTAATGTTCCATCTTCCACGCCAGGATGTATTTTTTTTTGAGGTATTGCTAAAATTACACATTCATATATGAACTGTTCGATTTGAAATTCATACTGTCCATGTGGAATATATAATAGTTCATCATCTACTTCTTTAAATTCATCTCCAAACTTAACTACTAAAGATAAGCTGTTTTCAATGGGTAAATTGAAAGATTCTAAAGTCAAATCACACTCAACCTCAACTTGCCCTTTGATATGAAAATCAAATTCAAGATGTGTACTTTTCTTAATCAAATTAACTTCAACTTGAATATCCGATTTTAGAAATTCTTGGTAATCAAATTCATCAAAGAACGCATTATTTATCTTATATTCAAATTGATGTTCTCCTTCTTTAAGCCCTACAAAATGAATGGCATAATCTTCAAGATTCAACATCACTACATCAATTTTGAGTTTGCAAATATAAAAAATATTTGCAAACTATAAGGGTTTAAAACTTAATTTTATATTGCGCTATTATTTGATTTTTAGAGGGTTTTCAATCAATAGTTTGTATTCCTCTCTATTTTTATAAATCCTAAGAGCTTCAAAAACCGCTTTTGTAAAAGAACTCGGGTTGGCTTCATTCTTTCCAGCGATATCAAAACCCGTCCCGTGGTCTGGAGAAGTTCTTATAAAATTTAGACCAGCTGTAAAGTTAACACCTTCTCCAAAAGATAAGGTTTTAAATGGAATCAAGCCTTGATCGTGATAGGCTGCAATTATTGCATCAAAATTTTTATAATTTTTAGACCCAAAAAAACTATCAGCGGCATAAGGTCCAAAAACATAATGTTCAGTTTTGTTGATTTCTGCTAAGGTTGGTTTGATGACTTCGTCGTCTTCTTTGCCAATTACACCGTTATCTCCTGTATGTGGATTGATTCCTAAAACAGCAATTTTTGGTACATCTATTTGATAATCTTGCTTTAATGATTGCTTTACGGTCTGAATTTTTTGTTTAATCCGTTCTGGTGTAATATGTTTTGAAATATCTTTTATTGGAACATGGTCGGTTAACAATCCAACTTTTATTGATTCAGATACCATAAACATTAAAGCTTTACCTCCAAATTCTTGCTCCAAAAAATCTGTATGGCCAGGAAAGTTAAAGTCGTCTGCTTGAATGTTGTTTTTGTGTATTGGTGCGGTAACCAAAACATCAACTTGATTGTTTTTTACTGCATCGACAGCGGCGCGTAAGGATTTTATAGAAAATGCGCCTGCGGCTTTGTGTTCTTGACCAAATTCTATTTTTGGGTTGTTTTTCCAGGCATTAACTACGTTAATTTTTCCTTCAACTGCCTTTTCAGGAGAATTTACACCTTGAAATCTTAAATTAAGTTTAAAATGTCTTTTCAGAAAGGACAACATTTTAGAATGGGCAAAAATTATTGGTGTGCAGAACTCCAGCATCCTTTCATCTTCAAATGTTTTTAGAATAATTTCAGAACCAATACCATTAATATCACCGATACTAATGCCAACTTTTGGAAGTTTATGTTGAGATTTTGCAGTTTTATTTACCATAAGTTATAGAAGTCAATGAAAGCTAAATAAAAATTAATGTAGCGTTTTAAAAGTGCTATACTTTTTATTTAAGCTAAATTTGCATGGCAAAGATAATTAAATAAATCTGCAATATGTTTACAGGAATCATTGAAGAAATTGGTCAAGTTGTTAATATTGAAAAAGACAACACAAATATTCATTTGGACATCAAAGCGAGTATAGCAAATCAGCTCAAAATAGATCAAAGCGTTTCTCATAATGGAGTTTGCCTTACTGTAGTTTCAATTGATGATTCAAAAAAAACTTATCGTGTTACGGCTATTGACGAAACCCTTAATAAAACCAATTTAGGCACATTACAAGTAGGTGATTTTTTAAACTTAGAGCGTGGTGTTCAACTCAACTCTCGTCTTGATGGACATATTGTTCAAGGTCATGTTGATCAGACTGCAACTTGTATTGAGGCCAAAGAGCACGATGGAAGCTGGACGTATCGGTTTGAGTATAACCCAAAACAACAAAATGTAACTATAGAAAAAGGCTCAATTACTATTAACGGTGTAAGTTTGACAGTTGTTGATAGCGAAATTAACGCTTTTAGTGTTGCCATTATTCCTTATACTTTCGAGCATACCACTTTTAGATATCTAAATAAAGGTGATACAGTAAATTTAGAATTTGATGTGATTGGTAAATATGTTAAGAGGCTTATGGGATTGAAAAATTAAATTACTTTTAAAATATTGTCAAACAAAACCTATAAGTAATTTACTGTTTATCAATTATTAGGAAGGATTCATGTAATTAAAACTATATCACTAATTTTTGTTTTAAGAGTAGTTTTAAATTCTATTTGTATTGCTTTGGTGATTTTAAATAGATATTAATCTTCATTTTAACAGAAAAATATCTTAAAATTTAATAATATTGAATTTTATACTGAAGTATTATTTCCGCAATTTTATGAAAATCAACTTATATTTATATGCTCTAGTTTTATATTTTTTAACTGCTTATAACTTAAATGCACAAGATGATGAGGAATGTAATACAGGGTTAGATATCCATATTGCTAATGATATTTCTGGTTCAGTTGATGCAACTGAATTTCAACAATCAAAAGATTTTATTACTCAATTAGGCTTATCATTTGCCGGTTCTCTTGGAACTGATGATACCGAGACTAGAATTTCAATCAGTAATTGGTCATCAGGCCCTGGAAATTTTTTAGAATTTAATTTTCCTGTTGCAGGTCCAAATTATACTACTGAAATTTCAGATATTGTCGCGTTTGGTGAATCTCCAAGACCATTCTCTGGTGGAACAGATATCTATACTGCACTTTTAAACGCTTTTAATTGGGTAAATCAAAACCCAATACCAAATAGGAGTGTTCCTAAAGTAATTGTACTTTTAACTGATGCATTTTGTGATCAAATCCCAGCTAATCTCACTGATTTAGCAAATCAAATAAAAAGTCAAGGTATTGTGATTATACTATTGGCAGTTGATGACGCTGCAGACTGTACATCAATACAAGGAACTAATGTGGCTTCACCCAACGGCTATTTTAGTGCATCAAATTATACAGCACTTCAAAACAATGCTGTTACTTTTGTTCAAGATATAACTCAAGTAGGGTGCGACGGTGACCCACCAGACTTATCTAATGCTTTTGATCTTACTATTGAGCTTTTTAATTATGAACTTATAAACTGTAACCCTGGACCACCAGAAGGCTCCGTAGAATATACGATAACAAATAACGACTTGCTAAATCCATTCAACGATATTTTAAAAATATCATTTTATGATGGAGATCCAACAATACCCGGAACTCAATTTCTGTTTACAGAAGATTTGAATGTTCAAAATATCCCTTCAAATGGAGGTACTTTTAATAGTTTAGTTACTAGTCAAACTTTTTTGAGTGCAACACAATTATATGCTGTGGTAAACTTTGATGGTAGTACGCCAGGAAATGAGGTGCCCTTACTGTTTTCAAACCTTCCTGACCAGGTTGAAATTGATTCTGAGGAACAAGTCGCTAATAATATTTCTGATCCTATAGACAGAATAGATGACGGAAATTGTGCAGAATTTGCCAATATAGATGTTCAAGTCACCAATTCTGGTGTTGGTTGCGATGCTCAAGTTTTTTATACTGTTGAAGTCTGTAATATTGGAACTGGAAATGCAGTTATGGATGTAAATGATATTAACCATTTACCACCAAGTGGGTTTAATCTTCAAAGTTTTAATATGATAGGAGCAAACCCTTTTATATCTGATCTTGCTATTGGACCGGAGCAAATTGTATCGATAAATGAAAATGATGAACTCGGTGATGTAATTGCTGCAGATCTCGATGGTGATGGCGATTTAGATGTAATTTCTGCAAACCTTAATAATGAAAAAGTAGCTTGGTACGCTAACGATGGTGTAGGTAATTTTGGTCCTCAACAAGCAATTTCTTCTAATATGGGTACCGCAAGATTAATATATGCTGCAGACCTTGATGCTGATGGTGATCAAGATGTGATTGCTGCTGGAGACTTCCCTAACGAAATAAGTTGGTTTGAAAATGATGGTAGTGGTAATTTTACAAACCAGCAAATAATATCTTCATCTTTAGAAATTCCAGAAGACATCTTTACAGCCGATCTTGAAAATGATGGAGATTTAGATATTTTAGCAGCATTTGGTGATGACAACACAGTAGCTTGGTACCAAAATGATGGTGCTGGAAATTTTGGCCCACAACAAGCTATAACTATAAATGCAATTGGAGCAAGTTCTGTTTTTGCTGGAGATTTTGATGGTGATGGCGATTTAGATGTCGTGTCAACTTCTGCTACAGATGATAAGTTAGCTTGGTACGAAAATGATGGTGTTGGAAATTTTGGACCTGAACAATTTATAGCCATTTCTGCTTCTACCGATGAAGAGGTTAAAGCGTCAGATTTAAATGGCGATGGTGCAATTGACATTATAGCAACTGGCGCAAATCAAGTTACATGGTTTGAAAATGATGGCACTGGTAATTTTGGGCCTGAAATATTTATTAGTAATGTTGCTAATTCAGCTCAATCTATATTCATCGTCGACTTCGATAGTGACGGAGATTTAGATGTATTATCTTCATCTGGAACATTCACAGCACAGTCCAAAATAAGTTGGTTTGAAAATGACGGTGCAGGAAATTTTGGACCAGAACAATTTATTACAGGAACCATTAATGAGCCTCAAACTGTGTTTTCAGGCGATTTTGATGGCGATGATGATCCAGATGTGCTATCAATTTCAACTTCTGAAGATAAAATTGTATGGTATGAAAACCTAATTGTAACTAAACTCCCAGCTCAAACCTGTGCTACATACGAATATGTTTATGATATCAATGGATTACCTGCTGGCGATTACGATTACACAGTCGCTGTCGAGGCTGATGCTGAAGCTGGCATAAACCCTTTCGTGATATTCAATCCAAACTCAGATTTTAGCTTTGGCACCGAGACAGGTTTGAATGGCTTTGATGGAACAGCAAACACAAGTGATGACCTTACCTTTAGCGGGACTTCTTCAGATTGTGTTCCCGGAGAACAAATCGTACTTGATGTTTCTATGACAGGTGATGGAAGCTGTCCCGATGATTTCAGTACCGCAACAATAACTATAAACAATCAAAGCGGCTTAACTCTTAACAATACAGTTTTGACTCTTGATCTTTCTGGAGTTGGTGCTATTTTTAACGGAGAGCCTTATAACCTAACTAACGGACTCGTTCTTGCTGAACCTAACATTTTTGATCCTAACTATCCTAATGTGCCAAATGCTATTTCACAGCAAAATGGACCTCAGTCTTTAGATATTTTTAGTTTACCCGGTGGAGTATCTACTTTTAATGTAGATTTTGCAATAGGAACTGCTTTAATAGATTTATCTATAGAAGTATCTCAGATTCCAACTAATATAAATGATACTGGTATTGCTTCTGGTTCAGATAGTATTACTCCTGCTGCACTTCCTACAATAACTGGGAATTGCCCAACTGATTTAACAATTTCAGAATCTACTATTGACTTGAATTTTACTGTATCTAATGCAACATCTATAAATTGGACTTCTGGAACTCAAGGAGATTTTACAAATCCAAGTTCTGGTACCACAACATATATCATAAGCGATCAAGATCTAGCAAATGGATTTGTTAATTTATCACTACAAGCCTTCTCTGCTGGTGGTTGTTTGGAAATTTTAGATTGTCAAGTAAATATTACAGGAGGCTTATTTGATTACGGTGATGCTCCAATATCCTATGATTTAAATGAAAATAGTATACCAGTTGCAGCGGGAGCGTTGATTAATTCTGATGTTTTCTTTGGTTCAATTTTACCTGGGGATGAACCAACAAATCAACCTACACCTGATGCATCAGGTGATGGTAATGAAGAAGATGCAATTTCATTATTTTTATTTACTAACCCTTCACCTGGAGGTGTTTTCGAGATTGATATAGAAGTTACAAATAATAGTTTGGAACCGGTTTTTGCTCACGGCTTTTTGGACTGGAATGTCGACGGAGATTTTATAGCAGATACTGACGAAAAATCAGAACTTATAACTATTCCTGCCAATACAGGGACTGATACCTATCAACTCATTTTTAATGTACCTAATAATTTTGATACCTCTATTGAAAATAAATTTTTGAGATTAAGATTAAGTAGTGATGAATTAGCAGCGGGTTTACCTTTTGGAACCGCTGCAAATGGAGAAGTTGAAGATTACTTGATTATAATAAACGAAGAAGGTTGTACTTCCTTAGAAAATGACATTGTTGATCCAACACCTCTAGATGTTTGTCAGGCTTCTTCTGGTGGAGATTTAAGTAGCCAAACAGCTACTTTTGATTTAACAACCAAAGTCAATGAGATTACTCAAGGCGATACTTCTTTAGAAGTAATGTTTTTTGAAAGTCAACAAGATATAGATAATAACAATCCAATAGACCCTATAAATAATTATGTAAATTCATCTAATCCTCAAACCTTAGAAGTTAGAGTTTTTGATCCTTCAACAGGATGCGAAGCTTTCACAAGTTTGTCCTTAGTTATTAATGTTTTACCGGCTCTACCACCAGATTTCGGGATATTAGAAGAATGTGATGAAGATGCTGATGGTGTAGAAAATTTTAATTTAACTTTATCTGTTTCTAATTTTTTAACTAATAACCCCAACTTCAATGCTGTATATTTTACCACCCAACCCGACGCCAACGGCGGCGTAAACCCCATACCAGACCCGACGGCTTACCAGAACACGA
>RRZV01000072.1 GCA_003931895.1 Mesohalobacter salilacus
TACAAGTTGTAGTTTTGGGTATGTTTAACTTTTAAAATATTTGTATTATGAAGAAAATTAAAGTATTTGTCAGTGTAACATTTTCAATTGCACTTGGTTTGTTCATTGGTTTGAATCCAATAAATTTAGGTGCAAAAGATATTACACCTACTATTGGATTTGGTAAAGCTGAGTGCTATCATCAGTCAGATGGACAAGGGCCAGCTTTTAATAATTTTTGCTCAGGTAACACTTGTGTTAGAGCTGAAGGAGTTGGAACAAATTTTTCAAAATGTGGGTAAATCTTTACTGGTGTGTAAACTTAATTTGTTTTCACATCAGTTTTTAATTTTTTATTAGTGAAAGTTAGAATAATATATTTAAATATAGTTTTTTTCGCATTTATATCTTGTGATAAAACAGACGAAAATATAATTAGACATAATAAAAATAGTTTTTTTATTTCTAAAAATTTAAATGGAGAAGTAGTACCCTTAAAAGACTTTAACCTTAATAAGACTATTACAGTTTTTGATACCCTTATCATTTTAGGTAAATCTCCATTTCAGACTAAAAAAGGTTCAGCATTTTTTAATGTATATCACAAAACTAAATATAACTTTTTAGGAAGTATAGGTGTTAAGGGAGACGGTCCTTGGCATAATGAGTGGTCAGAAATTCATCATAATCAGCAAATAAGCATCTCAAATGCTAATCAATTTTTGTGGCTATATAATTACAATAATGGTTTTGTGGCTAAATTAAATTTATCTAAAACTATAGAGTCAAAATCTTCAAAACCAGTTATTGATACCACAATATTAGTTAATGCAAAAAAATTCCCTTATTTGAGTTTGAATATTACAAATGATAATTTAATAGCTACTCCTTGGTTAAATGAAACACCTCAGAGCCTAATAAAAAAAATTGATTTAGAAAACAATAGTTTAAAAAAAATCAAGCTATCTCCTACAATAAAAAATTCTAACATTTTACCATCTGAAATCCTGAATTCATTGTACTCAAGTAGTATTAAAGTAAATCAACAAACTGGCAAAATAGCCCAGGCAATGTATATTTTTGATAGAATAAACATTTATGATAATAACTTAAACAGAGAAATTTCGATAGTTGATGGAGAAAACTGGGTAGATAATTATTATGATGCTAAAGAAATAGACATCAAATCAAATTTCATAAAAGATAAAGTAAACGGATATAGCAGATTGACAGTATCAAATAACTTTATTTTTGCTTTAAAATCGACTTACAATTCTTCCCAAAAGAACATTTCTGAAGTTAGAGTTTATGACTGGAGAGGTAAGCCTTTATTTTTTTTAACAATAAATAATCCAGTTTTAGATTTTTCATTTGACGAAAAAACCAAAACCTTATACGCATTAGATCATATTAACGATTTGATTTTAAAATATGGTTTAAATGAGATAATCAGAAAATGGCAAAACAATTAAAATTTAGCATCTACATTGTAATTGTATTATTTGTAGCAATAACATCAAGATATATTTACTTTAATATCAAAGAGAGTATAAATTCTGTTATAACTTTTGAAACATTAAACCATAATTTTGATACCATAATAAAGCCTGAGCAAGCAGAATTATATTTTAGGTATAAAAATACAGGCAATAAATTTTTAGAAATTTATGATATTCAAACAACTTGCGGCTGTACAATTCCATTTTGGAATACAAGGCGTATTCAACCTAAAGAAGAAGATAGTTTTTTGGTGAAGTATCATACGCAGAATAAAGGGAATTTTGTTAAAGAAATAATGGTATACTCCAATGCTCTTAATTCTCCAACGAGATTAAAAATAAGTGGGTATGTGCCTTATGGCTATAAAACAGAATAAATCTAAACTTCTAAACCAACAAGGCAACATAAATGAAAACACCTATAGCTATCATATTTATAAAGTCGAATAGCTTATTATTTTAACTTATTTTTAACAAAAAAAATACAAGTTGTAGTTTTGTGTATGTTTAATCTTAAAAATACTTGTATAATGAAAACATTTAAATTAATTTTAGTCTGTAGTTTATTTTTGGTTTCAAGTGTTTCCAATGCTTTGTGTATTGGATGTGGTTGTAGTCAAGCATATAAAGCTTGTGTTGAGGCCTTTGAAAATAATAATGAAAACCCATATTTAGACAATGGAGATGGGACTTACACTGTATTGCAGAATTATGGTGAGTGTAAAGATTCCAGAAGAGATTGTCATGGAAGCGGTATCAGAATTGAATTATTTTAAAACAAGGAATTTATGTATTATAAACCAAGTTATTTTAAATAGCTTGGTTTTTGTTATTTAACAATGAAGAATTTATATTTTTTTATTTTAATTTTAGTGATATCATGTAAAGATGTTAAAAAACATGAGATTGAACATATAGAACCAAAATTTATCAAAAAAGTATCTACAAAGGCCTATATCCCCAACTCTTATGTTTTTAGTAAAGTGCCAGTTTGTTATGATGGCTTTTGGTATTATCTGGACAAATCAAATGGATCAATTGTAAAGTTAAACAAAGACTTTACCTATCATAGTAAAACGGTTGTGGTTGGAGAAGGACCGCATAAAATTGGTAAAGCATACCAAATGTCATTGGCAGATAATTTTTTATTTGTTATTGGAAATTTTGAAATTATCATCTATGATATGATCAAAAATGACATCGTTAATAAGTACAAACATCAATTGGGATTAATGCAGCAAGTTCATTATCATAATAAAGAGTTTTTAACGAGTTATATTGATGAAACAGATCGCAAATTGTATATCGTATCTTTTAAATTCGATCATAAAAAACTTTATGATATTAGTAAATTGGTGAGTGTCAACTACGAAAAAGGAACACATGTAGCTGAAAAATCAGGTTGGTTAATTTCAACAGCAGATCAAAAATTAGTATTCATAAAAGATTGGATGGGCGAAGCTTATCTCTATGATGATAATTTTAATCTCATAAAATCATTTCAATTACCCTACTCTGGAAAAAAAGATTTTAATAAAAATTTTGATGATAACGGCTTTACATCTTATTATTTTGAGGCCTATTCTGTTGCTCAATACAATGATAAAATAGCAATAATGAGAGAGTTAGATTTTGAAGAAAAATCTGACTTCAACATAAATGAAGATATCAACGACAAATATGTAAGAAGCAGAATTCATATTTTTGACAAAAACATGATTTTAAAACAATCCTTAAAAGTACCAAATTTTAGTACACAAATTTATTTCAAAAATGATACACTACTGACCTTAAACTATGAAGACGAATTTATTTACTTATACGATATTAATTATTAGCATATTTTCTAATAGTGTCTTATCTCAGGGTCTTACCGTGAAGAGCGAAAACGGAGAACCAATCCCATTCACCAATGTTATAATTTTAAAAGACTCTTTGGTTTATTTTGCTAACGAGAAAGGCGAAATTAAACTTCCCCAAAATATCAGAATTCAGGATAGTATATTGTTTAATCATATCAGTTATCAAAATGTGGTCTATACTTTAGGATATTTAAAATCTACTCCAAACATAGTCTTAAAGCCAAGGTTAAGCCAACTTGACGATGTGAATATCAGTAGCGCCAAAAAAGAAAATGAAATAGCATTAGGGGCAACATCAAATCATCGAAGAATAGATTTTATTTTAAACCCCAATAAAAATTTAACTGAACTAGCACGCTTTATCAAGAATGATAGATCTATTGAAATTCAAGAAGTTGAATTTAAAATAGACGAAAACCAATACGATATTATCGTTTTCAAGCTCAATTTTTATAATGTCAATAAGAATAACCTTCCCGGTGACAAAATCTACGGAGATAATCTTTATTATGAATTAAAACGGAAAGACAGAAAAGTAAAAATCAAATTAGAGAATGAGAACATTATTTTGGATGAAGATTTTTTTATCTCCATAGAAATAGTAGATATAAAAGGCGAAGGCGAGCTTATATTAAACGGAGAATGGAAATACTATACAAAAGGGCATTTTTTTAGAACACAAAAAATTAACGACTGGAAAGTAAATACAGGTAACAACGCATTTCCTTGGGCAGTGGAAATACAGGCTAAATTTTAAATGCGCTTAATAAAATTAACTTATTTTTAACAAAAAAAAAAATACAAGTTGTAGTTTTGGATATGTTTAACTTTTAAAATATTTGTATTATGAA
>RRZV01000099.1 GCA_003931895.1 Mesohalobacter salilacus
AACTTCGGAGCTGCCACCCCGACAAAGAAAAGCCAGTAATCTTTTTTGATTATTGGCTTTTTTTATTTGTGAATGTTCAAAGCTCTGCTTTGATAAATGAATCAAATAAAAAAGATGTAAGCACCGACAGGTGCTGGCTTTTCTTTAGCATCAAACCTCATATTCAGGATCACGACAGTAGTCCTGCCAACCCGACAAAGAAAAGCCTTGCGTCTTTGCGCAGGGTTTTTTTATAAATAATTTTGCTAAATGTTTGTTTATATTTTATACAGCCAGACTCTTCAAAAGTATTATACTGGACAAACACAAAATCTGAAAGACAGGCTAGCCAGGCATAAAAATGGTCTTGTAAAATCAACTAAAAATGGTAAGCCTTGGGTTTTAGTTCATTTCATTGTTTGTGATTCACGTTCTGAGGCTATGATGCTTGAAAAGAGGATTAAAAAACGAGGAGCTAAACGATACTTAAAAGATATCAATATTTTATAAAACAAAACATGGAGGTCGTCACGCCCAAAGCGTGACCACCCCGACAAAGAAAAGCCAGTAATCTTTTTTGATTATTGGCTTTTTTTTATTTGTGAAGGTTCAAAGTTCTGCTTTGATAAGTGAATCAAATAAAAAAAACATATGCACCAACAGGTGCTGGCTTTTCTTTAGCATCAAACCTCATATTCAGGATCACGACAGTAATCCTGCCACCCCGACAAAAATCAAAAGTCATTCATTGATTAGAATGGTTTTTTTGTTTTTAACGCATAACAATCAACACTTTAAATATCGCTTTTTAGATTTAAAATTTGTTTAGGTTAACTAGAGTTTGAGTTGTTTTTAGGGACTGAAAAGACCATAAAAATTGTATTGAGAACTGCTAGTTACCTGAATGACATCTCGATACAAATTTCCCTCACTGCATTCGGAAAATTCACTCGATGTGACGGTGTTTCGATACAAATTTCCCTCATTACATTCGGAGAAATTCACCTGCCTACTGGCGATGCATGCTACCAATGACGTTTAACCTCATCATCGTCACTGCGAGTCCGATTTTATGAGGACGTGGCAGTCTGTTGAATTGTAAATAAAAACGTGATTCACAATACAATAGTGCTGAAAAACATGAAAGGACATATTAACACATCTCGATACAAATTTCCCTCATTGCATTCGGAAAATTCACCTGCCTACCGGCGAGGCAGGCTCGATGTGACGGTGACTCTTACTCTGAATCAAAACTAAATGTTTTATACTACAGACTAAATAATTAGGCACACAAAAAGGCATACATTTTAACTTCTGGTATAGGGCTATTAGCAATATGAATTTAATTAACCAAAGATTGTTTGTAATATATAGTGCATATCTTTTTTAAAGCTATAGTTATTGACATAAGCTTTATTAATTTCTACTTTTTTTGGCCATATAACCTCATCGTTATATTGTTTAGGATGTTTTTGTTGTGTTAAGATGTTTTCCTCATTTCTAAAAGCTAGAGACGCCGGACCAGTGATGCCTGGTCTTACGGAAAGAATTATTCTGTCTTCGCCTTGAAGTTGGTCTGCGTAACCTGGCACGTCAGGTCTTGGACCTACAAGACTCATGTCTCCAAGGAGTACATTCCAAAGTTGTGGAAGTTCATCAAGTTTGGTTTTGCGCAAAAATCGACCGAATGTTGTGATTCTTGGGTCGTTTGAAGTTGTAATATGATGAGAAATTTCCTGAGTGTCTTTCATCGTTTTAAACTTCAATAACTTGAATGGTTTGGCGTCTTTACCAATGCGGGTTTGAGCGATTAATCCGAATGAGTTTGTGTTTATAGACGTGATGACGAGTAAAAGTAATAAAACGGGGAGAAAGCAAACTAGACCTAGTATTGCTAATAAAAAATCAAAAAGTCTTTTTAAAAGCCTTTGATTTAAAAAAATTGACATAATGTATACGAATAAACGTTATTTAACCAGTAATGAGAATTTATGTCACACTGAGCGCAGTCGAGGTGAAAAAGCGACCATTTGACTGCGCTCATGGAGACATTTTAGCTTATGATTTAGAGTAATGATTATTACTGGTTTAACAGCGTAGAACCAATAATGTTTTTAAAGTAAACCTAAGCGTTAATTTTAAACTATTGTGAAAGAAATTTAGTTAACTCCTATAAGTAATTCACATAAAAGAATCATAATACCACAAGTTACTATCAAACCTATAATCATCTGTAAGTGATTCGTTTAAAGTTTTGTCGGAAAAAACTTCAAGAACAGAAGGATCCTTCAAACACTTAATGGCTGACACATAACCTGCTGGAATAAAAAGAATTTGATGATCTTCAGACTTTAAGATAAATTCTAATGGTTTTAACTCCACTGAAGGCTTCTGCCAGTCATCAGGTTTAACAAGCAATATTTTAAGCATTCCTTTATTGACTTTAAACCAGTTATTTTCGTGTTTATGACCATGCCAACCTCTAAAATCAATGACATTAATTAAAAACGTTCTTATAATATTTAATTTATCAATTTCAAAGTTTTCATAAGAGTATAAACTCCCCCTATGGTCGGTGAAAGTATTGGGTTTAATTATTTTTGGTTCTATTATACTCATAATCTTTACTTAATTACATCTCCTTTTCCTTTTCCTTTTAATGTTGTAAATATAAAATAAAAATAAGCTTTTAAACTAAAAGACTTTATCATTTTAGCATCAGAAATAGCAAGTTCTTTAGGGGTTGACATGTCAATGTTGTTGATTTGTGAAAGACCTGTTATACCTGGCAGTACGTCATAAACCCCTCTTTTCTCACGTTCCTCAATTAATTCTAACTGATTGAACAAATTAGGCCTAGGTCCAACTAAACTCATATCGCCTTTTAGCACATTAATGAGTTGTGGCAATTCATCTAGCTTAGTTTTCCTTAAGAAACTCCCAAATTTTGTTATAGCATTCACGTCTGCTAAATGGGAGGCTACGCTTTTAGTTGACAAATGCATGGTTCTAAATTTGACGAGCTTAAATGCTTCCTTATTTTTACCAACTCTTTCTTGGATAAATAGTGGTTTTTTTGAGTCAAAATAGGCGATAATTAGCAATAAAAGCATGACAGGTAATAACAAAAGTATTCCTAAAAGTGAAAATATAAAATCAAAAAGTCTATTCATTTTTAAAATGGGATATCGTTTTTATTAAGCCTTCTTTTGAAGATATTGGTAAAGACTTCAAATTTAATGCTCGTTTAAGTTTATTGTTAGAAACCTCGTAAGAGCCTACAATTTTATTTAAAATTAAACTATTAAATGGGAGGTTTAGATAATCTCCGAACTTAGCAATTAATTTTATTATGCTCTGGGGTAAGTTTAAAATAATGATTTTTTTTTGTAGTTGTTTTGCTATTAGACTGACTAATACTTTTGTACTAATGCTATTATCGTCAGCAACATGATATACCCCTGACTTAATATCTCTAGCTTGCAAAAGTTGGTTTACAATAAAACAAAGATTTTCAATACTACAATATGATCTTTTATTTTGAAAAGCACCGAAAACCCAGGGGATATTAAATTTAATTAACCTTACAAGTGAATTTAAGTTTCCTTTATTACCAGAACCGTGAATCATACAGGGCCGCAATATAATGACTGTTTTATCCTGCGGGAGATGTTGCATGATATATTGTTCTGCCTTATACTTAGATTTACCATAAACCGTTTTAGGAGCAGGTTGTATTTCTTCAGTAACTATAGACTCTGGTTCGTCTGAAACGGCTTTTACTGAGCTAAAGAATATAAACAAATCAGCCTCATCATCTTTCAAAAAACACTTGTAGAGTTGTTTAGTTAATTCATAATTGACTTCGTAATAAAGACTATCCTCATTTTTTTTGCTCAGGTCATGGGCTATACCGGCCAGGTGAATATAGGTGGTGAACGACCTCTTATCTAAAGTTGTCTCCCAGTGCTCATCTCTAAGATTGAGCCTTGTTAACGCATAGCCTTTAGCCTCTAAATACTTTAGCAGGTTTTTGCCTACAAATCCGGTGCTTCCGGACATTAAAATTTGTTTTCTATGCATTGTTCTTTTTCAAAACTCCTATTAATTTCCAGATGAAACGCAATTTAATCTTATTGGGGTTAAAAGCAATGTCATTCATCGAAAGTGCTTTCTGAATTTCTTTGGTTATCAATTTATAAGACGCCGCGCCGGAACTGCTCAGGCCTCCTACCAGCATAGCAGTGGTGGTAATGCCGGAATACTTCCAGCTAATTTCATGTTTGAGGAAAAAACGAGTGATGAGTTCGTAATCTGAACCGATGACAAAACCAAGCTTATAATTGCCCAACTCTTGAAACAACTCTGTTTTGAAAAATATGGAAGGATGTGGAGGCATAAAGCCAATTTTAAGTTTCCTGGGCTTCCAATTTTTAGAAGAATAGACTCTGGTCACTTTTCCGCTGGGTTTGTGCTGTATAATGTTTCCTACGGAGGCATCGATGTCATGGCTACTATGAAACTTAGCCACCTCTTCTATAACTTTATCATTTAAAAAAGTATCATCAGAATTGAGAATACCCACAATATCACCGGTTGCCATGTCCAGTCCCTTATTCATAGCATCATAAAGTCCCTGATCTGGTTCAGAAACCCATCTGGAAATAATGCTTTGGTTATCTTTTATCAACTGAAGCGTTGAGTCTGTCGAGCCCCCATCGACTACAATGTATTCTATATTGGAGTAGGTCTGCTTATTGACCGAGGCGAAGGTTTTTAGCAGGGTCGCTTCACTGTTATAACACACCGTGATGATGGAGACTTTCATGACATATGGGTTTGTTAGGCTAATCGGAATTAATTTTTGATTAAGGGGCAATTTATTAATTTCTAAATTTTATGCTTTTAATTTTAAACGTGGTGAGGTTGGAATGACCTCTCGACTGCGCTCGAGGTGACATTCCTCTCGACTGCGCTCGAGGTGACATTCCTCTCGACTGCCCTTCGTCGGAGTTTATCCTGAGCCATGCCGATGGGCTCAGGACGGGCTTCTCGAGGTGACATCATAGTGATTTTGAAGTTATGAAATTAGCCTATCTTTTTTGTAAACTGCTGGGTTGCCTGCATATATTTTATAAGGTTCCAGGTTTTTAGTGGCTGTAGACCCCATACTAAGAATCGCATGCGATCCTAAAGTTACGCCCGGCGCTACACAACTTCTAGCGCCTACCCAGCTCCCGTCTTTTAACCTAATTGGCGCTATCATCAAATCGAACGTTGGTTTTTTATAGTTGTGATTTCCACATTGTAACAGAGCGCCCTGAGAAATGCAAACATTATCCTCTAGAGTCACCTGATCTAAGTTGTCGATCCAAACCCCCTCACCTATCCAGCAGTGGTTGCCAATCACAAGCTTCCACGGATATTTAATATTGACATTGGGTTTGATAATGACTCCTTTACCCACCTCAGCTCCAAACGCTTTTAGCCAAAACACTTTTAGAGATGAGGAAATATTCCATGAACTTTTTAAAAAAATCAAGTTCACATAATACCACAGCAACCTTTTAAACCTGCTTCCGGGTTGGTACCACGCGTTGTCAAATGAAGATAAATCTGTTTTCATGTATTTTTAAAATGAAAGAGCAATGTATACGTTTTTTTGATAATGGATTGTTGTCAGGTCGAGCCTTTCTATACATCAAGATAAACTCTGTCGAGACCTTCTTAATGCT
>RRZV01000083.1 GCA_003931895.1 Mesohalobacter salilacus
TTGTTTATTGCAAATCTAATAAGTGAATTTTTATTAAATTAGGCATGCACAAACATAAGAGGGGATTATAGGGGTGTTATAATGGTAATATATTATTTAATAAATGTTAATTAATTGAAATACAGTGACATATAAATCGAGTTCATGTTTTTAGTTTTTTTTCTACCAAATAGACAAGTAAAACTGCATTTAAAATGATTACTACCAATGTTAACATTAATGCTATTTCTATAGTAGGGGTATAGATTAAACCCAATAAGCTAATGAAGATCAAAGCCAACCCCAACTTCATCATAACTTTAGCTGAATAGGTTTGTGCAAAATCCCAAATTTTTTGATTTTTCATTGAGGTTTTGCTGCGATAGCCATAAAGCCAGTTAATTTCTTTTGGTGGGTTTTTAAGCAAAATTAAACCCGCAACAACAAAAATAATTCCAGTAGAAATTAAGCCTAAAAAAATAGGATTGTAGAAAAAAGGATATGTGTTGCTTGAAAAAATCAAATAACCCATATCCATTTTAGATTCAAATTTTAGTTAGCAGTTTGATGCTGAATATCAATAACCAACTCCTTATTGTCTTGATCGAAATCCATTTTGATATGATCGCCTTCAGAAATATCAGAATTGACAATTTTTTCGGCTAAGGCATCTTCAATATACTTTTGAATAGCTCTATTTAATGGTCTTGCGCCGTATTGTTTATCAAAGCCTTTTTCTGCAATGTACTTCTTGGCTTCGTCAGTTAAATTGAACTCGTAGCCCATTTCATTGATACGCTTAAAGAGTTTGTCAAGCTCAATATCAATAATTTTAAAGATATCTTCTTGCTCAAGCGCATTGAATATAACAACATCATCAATTCTGTTGAGGAATTCTGGTGCGAAGGCTTTTTTTAGTGCACCTTCTATAACTTTTCTGGTATTGGCATTTTCTTGATCTTTTCTGGCTTGGGTACCAAAGCCAACACCTTGGCCAAAGTCTTTGAGTTTTCTCGCTCCAATATTAGAAGTCATAATGATAATGGTATTTCTAAAATCAATTTTTCGACCTAAACTATCGGTGAGATAACCATCATCTAAAACCTGCAATAACATATTAAACACATCAGGATGTGCTTTTTCAACTTCGTCTAATAGCACAACGGCATAAGGCTTACGTCTTACCTTTTCGGTAAGCTGACCACCTTCTTCGTATCCAATATAACCAGGAGGCGCACCGATAAGTCGCGAGACGGCAAATTTTTCCATATACTCACTCATATCGAGACGAATAAGCGAATCGTCGTTGTCAAATAATTCTCTAGCCAGAACTTTAGCCAGTTGCGTTTTACCTACACCAGTTTGACCTAAAAAGATAAATGAACCAATGGGTTTATTTGGGTCTTTAAGTCCAGCTCTGTTTCGCTGAATAGCTTTAGAGACTTTAGCTACAGCCTCATCTTGACCAATCACTTTGCTTTTGATAGATTTCGGGAGCTGCGCCAATTTATTACTTTCCGTTTTAGCAATTCGATTAACAGGAATTCCTGTAATCATAGAAATAACATCTGCTATATGGTCTTCAGTAACCGTTTCTCGATTTTCTTTAGAGTGCTTGTCCCATTCTTCTTGAGCTAATTCTAATTCTTGCTCAACAGCTTTTTCATCATCTCTTAGTTTTGCAGCCTCTTCATATTTCTGCTTTTTGACTACAGAATTTTTGTGTTTTCTGATATCTTCAAGCTTCTGCTCAAGATTGAGAACTTTTTGCGGCACTTTAATATTCGTGATATGAATTCTTGAGCCGGCTTCATCAAGTGCATCAATAGCTTTGTCAGGCAGAAATCGCTCTGTCATGTAACGAGATGTCAAAGTGACACAAGCCTCTATAGCTTCATTAGTATAGTTTACACTGTGATGATCTTCGTATTTACCTTTTATATTATTTAAAATTTCAATAGTCTCTTCTTTATTAGTAGGTTCGACTATTATTTTTTGAAAACGTCTTTCAAGAGCACCGTCTTTTTCAATATTTTGACGGTACTCATCAAGAGTTGTAGCGCCTATACATTGAATTTCGCCTCTTGCTAAAGCAGGCTTAAACATATTACTGGCATCTAAACTTCCAGTAGCACCGCCAGCACCAACTATGGTGTGTATTTCGTCTATAAATAAAATAATATCATCGTTTTTTTCAAGCTCATTCATAACCGCTTTCATACGTTCTTCAAACTGACCTCGGTATTTAGTTCCCGCTACTAAACTGGCCAAATCAAGCGTAACTAATCGTTTATCATATAAAATACGAGAGACTTTACGTTGAATAATTCTCAATGCTAAACCTTCAGCAATGGCACTTTTACCGACACCAGGTTCACCGATGAGTAAAGGGTTGTTTTTCTTTCTACGGCTTAAAATTTGTGAAACACGCTCAATTTCTTTTTGTCGTCCTACAACAGGGTCAAGTTTACCTTCCTCAGCCATAGCGGTTAAATCACGCCCAAAATTATCTAATACTGGTGTTTTAGACTTTTTAGAAGACGAACTTTTTGAGGTCTTGCTACCTTCAAAGGGGTTTTTTCGGTTATCATCATCAGAATCATCTGAAATTGAACTTGCTTGCGGCGATTCTATAAAATCGTCTTCTATACCTTTTAAGCTTTTAAACTTTTCTTTGACGACATCATAATCTATTTTTAATTTATTAAGCAACTTCGTTGTAGGGTCGTTATCATTTCTCAAAATACACAATAATAAATGAGCTGTATTAATCGATGAGCTCTGAAACAATTTAGCTTCTAAAAAAGTAGTTTTTAAAGCGCGTTCGGCTTGTCTTGTGAGGTGCAAATTCTTTTTTTCATTAGAAATATGAACAGGATTTGGCTCTGTAGGGTTTAATATTTCTACTTTACGTCTTAAGTGATTTAAGTCAATTGATAGAGTATTTAAAATATCAATAGCCATACCATCGCCTTCTCTTAAAAGTCCTAAAAGCAAGTGTTCTGTCCCTATGAAGCTGTGGCCAAGCCTAAGCGCTTCTTCTTTGCTAAAAGCAATTACATCTTTTACCTTTGGTGAAAAATTATCATCCATATGTTTGTTTTCTTTTCCTTAAATTTTATAGCATAAATTGCGCCATACATGATAGCAATAAACAATTTTTTCACTTAAATTGCTCATAAAATAATGCTAAGTTATCAACGAATATATAATAATTCTTTGTTAATAAAAAATTTGTAAAAGCTTCAAATAAGGAAAATACTTTTTAAAATTTAATTAAATTAGCAGATTGATAATTTAATAAATCAAAATTTAAAAAATGTCATATAAAGAACAACTTATTCCTATCAATATTGAGGATGAGATGAAAACAGCTTACATAGATTATTCTATGTCGGTTATCGTTTCAAGAGCACTACCAGATGTAAGAGATGGTTTAAAACCTGTTCACAGACGAGTGCTTTTTGGTATGCACGAACTCGGTATTTCATCTAACAAAGCTTATAAAAAATCAGCTCGTATTGTGGGTGAGGTTTTAGGTAAATATCATCCTCACGGCGATACTTCCGTTTACGATACTATGGTCAGGATGGCGCAAGAGTGGAGTATGCGTTATCAACTTGTTGATGGCCAAGGTAACTTTGGGTCAGTAGATGGCGATAGCCCAGCTGCGATGCGTTATACCGAAGCTAGAATGCAGAAGTTCAGTGAAGAAATGCTCTCTGATATTGATAAAGATACGGTTGACCATCGACTTAATTTTGATGATACCATAAAAGAACCTACCGTGTTACCGACTCGTATCCCTAACCTTCTTGTTAATGGGGCTAGTGGAATTGCAGTTGGTATGGCAACTAATATGGCGCCACATAACCTTAATGAAGTTGTTGACGGCACCATAGCCTATATAGACAACAGAGATATTGAGATTGATGAACTTATGCAGCACATCAAAGCTCCAGATTTTCCAACAGGTGGAACAATTTATGGTTATGACGGCGTAAGAGATGCTTACAAAACCGGTAAAGGTCGTGTAGTTATGCGTGCCAAAACCCGTTTTGAGGAAGTCAACGGCAAAGAATGTATTATTGTTGATGAAATTCCATACCAAGTCAATAAAGCGGATATGATTAAAAAAACCGCAGATTTGGTTAATGATAAAAAACTAGAAGGTATTTCTTTAATTAGAGATGAATCTGATAGAAATGGAATGCGAATCGTTTACTTTTTAAAGCGCGATGCTGTTCCTAATGTGGTTTTAAATACTTTATTTAAGCATACCGCTCTACAAACAAGCTTTAGCATTAATAATATTGCCCTAGTAAAAGGGAGACCACAAATGCTAAATCTTAAAGATTTAATCAGCAATTTTGTGGAACACCGCCACGACGTGGTTGTTCGAAGAACAAAATTTGAACTCAAAAAAGCTGAAGATCGCGCACATATCCTAGAAGGTCTTATTATTGCTTCAGACCATATCGATGAAGTGATAGCTTTAATTCGTGCATCATCTAACGCAGATGAAGCTAGAACAAAACTGATTGAACGCTTTGAATTAAGCGAACTTCAAGCAAAGGCTATCGTAGAAATGCGATTAAGACAACTTACTGGTTTAGAACAAGACAAACTTAGAGAAGAATATGATGATCTTTTAAAAACTATTGAAGATCTTAAAGAGATTTTGGCTAGTGAAGAGCGTAGAATGAATATCATTAAAGAAGAGCTTGAAGAAATTAAGAAAAAGTTTGGCGACGAAAGACGCTCAAATATAGATTATGCCGGTGGAGATGTCAGTATGGAGGATATGATTCCTGACGAACAAGTCGTTATTACCATTTCTCATGCAGGTTACATCAAAAGAACACCACTTACAGAATACAAAACACAGAGTAGAGGTGGTGTAGGACAAAAAGCTTCAACAACTCGTGACGAAGATTTCTTAGAATATATTTTTGTTGGAACTAACCATCAATATATGTTGTTTTTTACAAAAAACGGCAAATGCCATTGGATGCGAGTCTATGAAATTCCCGAAGGCAGCAAATCTTCAAAAGGTAGAGCGATTCAAAACCTTATGAATATTGAGCCTGATGATAGAATTCAAGCGTTTATTTGTACGCAAGACTTAAAAGACGAAGACTATGTTAATAGTCACTATGTATTGATGGCGACCAAAAAAGGTCAAGTTAAAAAAACCTCTTTAGAGCAATATTCTAGACCGCGTACAAATGGTATTAACGCTATTACTATTAAAGATGGTGACGAATTGCTTTCGGCTAGCTTAACCACAGGCGATAGTCAGGTGATGCTAGCTTTAAAAAGTGGTAAAGCTGTACGCTTTGAGGAAGGAAAAACCCGACCAATGGGCAGAACAGCCTCAGGTGTTAGAGGAATAAGACTTGCTAATGATGCAGATGAAGTGGTTGGTATGATAATTGTAAATAATCCACAAGAAGAAACAGTTTTAGTCGTGTCTGAAAATGGTTATGGAAAACGAACTTTTATTGACGATCCCGAAACAGGTGAACAAATTTACAGGTTGACCAATCGTGGAGGAAAAGGCGTTAAAACCATATCAATTACAGAAAAAACTGGACATTTAGTTTCTTTAAAAACGGTAACTGACCAAGATGATTTGATGATTATTAAAAAATCAGGCGTCGCCATAAGAATGTCTATGGATGAATTGAGAACCATGGGTAGAGCCACTCAAGGTGTTAAACTCATTAATTTAAAAGGCGGAGATGCTATCGCTGCTGTAGCTAAAATTATGGTTGAAGATGATGAAGATGAAAAAGATGTAAAAAATGAAGAAGATATTGAAAATACAGATAATCAAGAATCAAACAATAACCAAGAAAATTAAATTAGATAAATCAAAAACCAAAACTTAAAATGATGAAAAAAACAATTTTATCACTCCTTTTTATGTGCTTTGTCATAACTACTTATGCGCAAAAAAGAGAAATACGTAACGCTGAAGATGCTGTTGAAGATAAAGCATTTGATGAAGCGAAATCTTTATTAAAACAAGTTGAAAACAGCTATACCAATGAAAATGAAAAATGGCAATCCACTTATTTACTAACTAAAGGTAAGGCTTATCTTGCAAACGGTTTAGGCTCCTCATTTGAAGACTTAAAAACAGCTGCAGAAGCTTTTCAACAAGCCATTGATTTGGGAGAAGATGTAGAGGAGGCTCAACAAGGCTTAGATGAAGTTAGAGCAGCTTTGGTGAACAATGCCGTTGAAGATCAAAAGAAACAAAAAAATCTTATTGCTGCAGATAAGTTATATAAAGCATACGAATTAGGCAAACAGGATACGTTATATCTCTACTACGCCGCTTCAAGTGCAGTTAATGGTAAAGATTACGACAGAGCCCTAAAATATTATAAGCAGCTTTTAGACCTTAATTATGACGGTTCACAAGTCCTTTATCAAGCTACTAATACAGAAACTGGAGTAGTCGAAACTTTTGGTAATAAGACCCTTAGAGATGCATCAGTAAAATCAGGCTCTCATAAAGCACCTAAGGATGAAAAAACCCCATCTAAAACAGGTGAAATCGCCAGAAATATATCTTTGATTTACATTGAACAGGATAAGCCTAAAAAAGCAATCGAAGCGATGAAACGCGCTAAAGAAGAAAATCCTGAGGATATTGCTTTAATGCAAGCAGAAGCCGATTTGTATTACAACATGGGTGATATTCAGAAATATAATGAAGTCATGTCGACTATTGCAGAAAAAAACCCTAATGATCCTATTGTGTTTTACAATTTAGGTGTGAGCGCTGAAAAATTAGAAGATTTTGACAAAGCAAGAAAGATGTACCAAAAAGCAATTGATTTAGACCCAGAGATGGCTAATGCCTATAACAACATTGCGAGTATTATCTTAAAAAAAGATAGAGAAATCACTGAAGAGATGAATAAGTTAGGGATGTCTCCAGCTGAAACTAAAAAATACGATAAACTCAAAGCCGAAAAAATAGAAATATTAAAAGATGCTATTCCTTACTTAAAAAAAACCATTGAATTAGATTCATCTAATATCAATGCCATGAAATACCTAAAAAGTATTTACTATCAAACTCAAGAAAATGATAAAGCTGAAGCATTAGATAAGTTGATTAAAGAAGCAGAAAGTAAACAAGAATAGATAACACTTGTTCAAAAAAAAGCGGTTGAAATATTTCAACCGCTTTTTTTAGTTTTAATTTTAAACTGAATTAGTGAGTAGTCATTTTTTCTTTCTTTTTTTGGAGTTGACGTTTTAGCTCGTCAACGCTTTTACTGATAGCCGCTTCAAAGTTTTTTTCATTTGAAGAAGTGAAAATATTTTGCCCTGGTGCGCTAATTTCTATTTCACAAATCATTCCTGTTTCAGGACTTGAAGTGTTTTCTTTCTTTAAATAAACTTCAGCCCTAACTATCCAACTATATCTGTCCTTTAATTTATTTAAACGTTTTGAGGTAAATTCTTCAAGACGTTCGCTCGCTGATACGTGTACATAATTAAAATTGATATCCATAACTTTTGTATTTAAGTTTGTACTAAGATAATAATAAATCTCAAACAAATTAAATCCTTTTTAATCTTAACTGATTTTTATCATAGTTGAAAATTTAAAATGCTTTGGGTAAATAAAAAAATAGATCTACGCTATTAAACCAGTAATGATGATTATTCTAAATCTTAAGCTAAAATGTCTCCATGAGCGCAGTCGAATGGTCGCTTTTTCACTTCGCCTGCACTCAGTGTGACATAAATTTTAATTACTGGTTTAATAACGTTTATTCGTAATAAAAATTTATGTTCAAACAAAAATACTTTGGAAATCAAAATTAAGCGACAAAAGAATTCTATTTTTAAAAATTATACTTGCTTTTTTTGTAAAACATTTAAAAAATCACTTACTTTAACATCAAAACAAGAAAATGATTAAACAACAACGCCTTATCATCGAAAATGTAATGCCACAAATTAATTGTGGTTCTTTTTTTACAAAACGTGTTGTTAACGAAATTGTCAACATTTCAGCAGATATTTTCGGGGATGGACACGATGTTATCCAGGCAGAAGTTGAAGTCAAACACCAAGATAACAAACATAACTTTTCAGTAAGATTACATCACGATGTAAACGATGTTTTTAAGGGCTATTTCCATGTGGTACATCAAGGCTTTTATACCTACAAACTCAAAGCATGGGTAGATCATGCCTTAAATTGGCATCACGGTATTTCAGCAAAAATTGCTGCTGAAACTCACGTCAAAAGCGAATTGCTGGAAGGCGTTCAATATTTAGAAGTATTAAAAGATAAAATTAGTGATGAAAATGATTTGAATTTCGTCAAGCATTTAATTGACTTATTTCAAGACGAAAACCAATACCAAGAAGCTTGCGACAACGCAAAGTCAGATAAATTAAAACAACTTTTTATTGATTTTCCAACTAAAACCTTTGCGACAGAAACTCAGGACTATCAAATTTATGTCGATAGAGAAAAAGCGAGATTTAGCACCTGGTATGAGTTTTTTCCACGTTCATCATCACCAAAAGAAGATCAACACGGAACTTTTAAAGACTCAGAACAACTATTAGAAAGGGTTGCAGACATGGGGTTTGATACCTTGTATTTTCCACCAATTCATCCGATTGGCGAAAAAAACAGAAAAGGAAAAAACAACACTACTCAAGCTAATGCCGACGATTCTGGCGTACCTTGGGCTATTGGTTCTAAACTTGGCGGGCATAAAAGTATTCACCCAGAATTGGGTAGCCTTGACGATTTTAAATCGCTTATCAATAAAGCAAATACCTTAGGAATAGAAATTGCCATGGACTTGGCTTTTCAAGCGGCGCCAGACCATCCCTATTTAAATGAACATCCCGAATGGTTTAAATTTAGACCTGACGGCAGTATTCAATATGCTGAGAATCCGCCAAAAAAATATCAAGACATTGTCAATTTTAATTTTGAATGCGAAGCGGTTGATGAATTGTGGAATGAACTTCTAAGCATTGGCCTATACTGGGCTGAACAAGGTATAAAAGTGTTTAGGGTTGATAATCCGCACACTAAACCTTATCGCTTTTGGAATTGGTTTATTGATAATATTAAGAAAGCATATCCCGATACTTTATTTTTATCAGAAGCCTTTTCAAGACCAAAGGTGATGCAACAATTGGCTAAACAAGGTTTTAGTCAGTCTTATACTTATTTTACTTGGCGTGTTGATAAGAGCGAATTAATTGAATATGTCAATGAACTGACCAAGTCTGAAATGAAGGAATATTTCAGACCTAACTTTTGGGTCAATACACCAGATATTAATCCTTATCATCTACAAGGAGCAAACGAAACTATGCACCTGATTCGGTATGTGCTTGCGGCAACTTTATCGAGTAACACTGGTGTTTACGGTCCTGTATTTGAATATATGGTTAGTGATGCTGTAGTTGGCAAGGAAGAATATTTAAATTCAGAAAAATATGAAATCAAACATTGGGACTGGTCCGTAGAAAATAAAATTACTCATTTAATTTCTAAAATAAATCATATCCGTAAAGCTCAACCAGCTTTACAACAAACCAATTACGTAGAATTTTGTGGTATTGAAAACGAAAAACTACTCAGTTATGTCAAATGGAATCAAGATAAAAATAATTTTATTCTCATAGTGGTTAATCTCGATGCTTACTACACTCAAAAAGGAATGTTACGATTGCCTTATGAAGCTTTAGAACTTAACGTAGGTCAACATTTTAAATTAACAGACCTTATCACTGATGATCATTACGATTGGTATGATGAATGGAATTATGTAGAACTCAATCCCACCTTACCTTTTCATATCTTTAAATTAGAATTAGCCTGATGCCTGAAGAAAAAGACCATATTAATGATGTTTTTAGATACGATTCCAAATGGGATGATTTGTTAGACAACAAAAGGTTCATCAGTGAATTTTGCAGTGATGTTTTAGAAGATTACATCATATCTCAACGTTGGTATGGTGGTAAAGCCAGTGCCTTAAAATACATTGATATTGAAGATTTTTTTAAAATCGAAAACGAAAACGATTTATTCTACGGTGTTGTTTTAGAAGTTAATTTTAAAGAAGCTTTTGTTCAAGAGTACTTTCTACCCATTGGTTTAGTCAAAGAAAAAGATTATGTCGATTATAATATTATTGCCAGAATTGATTTGAATGGTGAACGTGGTTATTTGGTAGATGCCACACTTTTAGAATCGTTTAGAGCTCAAATTTTCAATAAAATCGTTGAAGGTGATAAGTATAAATACAATCAAGTTGAATACCGCCGTGGTCGAAAATGTGAAGACAATGCTTATGAAAGCTCAAAATTCTTAAACGCTGAACAAAGCAATACATCTATAGTTTTTAATGACAAATACATTTTAAAATTCTTCAGAAGAGTTTACACCGACCAAAATCCTGACTATGAGATAAGCAAATTCTTAACTAATAAAGGTTATTTCACAAATACCCCAGGTTATTCTGGCAGTATTACTTTAAGATTTAGTAATAAAAATATTATGACCTTAGCCTTGATGCAAGAACTTATACCTAATCAAGGCGATGCTTGGGAGTATTTTGTCAACAATATTGTAAAGTCATATTCAAAACTATCTGAAAACAAATGCAAAGTCAAAGATTTAAAAATAATAGAAAAATACAAACAAGTCGGTTTAGATGATATTGATCCTAAACTATTAAAATGGTTTGATAGAGCCATATTTGAAGACATTGAAAAATTAGCCCTAAGAACTGCTGAAATGCATATTTCTCTTGGTATGGAACGCATCAATGCCAGTTTTACACCAACGCCATACACATACGATTATACCGTTTGGCTCAAAAACCGATTGATGTATATGTTGGACAACCGTATCAATCTGTTAGAAAACAACTTACATAAATTGGACGGTATGATGGTGGATATGGCTAAATACCTTTTAGAAAATAAAAAAGAAGTCAAAAAACGCTTTTTAGATTTTGATGAAAGTCAACTCAAAAGCGAACGTATTCGCGTACACGGCGACTATCACTTAGGTCAAGTCCTGGTTCAAAATCGAGATTTTTATATCATCGATTTTGAAGGCGAACCCGAAAGTACCATTCGAGACCGAAAAGTAAAACAACCGCCACTCAAAGACGTTGCTGGCATGTTCAGGTCATTTAATTACGCCATTTATGCCACTATTTTCAATAATCTTGACCAGTACAAACATTCTATCGATGATTTATTTCACAGTGCAGAAGTCGTCTATTCATATATGGTTGGCGTATTTTTAAATACTTATATTCAAAAAGTTCAAAACAACAATTTAAACATTGGTTACATCAACGAGATTGAATTTTTATTAGAATATTGCTTACTTGAAAAAGCCATATATGAATTAGGTTATGAACTCAATGCCAGACCACGATGGTCCATAATTCCACTAAAAGGAATTGTAAATATTTTAAAAACAAAACAATAATGAATAAAGTCAAAGTACACAGTTTATTTTCAGATTATGATATTGAACTTTTTAAATCCGGTAAACATTACAGGCTTTATGAAAAGTTAGGCTCTCACTTGATAACAGTAGATGGAGTAGAAGGAACTTATTTTGCCGTTTGGGCACCGTCAGCTAAAAAAGTCTCCGTAATAGGCAACTTTAATTATTGGATTGAAGGCGAACATCAACTCAATGTCCGATGGGACGAAAGCGGAATTTGGGAAGGCTTTATTCCAGGTGTAAAGCAAGGTGATATTTACAAATACAAAATCGTTTCTCACAACAATGACATCAAAACTGAAAAAGCAGATCCGTTTGCTAAACGATGTGAACATCCGCCTAAAACCGCTTCTGTGGTTTGGAAGTTAAACAAAAAATGGAAAGATGGCCAGTGGATGAAGAAGCGTAAATCAAAAAACGCTTTAAAATCAGCTTATTCAGTCTATGAAGTGCATCTCGGTTCGTGGAAAAAAATTGTTGAAGAAGACCGTAGTTTGAGTTATTTAGAATTAGCCGACGATTTGGTTAACCACGTTAAATCACTCAACTTTACTCACGTCGAGTTTATGCCCATTATGGAATATCCTTACGACCCGAGTTGGGGATATCAAATAACTGGCTATTTTGCACCAACTTCTCGGTTTGGTTATCCGGAAGAGTTTATGACTTTGGTAGAAAAATTTCATCAAAATGATATTGGTGTTATTTTAGATTGGGTACCATCTCATTTTCCTGAAGATGCACACGGTCTCGGTTTTTTTGACGGGACGCATTTGTACGAACATCCTGATAGGAGTAAAGGCTATCATCCAGATTGGAAATCCCTGATTTTTAACTATGGCAGAAATGAAGTCAAAGCTTTTTTAATTAGCAATGCTTTGTTTTGGTTAGATAAATATCATGTAGATGGTTTAAGAGTTGATGCTGTGGCTTCTATGCTGTATCTCGATTATTCGAGAGAAGAAGGCGAGTGGGAACCAAATATTTACGGCGGAAATGAATATCTCGAAGCGGTTTCTTTTATAAAAGAATTTAATGAAGAAGTCTATAAAAATTATCCAGATGTTCAGACTATAGCCGAAGAATCTACAAGCTATCCGCAAGTTTCGCGACCAACTTTTCTCGGCGGTCTTGGCTTTGGTATGAAATGGATGATGGGTTGGATGAACGATACTTTAGAATATTTTTCTAAAGAACCGATTTATAGAAAACACCACCAAAACGAACTCACTTTTAGTATGAATTATGCGTTTACTGAAAATTTTATGCTGCCTTTATCTCATGATGAAGTCGTTTATGGCAAGCAGTCTTTAGTTAACAAAATGCCTGGGGATCAGTGGCAAAAATTTGCCAATTTAAGAGTGTTATTTGGCTATATGTTTACTCATCCTGGTGCCAATTTAATTTTTCAAGGAGCTGAATTTGGTCAATACGACGAATGGAATTTTCAAAATAGCCTGGATTGGCATTTATTAGAAAACAATCTCAATAAAGGGATTTTAGAACTAATCAAAAATCTCAATTCTTTATATAGGTCAGAATCTGCATTACACGACCAACAATTTATGCCTGAAGGTTTTGAATGGATTGATTACAATGATGCCGAAAATTCAGTCTTATCTTATATTAGAAAAGACAAAGATGACCATAAAGTCATTGTTGTTTGTAATTTTACACCAGTGCCACGTGAAAATTATCGCATTGGTATTGAAGGTGTTAAGTCTTTAAGGCTTTTACTGAACTCTGACGATAAAATTTACGGTGGAACCAACCATTATAAAAACAACAAACCTAAAGTTGAACAGGTAGAACATCACGCTAAAAGCACATCTGTCAAACTCGATTTACCACCCTTAGGATTTTTAATTTTTAAAGCCATTTAAAGAAACCAAATCTTATATTTGCCTTGCAAAAAAAATCAATCACTTAAACTATGATTACAAACACCGAGTTGCGTGAATTAGGAAATCAGTTTCCTAATGAAGTTATTTCTTTTAAACAAAATGTAGATAAATTATATTTCAAAACCAAAAACAATGTTGTTTTAGAACTCAGTGTTTTAAGAGACAGTGTTTTAAGATTTAGATATGGTACAAGAGGACAATTAGAAGACGATTTTTCTTATGCCATTTCTGATAAAAATATAAAAGGTTACAACAAGCTTGAAGTCTCTGAAGATGTGGATAATTATATTATAACCACTTCAAAATTGGTTTGTAAAATAGAAAAGAAAAGTCTTCAAAAGAAAATATACGATATCAAAGGTCAACTCATTAACGAAGATGAATTAGGCTTTCACTACGAGGAATTTTACGACAGAGGCGGAAACGTAGTCAAAATGAGTAAATGGACGCAAGAAAAAGAAGCCTTTTATGGTATGGGCGACAAGCCAATGCATTCTAACTTAAGAGGTAAACGTGTTCAAAACTGGCCAACAGATGAATATGCATTTGCTAAAGACAAAGACCCGATTTATAAAGCAGTACCGTTTTATATTGGTTTACATCATCAACAAGCCTATGGTGTTTTTTTCGATAACTCTTTTAGAACATTTTTTGATTTTTGTCACGAACGCCATAACATCACAAGTTTTTGGGCTCAAGGTGGCGAGATGAATTACTATTTCATTTATGGACCAAAAATGGAAAACGTTGTAAGCAACTACACCAATTTAACTGGTCAAGCTGAATTGCCGCCTTTGTGGGCTTTAGGTTATCACCAATGTAAGTGGAGTTACTATCCTGAAAGTCGATTTAGAGAAGTGGCCAAAAAATTCAGAGAACTAAAAATTCCTTGCGACGGGATTTATCTCGATATCGATTATATGGAAGGTTTTAGATGTTTTACTTGGAATAAAGAATATTTTCCAGACCCCAAAAAAATGGTCAAAGAGTTAGCAGATGATGGTTTTAAAACTATCGTAATTATTGATCCAGGTATTAAAATTGACGATGAATACGAAATCTATAAACAAGGTATAGAAAAAGACTATTTCTGCAAACGCGCTGATGGACCACATATGATTGGTAAAGTTTGGCCAGGCGAATGTTGTTTTCCCGACTTCACAAAACCTGAGGTCAGAGATTGGTGGGCCGATTTATATAAGGAGTTAATTGGTGATATTGGTGTCAAAGGGGTTTGGAACGACATGAACGAACCTGCTGTGATGGAAGTGCCTAATAAAACTTTTCCTGATGATGTCCGACATGATTACGACGGACATCCTTGTAGCCATAGAAAAGCCCACAACGTTTACGGTACACAAATGGCACGAGCCACATATGAAGGCGTTAAAAAATACGGTTATCCTAAAAGACCATTTGTCATTACACGCTCAGCTTATAGTGGCGCTCAACGTTATGGCACATCTTGGACAGGAGATAATGTCGCCACTTGGGAACACTTGTGGATTGCTAATGTGCAAGTTCAACGCATGAATTTATCAGGAATGGCCTTTACAGGCTCAGATATTGGTGGTTTTGCTGAACAGCCCAATAGCGAATTGTTTGTCAGATGGATACAACTTGGTGTATTTCATCCGTTTTGCAGAACGCACTCCAGTGGTCATCACGGCGATCAAGAACCGTGGACGTTTGATGATGAAGTGACTGACATTACCAGAAAATTCATAGAGCTTCGTTATACGCTTTTACCTTATTTATACACAGCGTTTTATCAATATTCTACTGAAGGACTTCCTATTGTAAAACCCTTAGTTTACTTTGATCAAAATGATCCGCAAACGCATTTTAGAACGGATGAATTTATCTTTGGAAACAAAATTTTAGTTTGCCCAATTTTAGAACCAAATTCCAAAGGACGACGAATGTATTTCCCAAGAGGTGAGTGGTACAACTTCTGGGATAATACCTGCTTTAGTGGTGGTAAAGAGATGTGGGTTGATGCTGATATGGATAGCCTTCCTGTGTATGTTAAAGCTGGTGCTATCATACCGAGGTATCCTGTTCAACAATATGTTGGTGAACTTGAAATTACCGAATTAAAGCTTGATGTGTATTTTAAACATGGTGAAGAAATATCACATGTTTATGAAGACGCTCAAGATGGCTACGATTACCAAAAAGGTCGATACAGCTATAGAAACTTTAAATTGACCGGTAAGAAAGATGATTTTATTATCACTCAGCACAAACTCGGAAAGTACAACACCGAATACGATTATTTTAAAATTAATTTGATTGGTTTGCCATTTGATATTTTTGAAATTGAAATAGATAACGTCAAAGTAAGTTTAGATGAATTGGAGTTTGATGACACGAAAACCAATTTCAAAATCACCAAAGATTTTTCTGAAATTCATATTAAATCCAACAATGACCGATAGAAAGTTTAAAGATTACGTTTTGGTTTCATTTAAAGGAATGGCCATGGGCGCGGCTGATGTTGTGCCAGGTGTTTCTGGAGGAACAATTGCTTTTATCACAGGGATTTACGAGGAATTAGTCACCACCATTAGTAATGTTGATTTTAGCTTGTTAAAAACTTGGAAACAACACGGATTTTTAGCCATGTGGAAACAGCTTAACGGGGCTTTTTTGTTGTCATTAATTATCGGAATTGGGATTAGTGTTTTGTCATTGATGAAATTGATGAAATATCTGTTAGAAACCCATCCAGTGATGGTTTGGTCATTTTTCTTTGGATTAGTTTTAGCCAGTGTATGGTATATTGGTAAGCAAATCCCCAAATGGAAATTAAGCTATATCATAGGCTTAATCTTAGCTTCTGTTGTTGCTTACTTTATTACCACCTTGACGCCAGCTGGTGAAACACAAAGCTTGTTGTATTTGTTTTTTTGTGGAGCTTTAGCCATTTGTGCTATGATTTTGCCCGGAATCTCAGGGGCTTTTATTTTAGTTTTACTCGGAGCGTATAAACAAATTTTAGAAGCAGTCAGTAATTTAGATATTAAAACTGTGGCTGTAGTTGGTTTAGGTGCTATTGTAGGTTTGTTGTCATTTTCTCGACTTTTAAAATGGCTGTTTCAACGCTATGAAAATTTGACTTTAGCCATTTTAACAGGTTTTATTATTGGGTCATTAAATAAGATTTGGCCGTGGAAAAACATTATAGACTCAGAAATTATCCGGGGTAAAGAAGTGATTTTAAGTCAAAAATCGGTTTGGCCTAATGCTTTTGAAGGCAACCCACATTTGATTTCTGCAATATTTTTAGCAATTTTAGGTTTTGCTTTAATTCTTATTTTGGAAAAATGGTCTAATAAGAAAGCTTAAGTATGGAAGCTACCCGAACTTTTACAGATAAAATACTACTGGTTGTAAAAGGAATTGCTATGGGCGCAGCCAATAAAGTTCCTGGCGTTTCTGGAGGTGTTGTGGCTTTTGTGGCTGGGTTTTACGAAGAGTTTATTTATTCCTTGCAAAAGTTTAATACTAAAGCTTTGCTGTTGATTGTAAATGGAAGATTTAGAAGTTTTCTTCAGTACATCAACTACAAATTTATCTGTTTGCTGATTTTAGGTATGATCATCAGCTATTTCAGCGTTTCTAAAATTTTAGACTACCTCATACTAAAATTTGAAATTTACGTTTGGGCGACGTTTTTTGGAATGATTTTAGGTTCAATTTATTACCTGAGTAAAGACTTTAATTTAAAATCTAAATCCCAAATATTATTCATGACCTTAGGAGCTGTCTGTGGTCTGTTGATTAGCATCCTAGATCCTGCAACACAAAATGACAACCTTTGGTTTGTGCTGTTGTGTGGATTTGTCAGCGTTTCTGGCATGACTTTACCGGGTTTATCAGGCTCGTTCTTGCTTATTTTGATGGGCAATTATGTGCTACTTTTAGTCGATTCTGTGAATGCTCTTTACGATACTATTGCTGAAATTGTTCAATGGGATTTTAGTTTTACGGACAATACACAACGTCTTCATTTACTCAAAATTCTCGGGGTGTTTACAGCGGGTTCAATTTTAGGCTTAGTAAGTATTTCTCACGTATTAGGTTATGTTTTAAAGCGATTTAGAGACATTACTTTTGCCACAATCATTGGATTTATCACAGGAAGTTTGGGCGTAGTTTGGCCGTGGAAAGAAAAAATACTTGACAGAAATAATGCTGGTGAAATTTTGTATGATTCAAATAATCAACCTATTATAAAAAATTATAGACGCTTTTGGCCAGACTTTGATACCTCATCTACTTATATGGCTATTTTTTTTATATTGATAGGTGTTTCTATTATATTATTTTTAGTTTGGTACGACAAACGCAACAAAACAAAACGCCATGCATAAATACGGTTTAATTGGAAAACATATTGATTACTCTTTTTCAAAAACTTACTTTAATCAAAAGTTTAAAGACTTAAATATCAATGCCGTTTATGAGAATTTTGATATCGATAATATTTTAAAAATCAAAACCGTATTAAATCGAGAGAAAAATTTAAAAGGTTTAAATGTGACTATACCTTACAAAGAAAGTGTAATTGAATTTTTAGATGAATTAGATAAAACCGCTAAAGCTGTTGGTGCAGTTAACACCATTAAAATTGTTAACAATAAATTATATGGCTATAATACTGATGTTTACGGGTTTATGACGTCGTTGTTTCCTTTGTTGGAGAAACACCACCAAAAAGCCTTAGTATTAGGTACTGGCGGTGCATCTAAAGCTATTTGCCACGCTTTAAAATCTTTTGATATTGCCTATAAATTAGTATCAAGACAGCCCGAATCAAACCAAATAACCTACGCTGATATCAATGAGAAAACAATAAATTCTCACCATCTTATCATTAACTGTACACCACTTGGCACATACCCTAATATAGAAGAGTCGCCAGATATTCCTTATCAATATTTAACTTCAAAGCACTTATTGTACGATTTGGTTTACAATCCTAAGGTCAGTACATTTTTAGCCCAAGGCAAAGCGCAAAAGACAAAGATTTGTAACGGCTATGATATGCTGAAATTTCAAGCTGAAAAGGCTTGGGAAATATGGAATAACTAATTTAAATTTTCTTCCAAAATTTATAAACTACAATTGAACAAACTACACATACTAATGCTGAAAACAGAGTAGAAGTGAAGTTGCCAAAAATAGCCTGACCTATACCAAATAACAAAGCATAAACGCCTATTGTAGCTGCTAAAAATGAAATAATTTGATATCTAAAATTGTGAAATTTTGAGAGATTTTTAAATGCTTTTCGGTCAAAGGACTCTAAGGTTTCTTCTTTGCTTGGTCGTGTGATTAAACTTACGCTTACCCAAGCAACACTTGTAATAATGACTCCGTATATGAGTTCTTCGTATTGTTGAATTTCAAACCACAGATAATCATTTTTCTTATTGATAAAAAACACCAAAGCAATTACAAATGAAACCAACATTGCAGTAATTTCACTATACGGATTTACACGGTACCAAAACCACCTGACAATGAAGAGTAAACCTGTACCAGCACCAATTTGTAGCAATAAGTCAAAGGCGTCTTTAGCTTCTTCTAAAACAAAAGCCAATAAAGCCGATAATATCATCATGATTAAAATTGAAAAACGACCAACCAAAACTTGCTGTTTGGAAGTGGCCTCAGGTTTGATAAACCTCACATAAAAATCATTAACGATATAACTACTTCCCCAATTCAAGTGTGTAGAGATAGTGCTCATAAATGCGGCAATGAGAGAAGTGATCACAATACCAATTAAACCTGCGGGTAAAAGTTGAAGCATAGCGGCATAAGACAAATCGTTTTTAATAAATTCAGGGCTAAGGTCAGGATAAGCTTGCTGAAGGTCAACCAAATTTGGATAAATCACAATTGAAGCTAAGCCCATGATTATCCACGGCCAAGGTCTGATAGCGTAGTGCATAATATTAAAAAACAAAGTGGCTAAAGTGGCATGTTTTTCATTTTTAGCCGCCAGCATCCGTTGAACAATGTAGCCGCCTCCACCAGGTTCAGCACCTGGATACCAAACGCTCCACCATTGCACAGCTAATGGAATAACAAGCAATGGTATATAAACTTCAGGTTGATTAAAATCGGGGAACATACTGAGCTTGTCTTGAACCTCTACGTGTTGCATTAAATTTTGTATTCCGCCAATCTCAGGTCGATTAACAATGTAAATACTGGCCCAAATACTACCTGTCATCGCAATAATAAATTGAATAAAATCGGTGATGAGTACACCTTTTAAGCCACCTAACATAGAATAAAAAGCGGTGACACTACAGGCTATAATTAAAGATGTAGTAGCAGAAAATCCAAACAACACGTGACCAATCTTAATTGCAGCTAAACAAACCGTTGCCATAATCACGATATTGAAAAAAACACCGAGATATAAAGCTCTAAAACCTCTTAAAAACGAAGCACTTTTGCCACTATAGCGCAATTCGTAAAACTCTAAATCGGTTGTAATGCCAGTTCTACGCCAAAGTTTGGCATAAAAGAAAACGGTAAGCATTCCTGTAAGCAAAAAACTCCACCAAACCCAGTTGCCACTTACACCATCTTTCCTGACAATTCCAGCGACCAAACCAGGCGTGTCGGCTGCAAAGGTTGTGGCGACCATAGATACACCTAAAACCCACCATGGCATATTTCTACCGGATAAAAAGAAGTTAGAAGCACTTTTACCGCTAAACTTTAAGGTATAAATTCCTATTAATAAGCTAATTGCAAAAAAGCACCCAATAATTAACCAATCGATAAAAGATAAACTCATAGGTTTTAGTCTTTGCCCGCTATCAAGCTAATTTCTATATTGACATCTTTAGGAAGCTTAGCTACTTGAACGGTTTCTCTTGCTGGTGCACTGTTAGATTTAAAATATTGACTATAAATTGAATTGACAACATCAAAATCTGACATATCTTTTAAAAAAATACTGACTTTAATAACGTGTTCAAAATTTAAATTGGCTTTTTCTAAAATGGCTTTTAAATTTTTAAAGACTTGATGCGTTTCTATTTCTATAGAATCTTGAATTAAATTACCATCCAAATCCAAAGCAATTTGTCCAGAAGTAAATAATAAATTCCCAAATTGAACAGATTGATTATAAGGTCCAATGGGTTTTGGAGCGTTATTAGAATTAATGATTTGCTTTGTCATAGTTTATCAATTATATTAATTTAGAGTACGGTCAGGTTCTCTGTTTTTATCGTATTTGATATCTCTAAAGATACCTGATTTTATACCAATAAAGAAAAACCAAGAGGTGTTGTCACCAATGGGGCGCCAGTTAAAACTGAACTGCCAGCTTTTTAAGTCTCGATTAAATCTTAATTGAGTAAAAGTAAATCCTGGATCGACCAAATCAAATCCTGAAGACGCTCCAATTGACCATCTTGGAGACAATTCAATATCTCCAGAAAACATAATAGAGTGACTTGAGATTTCGTTTTGTCTTGCTGAATTATTGTAAGTCATAGCATATTGAAGGTTAAGTGACCAGGGAGGCTTATAATTATAAAATTCGTTATCGTCTGTTTTGGGTTCGTCTTTTTTATCCTTAGGGTTAAGGCGGTTGTTTAAGGGGTCACCACTTCCAAATAAGTCGTCAGGTCGACCACCATTTAAAAAAGTTTCATCATCTAAATTTTCTTCTTCCTCTTCATCATCATCATCTTCCCCTTTAGTAAAGTCTTTATCAGATAATCTATAACCAAAACTCACGTTAGCGCGTGTCAGTCTAAACAAACTTCCGCCGTTGTTTATATTTAAAGTATTGATACGTCTATTATTACTATCTAAAGCGTAAACATCTAATGCGCCATTAATGTTAATGTTGACTTTTTCTTCAAATAAAGGAATATTTCCCCTAACACTAATAGGACTCAGTTTTAATGAATCAGCAGCAAAGTTGTAACTCGTATTAAAACCAAGATTACTCAAGAGTTTTACCTTTTTATAAGCTTCATCACCAGTTAAAGTGGTATCTTTTTTCCTGACTTTAGCTTCAAAATCGTTGGTTAAACCAAAAGACATGCTACTGGAAAAGTTAGGGTTTGGCGACCCAAACAATGTCCCATCAAACCTTGAAACTTCTCTAACTCTATCTGGAGCTGTACCAACACCTGGAATGTTAATCTGTTCAAAAAACTCATCAAAACCAGGGTTAATAGAGTAGGAGACATTCGGCCGCATGACGTGACGAATGGCTTTAATTTTTTTATTGTCTCCAAATTTAAACATACCATAAACTGTTGTCCCTACACTTGCAGAGGCATTATATGTTCGGTAAGAATCAAAGCCGTTAATAGTGTCACGCTGTATAGTTTGTGTTTCTTCATCAAAAAAGGGATCAAAGGTTTTAAATACCCAAGTTTCTTGATAATTTACACTAGTTGATACACTAAAATGATCAAAAACTTTAAAGTTGGTAGTTACAGGAATGCTATGTTGAAGTCCAGCATTCATATCTTCAAACATTTGAGGTTTAAAGAATAATGAGTCGGTAGTCTGTATGCGGTTTTCTCCTCTCAAATTATATTGAAGGTTTATATTTTCAATAGCCCCTTTTTTGGCTCTAAATTCAGGTTCGAATGGATAAACACGGTTGATACTAAACTGTAAAGTTGGTAATGTCATATTAATCTGCTCGGTATTAGTATTTTGGCTGTGTGTTGCAGAAATATTTAAATTCATACCTGGCTCACCTTCAAATGTTTTAGAATAAGAAATTGATGAGTTAAATGAATTGTTTAAGAAATTACCAGTATTCACTTGATTAATAGATTGTCTAAAAAACTGACTTGAACCTACATTTACTGAAGCTGAAAACCTAGAACTCGGATTAGCTTTTTGATCTTGATTATGATTCCACCTAAAATTAAAAATTTGTTGTTCAGAAAAATTAGGAAAACCTCGTTCTTCAATAAACAATTTTTCAAACCTTAAACTAACTCGACCACCAAACTTGTACCTCAAGGCATAATTTGAATCAAAACGAAGTCCATAACTTCCATTAGAATAAATATCACCAAGTACTTTTAAATCAACATAATCGTTAATGGCAAAATAGTATCCACCATTTTGAAGACCAAACCCACGATTTCTATTATCAGCAAAGGACGGTATAATAAAACCAGAGGATTGTTTATCTGCTAAGGGAAAAAAACCATACGGCAAGCCCAAAGGAGTAGGAACATCTGCTATATACATATTGACCAAGCCTGTAACCACCTTTTTGTCAGGGACAAATTTTATTTTACGAGCTAAAAAATAATATTCAGGATTATCCACATCTTCAGAGGTAGTAAACTTAGCATTACGCATATAGTAAACCGAATCGTTGACCCGTTTTGACGCTTCGGCTATGATGTTAAGTTCACCATCTTTAGTTCTTGAATTATAGATTAGAGCTTTTTTGGTTTTGTAATTAAAAAATATACTATCTGGCTCGACTACATTACTCCCTTGCTTAAATACTGGTCGCTGCGTATAACCTGTAGAGTCTTTAATTCCAGCAGCAAAGACATTGTCGTTATTATTGTTTAAAATTATAATCCCAGCTGTCAGTTCAATATCACCATATACTATTTTAGCTTTGTCATAAAGATACATTTTGTTTTCTACCCTTGACATACGTTGATATCCTGCAGCTTCTTTTTTTACAATGTCAGTAAGCGCCGCCTTGTTTACAGTATCTGTTTTGACGCTATCTTTAACCGTAACAGGCTTTAGCTTAATAATATCATCAGATCCAAAACTTAAAGTGTCTTTTTGAATAACACCCTTCTTTAGAAGGCTATCAGGTGTTGATGGTAAGGGGTTTTTATCAATCTGGGCATGAATATTGAAGCTTAAGCCAATACAAATGCATAAAAGTATATGTAGTATTCTTGCCTGCAAGATTTATAGTCGTATTTTTGTTTTTAAGACATAGTTATAAAAACCGTCAAAATTACATATTATTAAATGAATAGGTTACAAAAATTAAAATTAAAGCTTCAAAGTCTATTAAACAGAAAACTTAAGCTTTATAGCTTTATTGTTATTTTAAGTGTTTTTAATAGTTTTAATGTACATAGCCAGTCTCAAGGAGACTTTAAAGTTGTTATTGATGCTGGACATGGTGGTAAAGATACAGGAACTCACGGTTACGGAATTAACGAGAAAGACGTCGTACTAGATGTCGCACTAAAAGTGGGCAAAAAACTAAAAACCCAGAAGGATATAAAGCTGATTTACACCCGTAAAAAAGATGTGTTTATTGGCTTAAACGAAAGGGCAGAAATTGGTAATAAAGCTAAGGCAGATTTGTTTATTTCTATTCACTGTAACGGTGTTAGCAGTAGTTCACCCTATGGTAGTGAGACTTTTGTTTTGGGGCTTCACCGAAATCAAGACAATCTGGAAGTCGCTATGAAAGAAAATCAAGTCATAGAGTTAGAGGAAAACTACGAAGAAAAATATGGGGGGTTCGATCCTAAATCACCAGAATCGTACATTGGATTTAGCTTAATGCAAGAAGAATATCTAGACCAAAGTATTTTGTTTGCAGACTATATTCAAAAAAACTTTACGCAACGGTTAAAACGAAAAAATCGAGGAGTAAAGCAAGCAGGATTTTTAGTTTTAAGAGAAACCTACATGCCTAGTGTGTTGATAGAATTAGGCTTTTTATCAAATAAAAACGAAAACAATTTTTTAAAATCAGAAAAAGGTCAGTTGCATTTGGCCGAACAGATCAGTCAAGCCATAATTAATTATAAAAATGCGCTTCATATTGAGAGCGAAGATGAATTAATAACATCATCTGGAATTCAAAAAAACCAAGATACAAATGACGTCTATAAAGCTACTTTTTATGTTCAAATAGCTGCTGCCAAAAGAAAAATTAAAGAGAATCCAGAAAATTTTAGAGGTTTAGAGCCTATTTACAGAGTTAAAGAAGGTGATTTATACAAATACAGATACGCGCAATCACACTCTCATAAGTATATACAAAACAAGCTGTTAGAAGCAAAAAATAAAGGCTATAAAGGCGCATTTATCACCGCATATTTAGGGGAGCAGAAAATTAGTATTGAACAAGCCCTTAAAACCCAAATCAAATAATTATTTTTACCCTAATTAAATTAATTGCCTGTGAAAATTTCTAAAGAATTAAGAGTCGGTCTGATGGCTATTGTAGCTATAGCTTTACTTATATTTGGTTACAATTTTTTAAAAGGAAAAAACCTACTAGAAGACTCAAGAACGTTTTATGCTGTATATGACCAAGTTGAAGGCTTGAGCCCATCTTCTGGAGTAACTATTAATGGTCTTCAAATAGGCTCTGTGACTAACATTAAAATTAGAAAGGATGCTAAATTGGTGGTCACGATGAATATTAAAAATAATTTTCCTTTTTCAAAAACAAGTATTGCCGAAATATACGGTGGTGACTTAATTGGCGGTAAATCTATAGCAATAGTCCCTGATTTTAAAAATCAAACACAAGCTATATCCGGCGATACGCTTCAAGGCGAAATAGAAGCCGGTTTATTAGAATTAGTAAACAACCAGTTGGCGCCACTTCAAACCAAAGTGGAAAGCGTTGTATCAAGTGTAGATACTTTAGTGCGTTCTGTTAACTATGTTTTAGACATAGGGACAAGAGAATCTATTAAAAAATCCATTAACGACTTTAATAAAACAGTTAAACACCTAAATTCAACTGCTGAAAATGTAGATTTTGTCTTGACTGAAAATCTTGAGGGTATTCAAAAAACCATTCGAAATGCTGCCGATACGTCCGAAAAATTAAAGCAATTTTCTGACACCTTATCAAAAGTAGAACTCGGTAAAATGGTAAACAATATTAATACAACAATTGCTAGCATAAATAATATTACGCAAAAAATTAATGAAGGCGATGGAAGTTTAGGCAAGCTCATGAACGACGATAAACTTTATGTCAATCTTGAAAAGGCATCAAAACAGCTTGAAGAATTACTTCAAGACATCAAACTCAACCCTAAACGATATATGCATTTTTCAGTCTTTGGCAAAAAGAACAAAGAATATGTAGAACCTGAAAATCGAGATCAATAATGATGGCTTATTTACCGCAAATACTTTTTATCATAGCTTTAGGGTTTTCTATTTGGTTTTTTACTCGTAATGTCAAGAGATTAAGAAGAAACATACTTTTAGGTAAAAATACAGATAAGAGCGACCAAAGGCCTAAAAGATTGAAGAAAATGCTAAGGGTTGCACTCGGCCAATCTAAAATGGTCACTCGACCTATTGCAGGGTTTTTACACGTTTTGGTGTATGTAGGATTTGTGATAATCAATATTGAAGTTTTAGAAATTATTATTGATGGTGTTTTAGGAACGCATCGTATCTTTTCATTTTTAGGCCCAGTTTATGATGTTTTAATTGGAAGTTTTGAGATTTTAGCTCTTCTTGTTTTAATAAGTGTGATTTTATTTTGGACACGACGTAATATTTCAAAAATTAAACGCTTTTGGTCTAAAGAAATGACCTCATGGCCTAAGAATGATGCCAATAATATACTGTACTTTGAAGTGGTTTTAATGGTTTTGTTTTTAACCATGAATGCCACAGATTATCAATTGCAATTAAATAATGCTGCACATTATAACCAAGCCGGTACTTTTCCTATAAGTCAGTTTTTATTGCCCATGTTTGATGGCCTTTCAAATGCAACACTTATCGTAATCGAACGTTCGGCATGGTGGCTACATATTCTCGGTATCTTTTTCTTTCTCAATTATTTATACTACTCTAAACATTTACATATTTTATTGGCGTTTCCAAATGTTTACTATTCTAGATTGAATCCTCAAGGCCAGTTTAGTCATAACGAAACTGTAGCCAATGAAGTTAAAATGATGATGGACCCCGAAGCTGACCCTTATGCCGCTCCAGAAGAAGGAGAAGAGGATATGCCAGAAAAATTTGGAGCAAGTGATGCTACGGATTTAAATTGGTTTCAGCTTTTGAGTGCTTACACATGTACTGAATGTGGTCGATGTACATCTGAGTGTCCAGCTAATCAAACAGGAAAAAAATTATCGCCACGAAAAATAATGATGGATACCCGAGATCGACTGGAAGAAATAGGGGAGAACATTAATAAAAACGGCGAATTTAAACCCGATGACAAACAACTTTTAGACGATTATATTAGTCGAGAAGAATTATGGGCTTGTACAACTTGCAATGCATGTGTTGAAGCTTGTCCTGTTGGAATTGATCCGCTATCTATCATCATGGATATGAGACAATATTTAGTGATGGAGGAAAGTGCTGCTCCAGTGGAATTAAATAACGCTATGACCAATATAGAAAACAATGCCGCTCCTTGGCCGTATAACCAACAAGACCGATTAAATTGGGTTCAAGAAAACTAACCAAAAATTATTTTCTTATGTCTGAAAAAACTAAGAACGACAAATTTTTACAAGAAACTTTAGATGGAGATAAGCATATAAGTCCAATGTTACCCGACCATATCAAAAATTATTTAATTGATATTGATGGAACCATAACTGAAGATGTGCCTAATGAAGAACCTGAGCGAATGGCAACCTGTGAGCCTTTTCCCGACGCGCTTAAAACATTAAACAAATGGTATGATGGTGGTCATCGCATCTGCTTCTTCACCTCAAGAACAGAAGATCATAGAGAAGTCACTGAACAATGGCTACAAAAACACGGGTTTAAATATCACAGCTTATTGATGGGTAAACCTCGCGGAGGAAATTACCACTGGATTGACAACCACTTAGTCAAAGCCACGCGTTACAAAGGAAAGTTTACAGATTTAGTAATGAAAAATGTCAACATACAAGTCTTTAAAGATTAATGGATATGAGTGAAAATTTAAAAGTACCAACAATGGCAGGCCTTATGGCAGAAGGCAAACAACCCGAAGTTTTGTTTTGGGTGGGTTGTGCTGGAAGTTTTGATGATAGAGCTAAAAAAATCACAAAAGCTTTTGTAAAAATACTCAACAAAATAAATATAGATTTTGCAGTTCTCGGAACTGAAGAGAGCTGTACAGGCGACCCTGCTAAACGTGCTGGTAATGAGTTTTTGTTTCAAATGCAAGCAGCAACAAATATTGAAGTTTTAAACGGATACGATGTCAAAAAAATAGTGACAACATGCCCGCACTGCTTTAATACCATTAAAAATGAATATCCCGCTTTAGGAGGTAATTATGATGTTGTTCATCACACACAATTCTTAAAACAACTTCTCGATGAAGGTAAACTAAAAATTGAAGGTGGTGAATTTAAAGGTAAGCGTATCACTTACCACGATCCATGCTATTTAGGGCGAGCTAATGGAGAATACGAAGCGCCACGCGAACTTTTACGCAAACTTGATGTTGAACTCGTTGAAATGAAAAGCTGTAAAAGCAGAGGCTTGTGTTGTGGTGCAGGTGGAGCACAAATGTTTAAAGATGCTGAGCCTGGTAATAAAGAGGTTAATATTCACCGAACTGAAGAAGCTTTAGAAACTCAGCCCGAAGCTATTGCTGCAGGTTGTCCATTTTGTAATACCATGATGACCGATGGCGTTAAAAATAAAGACAAACAAGACAGCATAAAAGTATACGATGTTGTAGAAATGCTCTCCGACGCAGTCGATTTATAAGGTTTATTAGGTTTAATGGTTTAAAATTGGTTTGTTTTCTTGAACAATTCTCTAATTAAATTTTTTTTCTTAAATTTATAGTAAATTCATTGTTAGCATGCTCACAAGTGTAATTATTTCTGTAATACTAGGTTTAGCCTTTTTGTCGATAGCTATTTTTTACAAGAAAAAATCAGCACTTAGGATTATACTTGGCACTATGGGAATAGTGCTACTGTTTTACGGTGGTTTTAGTTATGGCGCATTAAGACCAATAGCCGATATAGAAACATTTGATGTTGGAAATAAAACTAAAATTGAGTATCCAATAAAAAATGTTCAGGTGATATCTCCGGTTGAAGGAGATACAGTAAATTGTAGAATACTTAGTATGGGTGTATATCCTAAAGATCATAATAAAGATATTTGGGTGCTATTAAGGCCGTCTGATAAAAAATACTATCCGCAGTCTGATTACACAAACACCTCTTACAAAGAAAATGGCAAATGGCAAGTCGTTACAAGATTTGGCGGTGACAAAGGCGAAACATTTGATTTAGTGGTTTATGAAACTGATTCATTAGCTTCAGATTTTTTTAGTAATACTATAGCCGATTGGAAAAAAACAGGTGAATACGAAGGCTTGTCAAGTGCAGTTTTACCTCCAGGCGCTAAAGAAATTGATAGAATTCAAGTGACTTTAAAAAACGATTGTAGAGATATTTTTTAGTTTTTTAATTTTTAAAATATTATTATCATTTTCAACCAAGCATGTTCATTATATTTGCTTCTTATTTATTCAATTAAACTTATGCTAATAGATTTTAATGAACTTTCAAACTCTTCTCGGATTTGGATATATCAATGTAACAGAAGCTTTAACAATGAAGAAATAGAAAAGATTTCAAAAGATATTGAAACTTTTTTAGAAGCTTGGGTTGCTCATGGACAAGAGCTCAAAACATCTTATCTTATAAAGTATAAGCGTTTTATCGTGATTAGCGTAGACGAAAGCCAATCTTCTGCTTCGGGTTGTTCCATAGACACTTTGGTAAGATTTATTCAAGGTCTAGAGCAAGAATACAATGTAGATTTGTTAGATAAAATGAATGTATCATATAAACATGGTCAACATATAGCTTTTAAGCCGCTTTTAGATTTTAAAAAGATGGTTAAGCAAAGAGCCGTAAATGCTAATACCATTGTGTTTAATAATTTGGTTGAAACCAAACAGGAACTTGAAGACTATTGGGAAGTTCCTTTAAAAGACAGTTGGCACGCCAGATTTCTTTAAAAACACAGATCTAAATGAAATACTTTTACAGCTTAGCTTTAGTTTTTTTTTGCTTCACGTTATTTTCTCAAACCTATTCATATAAACCTTTACAAACTCAAGATAGTTTAGTTCAAAAACAATGGGTAGATAGTTTATATAATGCCATGAATCTTGATGAAAAAATTGGTCAACTCTTCATGGTTGATGTATTTTCTAAAAACCCACGAGTTGATATTGAAAAACTCATTAAAAAATATCATATTGGAGGTATCATTTTTTCTAAAGGTGGACCCTTACAACAAGCTCACTTAACCAACAAATACCAAGAGCTGAGCGATACTCCTTTAATGATTGCTATGGACGCTGAATGGGGCTTAGCTATGCGCTTAGACTCGACTTATGCTTTTCCTTGGAATATGACTTTAGGGGCGATAAAAGATAAAAGCACAGTCAAAGAGGTTGCTCTACAAATTGCCAAGCATAACAAACGAATGGGAGTCCATATTAATTTTGCGCCTGTTGTAGATATTAATACCAATCCTAAAAATCCAATTATTGGAAACCGTTCTTTTGGAGAAAACAAATATAATGTCACCGAAAAAGCAAAACTATTTGTTGAGGCTTTTGATGAAGTAGGTATTTTATCCAGTGCAAAACACTTCCCAGGTCACGGTGATACCGATAAAGATTCCCATAAAACATTACCGTCTATTCAATTTTCAAAACAACGTTTAGACAGCGTAGAGTTGTTTCCTTTTAAACATTTGGTCAACAGCAATTTAAGTAGTATGATGGTAGCTCACTTAAATGTTCCAGCATTAGAACCACAAAGCAATTTACCGACTTCGCTTTCTAAAAATGTAGTCACAGGATTAATCAAGGAGAAATTAGGGTTTGAGGGTTTAATTTTTACAGATGCCTTAAACATGAAAGGTGTTGCTAATTTTGATGAACCTGGCGAAATTGATTTACAAGCCTTTATAGCGGGCAACGATATTCTTTTAATTTCTGAAGATGTACCCTTAGCAATTAAAAAAATAAAAAAAGCATATAAAAAAGAACAAATAACAGAAGCGCGTTTAGCCTACTCCGTAAAAAAAATACTCTATGCCAAGTATAAAGCGGGCTTATCAAAGTATCAACCGATTGACACTCAAAACTTAGTCAAAAATTTAAACACAAAAAATAATGACGCCGTTTACATGAAGGCGGTTGCCAACGCCATCACCGTTGTAAAAAACAATGCCGATATTTTGCCCTTTAAAAATTTAGACACAGAGCGCGTTGCTTATCTTAAAATGGGTGAAGCTCAAAATGAATATTTTCTGGAGGTTTTAAATCGCTACGATCAAGTAGATACTATTGATTCAGATTTACTTTTAAGTGAAAAGATCCAAAAGCTAAAGACTTATGATAAGTTAATTATAGGGCATCATACCTCAAATGCCTCTCCTTGGAAATCATTTAAATTTACAGAGAAAGAGCTTGTGGCTTTACACGAAATTAGCCTAAAAATACCTGTCATATTAGTCAACTTCTCCAGTCCTTATGCCTTAAGCGATATAAAAAGTAGCGTTAATATTAAGTCCGTCGTTCAAGCTTATCAAAATTCTGATTTGGCACAATCTGCTGCAGCTCAGATATTATTTGGCGCAAGACCTGCTCAAGGAAAATTACCTGTAAGCATAAGCAAGATTTATCCTGAAGGTTCTGGTTATCGTTTTAATTCAGTTAAAAGACTCGCTTACGGTTTTGCAGAAAATCAAGGCATGAACCCTAATTTTGAAGCTAAAATTGATTCTATTGCTCGCTATGCCATTGATAACAAAATGACGCCTGGTGCTCAAATCCTGATAGCTAAAAATGGCGTTAGCATCTATCAAAAAAACTTTGGCTATCATACCTATCAAAACAAAGTTAAAGTCAAAGATAAGGATGTATATGATTTAGCTTCTTTAACTAAAATTTTATCAACTTTACCACTGTTTATGCGTTTAGAAGAAGACAAAAAAGTTGATATCAACGATAATTTATACGAGCATATCCCAGAATTGTTTAATACCAATAAAGCTGAAATCGATTTTAAGCATATGCTTTCACATTATGCGAAACTTCAATCGTGGATACCCTTTTATTTAGAAACTTTGGAGCAACCTGAAACTTATTTTAAAAATAAACCCGATTTAGAGTATTCCACTCAAGTCGCTGAAAACTTTTATGTAAGAAACGATTATCGCGATAGCATCTATACAAAAATATTTGAAAGTGAATTGCGCACTAAATTAGAATACAAATACAGTGATTTACCATTTTATTTACTTCAAAGAATTATAGAAAATTACAATGATGAAAGTTTAAAATCTACAATAGAAGAACAGTTTTATAGTAAAATGGGGATAAACAGAATGCGTTATTTACCATTAAAATATTTTAATTTAGAGCATATTATACCAACTGAAAACGATACCATGTGGAGAAACCAACTGCTTAAAGGATATGTTCATGATCAAGGTGCAGCACTTTTAGGCGGTATTGGTGGTCATGCCGGATTGTTTGCCAATGCTAATGCTGTAGCTAAATTTATGCAGATGTATATCAATGGTGGGCGTTATGGTGATGCTCAACTTTTACAGGCTACTACAATTGATAAGTTTAATACCTGTTATTTCTGTGAAGATGATGTCAGAAGAGGCGTTGGTTTTGATAAGCCTCAACTCGATGAAATTGGACCAACATGCGGTTGCCTTTCAATGACGAGCTTTGGCCATAGTGGATTTACTGGCACCTATGCTTGGGCTGATCCTGAAGAAAATATTGTTTACGTTTTTCTTTCCAATAGAATTCATCCCGATATGAGTAACAAAAAATTAATTACTGAAAACGTCAGAACTGAAATACAAAAAATCATTTACGAATACATAAGCAAACTATAATTTTGGAATTTCTTAAGACTGAAACCTTAGAATTAGAATTATCTTAGTGCAAAATTTTATAAATGAAAATAGCAATCGTTTGCTACCCAACTTTCGGTGGAAGTGGAGTAGTGGCAACTGAATTAGGCATAGGCTTGTCTAACAGAGGACATGAAGTCCATTTTATCACCTACAAACAGCCTGTTAGACTAGAGTATTTATCTGCTAATATTCACTTTCATGAAGTTTCAGTACCTGAATATCCCTTATTTCATTATCAACCCTATGAATTGGCTTTGTCAACAAAATTGGTTGATACCATAAAAAAATATAATATAGATATTTTACACGTGCATTACGCTATTCCTCATGCATATGCTGGTTATATGGCCAAACAAATGCTGAAAGAAGATGGTTATGAAATCCCTATGATGACAACGCTTCATGGTACCGACATAACTTTAGTTGGTAGCCATAATTTTTATAAAGGCGCAGTCAATTTTAGTATTAATAAAAGTGATTGTGTGACTTCTGTTTCAAAGAGTTTAAAAGACGATACTTTACGGATATTTGATATTAAAAATGATATTCACGTTGTTCCAAACTTTATAGATATAGACAATCTTAATGATGATGTTGAAGATTGTCAAAGACACACTATGGCCGATGAAGATGAGATGATTATTACACATGTCAGTAACCTGAGACCTGTAAAGCGCATAGATGATGTCGTAAAAATATTTGCTAAAGTATTAGAACACCAAAAAGCTAAGCTCATCATTATAGGTGACGGTCCGGAGCGTGATAAAGCCGTAAATATTGCCATTGATTTAGGCGTTAGAGATCGTGTGATTTTTATGGGGAAAAGTAATGATATTGAAAAAATACTATGTTTTTCCGACTTATTTTTGTTGCCTTCAGAAAAAGAAAGCTTTGGTCTCGCTGCCCTTGAAGCTATGGCTCATGGCGTTCCTGTAATTTCAACTAATACAGGAGGTTTACCAGAAGTTAATATTCAGGGTCAATCAGGCTATTTAAGCGATGTAGGTAATATAGAGGAAATGGCTGAAAATGCTTTGAAAATTTTACAAAATCGTGAAACCCATCAAAGTTTTAAAGATGCTGCTAAGTCACGAGCCAACGAATTTGATATTAAAAATATTATCAAATCTTATGAAGCACTTTATGAATCAATGCTTGTCAAAGCTTAGTTAGTATTGTGGTTTTTAATTTCTAAAGTTTCAGAACGGAATTTATTTTTACCGAAATCTAATGTTCGTATTGGGAATGGGATATTGATGTTATTTTCGTTATAAGCTTTCTTAATGGCTAAAATAGCTTTATGCTTAGCTATAAATTCATCTTTTGCATTGCGTTCTTTTATCCAAAATCTGACTTGATAATTTATAGAACTATTTCCGAATTCTGTGTAAAAAAATTCTACTTTTTCTCCAGGGAGTTGAGGTAAAGCGTTTAGAATAGCTTTGACAGTAATTTTCTCAACTAACTCTAAATCACTTTCGTAACCTACACCACATTCAACAATAGCAATGCTCCTGTCGTCTGCACTTAAATTTTTAAAAGGATTTTCAACAATCTTTGAGTTAGGAATTGACACCAAATTTTGATCTGCAGTTTTTAATGTTAAACTTCTCAGGTTAATATCTGTTACAAAACCTTCAAACCCATTAGTCTCTACCCAGTCACCAATCTGTATTTTTGGAATAAAACTAAGAATAACGCCTGAAAACGTATTATTTAAAGTGCCTTGAAGAGCTAAACCTACAGCTAAACCAGCTACACCGGCAGCTCCTAAAACCGCTGTTAATACCGAACTTAAATTTAATATACCTAAGGCTATAAAAAAACCAACAAGTATTATTATAGCTTTGTAAATTCTAATGGTTATAACCCTTACCGAATGTTGCGCAGAAGTACGAAGTATTATACGGTTAAGAAGTTTAGCAGTTAAATTTGCTAAAACTATAAAGAAAACAAATACAACCACAGCCAATAAAAAATTGGGTAAGCTCAATATTGCAGAGTCTACCCAATCATTAATTTTATCGCTTAATTTATTCCAAGTGTTTTCAGTTTCGTTTAATATATCAGATGTATCTTGAAAATAAATCATGAGAATTTTAATTGCAAATTAACGCAATTTTTTGGTCCATACGTCAAGCATCCAACTTGTTTTTTCAAGTTCTCTAATATAAGCACCTATTAAATCAATAGTACCTTCATCACCAGCTTCATCTGCAACGCTAACTACTTTACGCATTTGAGAAATAATAGTACCGTGATCTTCAAGTAAAGTATCTACCATTTTAGCATCGTCTAAATCAGCCTTAGATTCTTTTATGTTAGTTATCTTGAGATAATCAGATAAGTTGCTTTTAGGCGAGTGTCTCAATGTTAAGATGCGCTCTGCAATTTCGTCAACTTTTAGTTTTGCATCATCATACATTTCTTCAAATTTTTCATGCAAATCGAAGAAATTAGTACCAATCACATTCCAGTGGAAATTTCTTAACTTTTGATAATATAAATGATAATCAGCTAATAAAATGTTGAGTTGGTCAACAGTGTTTGAAGTTTTGTCTTTGTCTAAATTTAAATAACTCATAGTTTTTATTTATTGATTTTTATTTTATAATACAAATATACAATAGTTAAATGTTTATAAGCTCTAATTGCCTTAGACTTAGCATAAGTTTAACGTCTTTTATCGATTGAGTTTTTGTTGTAATTGGTTTGAAATTTGTCCGCCTGAAACCCCGTAGCCATCTACTAAAACGCCTTTTTTTCCGTCAGAAGTCGTGATAGCATATAAAATTGAGTTATCAGCAGGATTAGACATACCTTCAAACCTATGACATTCATCAACGTTAAACTCGTCAGGTCTATAAAATGTTCTATCTTGATTTTCAGATATTCTATCAGACTCCATATTAAAGTCAAGCGTGTAACCTTTGTTTTTGAGTTCATTAATTTTTTGAGAAAGCGTAGTATTATTCATGACTGTTAGATTTTTTATTAAATAAATTAAAGCTTAAAGGTAAAGCGAGAAAAAGAAAAAAATAGTATCCTGTAATAAGCCCTATGATAGCAATAATAAGACCTAATACATTTAAAATATTAATCCATTTCATAATTCTAAATATACAAAGTCGACTTTATAGTAATAATGAATTTGATAAGTTTTAACAAAAAAGAATTTACCTAATACCAAATCAGTCCACGTCGATTTGATAAACTAGGTGAGTAGAGGAATGGATTACGTCTTGGTGTACCTGTTAATTTGTCAGCACGTTGGTAAACAGAATTTTTAACCCTAAATGAACCAGAATAAATCGGTTGATCATTGTAATCCATAAAAATTGAAGATTTTGAGTTGTCAATTTCTACTTCAAAATTTGAAAATTGAGCCATTTGGCGTTCAACAGCATCATTAAAGTTTTGATAGGAAAGTTGATTAGTTTTAGAAGCAGAAGCTTTTATAAAATCAAATGTGTTTTCTGCATTTGGCGAAGCAAATACATTGACATTTTTAACTAACAAATCAAACTCGTTTATAGTAAAATCTTGATAAAGTGGAGATTGTATTTTGGGTGACAACTCATTAGCATCCAATGGAGGTAAGCTAAACTCTTGTGCAAAAGAAAGTTTAACTAGCATTAAGATGAACAGATATGTCAGAAAATATTTCATTTAAAATAGTAAATCAAATTTTATACCACTTCATTAAATTCTAAAAAAGAGTCATCTTTCCATAGTTCAGGAAAAAACTGTCGCCCTTGATGTTTAGGGTGAAGGTACTTTTTCCATTCTGAACCTCCGGTGGCTTGCTTATTTTCACCTTTTTTGTCCAAATAATGTTGAGCAGTTTTTAAATGAACTAAAGGCCATTTTACATTATAAGCGTGGTCAAAAGTTTTCATTAATTTAATGAGTTGTTCTGAAGGATTATCAATATTGTTAAAACGTTCAGCAAGAGTTTGACCTTGCATTTCGGTAGCAAGTTCTTTTAGCTGATCAAGATATTTGTCTTCAAACAAACTTAAAGTCAATGTTTTAGAGCCATCTTCTGGATTATAACCTGCTGAACGCCAATATATATGTTCAAATATATCATCAATACTTGGCGAATCGGGTAGTAAGCTTTGCTTGTTTTGGTGTACAAGATTAATTAATGGTGTACAATAAATTTCCAAAAATCTAAATTGCGCGCTTTGAAATCCACTTGCAGGAGTTAATGTCATTCTAAATTCATTATAATCGTCATAGCTCATGCCATCTTTCATGACATCAAAAGAGGTAATGAGCATATCAGTGTAACGAATAAGTCGTTTGAGTTTGTCTTTAAAAATAGGCTCGTTCAAGTCGTCTTCAAAAACAATTTGCTTTATTTCGTGGGTCATCAATTTTAAAACCAATTCAGTGACCTGGTGATAAATGATAAAAACCGTTTCGTCTTTATAATTAGTTCGAGGTTTTTGGAGTGAAAGTAAAGTGTCAACTTCAACATAATCCCAATAAGTAATAGGTTTTGCGTGGAGTAAACCCTTAAGATAATTTGTAGGATTTTCACCTAAGTCGGTATATTTTTGTTTCAGTGCTTTAATAATGTCATCAGACATAAACATAGTTTTGAACAAAAATACTAAATAAAATCATGATTTCTTTAATAGTATAAGGAAGCTTAGGTAATCTTAAGTTATATCAAATTCAAAGATCTATTTTACATAATATATATTATAATTTCAGTTTTAGACAAAAAAAATCATCGTAGATAAATATTACCAAATACCCCAAATAGATAATACATTTATTATTCTACGATGATTCTTTACAAATATATATGAATTAAATAAATAAAAAAGAAAAAATAAAATTTTTTATTAATTTTTCTTTTTCTAACTTGTTCGTCTTTAAGTTAGATGACCTTAACCAACATCTAAAGTAATACCATTAATTTGCTCTAAAACAGCTTTCGCAGCAGATTCGCCATTTAACATTGCAGCGTTTAAAGATCCATTTGACAATACATCACCAGCTAAAAATATTTGATCTTTTAATTTGGTTTCTGTATGTGGTATATGGTAATTAATATGTTTTAAATCTGGTAATGCTTTTGGAATTTTATAGTGCTTGAGCAACTTATGTGATCTAATATTACATATATCAAGTAATTCTTTCTGTACTTTTTCTGATAGTTCCTTATCACTCAAGTTGTGATCTTTAACAACGCTTACAGATAGAACTTGCTTTTGTGCTGAAGCCAAACTTGAATAATGGAAATTATTTACTAAAGTATTTTCTTCTGCAATTAGGCCAATCATAGGCAAATTAATGACTCTATTTTTCACCTCAAAATACAGATTATCGACACTTTTCCAATTTTGAGATTGGTTTTTTAAATTTGAGATTAAATTTGAAGGTTCTGTGGCTATAATAATAAAATCTGCCTTTATTTGAGAGTGATCTTTTAAGGTTATCACTCCATCTTTAACATCAGTAACCTTAGTATTAAAATGAAACCTTGTATGTTTAAGTTGGTTAGCTAGCTGATTAGGTATAGCTTGAATCCCTTTTTCAGGAATACCAGCTTTAGTTTCAGCAAATAATTTGAAAGTAAATTCAAACATACGACTTGAGGTCTCTAAATTTTCTTCTAGAAAAACACCAGCATAAAAGGGTTTGAAAAAATTATCAATGATTTTATCAGAAAACCCAAATGATTTAAGGTACTCATAAGTGGTCTGATTTTTAGAACTAAATATTTCTTCTAGTGACTTATATTTTAACGAACGATATAGTTTTATAATTTTTAGTTTATCTGAAAAATGAGCCAATTTTGAAAATAATGTTGAAAACAATAAATCAAAATCTTTTGCGGGGTTGCCCAATTTACCCTGTTCTCCATTTTTAAAAATAAATGCACCAGGGGCAAATGATTTGAGTTGTAGAAGCCTAATATCTAAATATTTTTGTGCTGCTGGATAATTCGGTAATAAAATTTGGAAACCTTTGTCAAATATATATCCATCAATATAATCAGTCTGTACTCGCCCGCCTACTCTATCATTTTGATCATAGATAATTGGTTTATAACCTGCTTTTTCTAGATTTATAGCTGCAACAAGGCCACTAACACCTGCTCCAATAATTACAATTTTTTTGTTATTCATACTTTAACTTTCTCTATATTTATAAATATTTACTAAAAATAAGCCAAGTCTTTGAAACTTCAAATGAAAACACGTTAATTCATAGCAAAAAAATGATGATATCTAAAGACAATAACCAAATCAACCTGTATTACCATCCAGATTATTCTCTCTCTAAAAAGTGCTTAGCCATTGCACATGCTAATAAGGCTGTTATTTTTCCTATAGACATAAGTAAAGCTGGCATAAGCCAAACGGATTGGTCTGAAATGGCAAAAATGCTCAACCAAAGTGTGGTTGACTTAATCAATTTAAATCATCCGTCTATTACCTCTAAGTTTGGCAAATCTCCAAATATTGATGAGTTCGACGCCTTAAAAATTATAGAAAATCACCCTGAAGTCGTCGATAAACCCATTGCTATTAGAGGTAATAAAATTGTTCGTGCTTCACACGCCAATGATATACTTCAACTACAATCCGCCGACACAGGTGAAATTAAAATTCCTTAGTAATTTTATTTAAAGCTTTATTTTAAAAATGATTTTTTTACTTTGCTAACATAATTGTTATTAAAGTTAAAATAATGAAAGTCCACCATATTTCACAAAAGAATTCCGTATTAAATCAATTTTTAATTGAAATAAGAGATGCTAATATCCAACAAGACAGACTGAGGTTTAGGCACAACTTAGAACGTATAGGTGAAATACTCGCTTACGAAATGAGTAAAAGCCTTGACTTTGAGTCTCAAACCGCCTCGACACCCCTTGGGCGACATCAAAAACCACTCATTAAAAATGAGTTAGTCATATGTTCAATTTTACGTGCTGGATTACCTATGCATAACGGCGTTTCTCGACTATTTGACCATGTAGATAACGCGTTTATTTCTGCCTTTCGTACAAGGAATTTTGATGGTGATTTTGAAATTCACTTAGAATATTGTGCGACTCCTGATTTAACTTCAAAAGACTTGATATTGGTTGACCCCATGTTAGCAACTGGACATTCTATAGTAGAAGTCTATAAATCTTTAACTGAAAAGTTTAATATCTCATCTATCAATATATTATCAGCTATTGCAGCTCAACCCGGTATTGATTTTCTTCAAACTCAACTCAATCAAAATTCTCAACTTTGGGTCGCAGATATTGATGAAACATTAAATGATAAAGGATATATAGTCCCAGGTTTGGGTGACGCTGGTGATTTAGCATTTGGGTCGAAGCTTTAGTGGGTTTATTGTTCGCCTGGAAATTTAATATAATCTGGAACTAATGACTTGGTTTTTAGACTGTCCTGCTGAGTTTTGTTAGATTTTTTTTGTTGATTTTGTCTTTTGTCTTCTTGGTTAAGTATTTTACGGATAAGCTCTCCAAAAGTTTCAAAATCAACAGTATATGAAATGCCTGCACCTTGTGTGTACCCTAATTCTTCTCCTATAAATTGAATATTACTTTCTCGGTTAAATACCTGAGCTCTTAATGAACCTGTTTCGTTGAGTAAAAAGTTGATTTCTATGTCTCCAAATACAAAAGATTGGGTTTGACCTCCAACGGGGACGCCAAAACGACCATTAATAAATATTTTATCACTCAACTGAGTTTGCAGTGTCATCCCTACTCTATCGGAACCTACAGCATTTTGAGATGGTGTGCGTTCAGCTTGAACATAATCTAAGCCAATATTAAATTTCCCTTCTTCATCTTTTAAAATTTGGTCTAAGATACTTGTAGCACGTTCTGCTATGAGGTTTGAGCCAATGGCATTTAAGCCAACGCCTTCATCGTTGTAAAAAGTGCCTTGAACCACCAAAGAAAGGGCTTGACGTTCTGTATTTTCTCGACCTTGGATTCTGTAATCAAGTTCAGATTCAACAACAGAACTCAAATTAGGATATTCTAAATCAAAACCAATATCAGGTTGCATTAACTCTCCATTCAGTGAAATGATAACATCAATAGGTATTTCTCTATTAATGGTAGGGTTTTCAAGTAATACAGCAGGATTAGCATTGGTTGTGTATTTGGCTTTTATATCCATATTGGCATCAACCGGATTACCGTCCCAAGACAAATATCCGCCTGGAATAACTTCAAACTTTTTTTCAATTAAACCTTGATATTTGTATATGTATTCGCCAGAAAGTGCCACAAAATCTCCGTACATATCAAATTTACCATTGGTGTTAATTACTATAAGTAAGTTTCCTTGACCTCTTCCTCTTAATGTGCTTCCACTTTCTTGGTCGACAACAACTTCTACTAAAGCATCTCTAGTAATTTCTAAGTCAAATGATAAACTTAAGCCTGAAACTTCTTCAAAGGAGTAACTATTTCCTTTGGCTTTATTAGCTTTATCTTCGGGGGTAAGAAAATAAATAAATGAGTTATCTCCAATAGTTTCTGTGTCAGATAAAGGAATGTTAAACACAGTATTCGGATTGCTTTTCGCGTCGACATTTATGGTCAGCGCATCTGTTGGACCAACAATAGTCGCGCTACCATCAATAAATGCTGTACCATAATACAAGCTCTCTTCTTTGTAAGGCGTGTCTAATGTTAGAATATTATCTGAACTTAGATTAAGATTTAAATTCCAAGTTTTGAAATTTTCGTGTGATATATCTCCATTTAAACGACCTTTGGTTTGGTATTTAGTATCTGTAAGTTGAATATTATCAAAAATAAATTTTTTGTCCTGAAGTAAGATTTTAGAATTGTTTTCAAAATCAAAATCTATGTTGAGATAAGGAAATCTTAAACCGGCTTTGTTGAGAAATAATTCCCCTGAAAAATCTGGATTTTGAAGTTCACCTATGAGTTTAGCTTCGCCATTTACCTTTCCTCTAATTCTACTTATGACTTCACCACCTAAGGGACTTAGAGCTTTTATGTCAAGCTCATTAAGGTCTATGTTCAAGTCAATAAATTGCGATTGATTTTTACTGCTAATTTTACCATCTGCAGATAAAAAGTTTTGTTGTCCTTTAGATAAATAAGCTTTTAGGTCAAAGTCTGATAAGTCTTTATTACCATCGGCAGAGAGTTTTAAATCACCGTAATTAAAATCGTTGACTGCAAAATCCCTGACCATAATATTGAGATTGGGCGAATATTGACCTTTATTTTGGTAAAACTTCATTTTACCGTTAACAAGTCCATTCAACTTTAAGCTATCAATATAGGGTGTAATGTTATTTAACTCTACAGTTTGGAGTTTAAGATTAATATCTTTATAAGTTGAATCTCTCATAACGCCATCTAATTTAATAATCTGATTTTTATACGATAGCATAATTGAGTCAAACATAAAGTTCTGTAATCCAGGCTCTAACACAACACGATTATTTTTATAATCACTGTCTTTATTAATTTGCCAAGGCTTGTTTTTAAAAAGTATTTCAGATTTCTGAAAGCCAAAAACAGTGTTGTTCTCTTTATCATAAGTTTGATAAAGGCTTAGATTAAATTTATCATCTTTGGCTTTTCCTCCTGAAAATTCTGTTCTAAAAAACAAAGTGTCGTTGAGCTTAACATTAATCAAGTTTAAATCTGATATTGGGTATGTTGAGTTCTCAATATTAGCAACTTGTATATAAGTATCGAAAAATGGATTTTGTTTATCAATTTGAATTTCTACATCTTTTAAAATATTCTTTTTGTACCTAATTTGAGGTGCAATAAAGCGCAACTTCATTTCGTCTTCATTTGAAGATATGTTTCCATTTATAAATGTTTGTGGAGCTATGCTTATTTCAGGAAAAATTGCTTCCACGACTTTGTTGTTAATTTTAAACTCAAAGTTGATGTTTTTATTCGCATATTGATTTTTTATGACATCCTTGAAATAAAGATTTCTAAAGGAAATATCTATAAATTCTGGAAGTTTTGAGGGATTAAAATTGCCGTAAATTCTACCATCAATCACATCAGGTGAGTTTATAGAAATATTGTGAAGTCCGTTGTTAATTTCAGATTTTAATTCAAAGTCTTTAAAATCGTAGGTATCAAAAGATGTTTTATAATTAAAATCATTAAACTTGATTAGACCTACAGCATCATCAATGCTATTGGCTTTTACATCAATTTTAAAACTGCCTTTAAAAATTGAAATGCTGTCTTTTTTAACAAAATTCAACTTGTTGAGATCAGCGTATTTAATATTAGATTGAAAGTTGTAAGCTTTTCTTTTGTTTGAAGCATTAACAACTCCTTCAAAATCAAATAAAAAATTAGGATCTTGACTGTTGAGTTTACCATTAAAAATAGGATATTTTAAATTACCATCTATACTTATATTATTGTAAACGTAGTTGTTAAACTCGAAAGCTTTAATTTGTCCTTCAATTTCAGTATCTAAAGCTTGTTCTGTAAAACCTTTACCATCAACGTAAATATTAAAACTGGCCGTTCCTAAACTATTAGATCGTGTCAACTTAGCTAAGTTAACTTTTTTAAGGTCTAAAAAGCCATTGTATTGTACTTCATCGGCTAAATTTAAATCTATAAAATTGAGTTTCACTAAACCTTCGCCAACCGTGGAATTTAAATTGAGTTCAGCTTCTAAATTTTGACCATTTAATTGGGTTTGACCCTTAAGGGTGAAATTACCCATATATTGTATAAATTCAGGTAAATTATCGCCTAAAACTTCTGGTAGTAAACGCTTTAAATCAAAATAATTTGTCGTGATATCAATATTTTGTGTTTTTAACTTAAATTGATCAGGGTTAGTCACTTGATTAAAAACGATGTCGCCAAAAATTTGACTTCTCTGCATTCCGTTGATCTCAATATTTTGAAAAGAGAAGTTATTTAATGTACCTTTGAGTTGACCTGATAAAACCAAATTTTCATTTAACCCAAACCCCTTGTAAAAATGATTTAAATCCGTTGTTGAGAGTTTTGATTGATCAAAATCTGCAGAAATTTGAACTTTATTTTCAAAATCAGCCCAGTCGCCTGGTTGATATTCAAATTTTAAGTCTGTATCAACTTCAGATTCAGGCGTTACAAGTTTTAACTGGTCTAAACGCATTTCTGAAGCGTTCATAAAGAATTTGGATTGCAATCTGTCTATGGTCAATCCGTAACCTGTCGTTCCCGAAAGTGAATTGATATTTAAACTCACCTTATCATCTACAATATTGATATTATTTACATCAAAATTTAAATTATCAATGCTAAAAGCTTCCGGGTTATCTAAGTTGTAATCTATAACACTAAATTCACTATCAACCAAGAACACATCGTCAATATGTAGCTTAAAAGTTGAAGTCGAATCTTTAGGTTTATCCGTTTCAAACTTCTGTAGAAAAATACCAAGATTATCAGACTTTTCATTTTTATATCGAATCAACTTCATCTTTAAGCCCTCAATTTCAGTACTGCTTAAATCTAAATTGCCTTTATTAAGTAGGCCTGAAATATTGAAAATAGAAGTCGACAATTTATTAATGTCAAAAATCGTATCATTTTTATGGTCTAAAACTTCAATTTCACTTATTTCAATATCAGCATTAATGCCTATTCTCAAGCGTTCAATATTGATTTGGGTATCGTAAGTTTCATTAATATTATCAGTCAGTTTTTGTGCGGTATAAGTCTGAACGCCTGGAATTAAAAAAATCAAAACAATCAACAGAAATAGCAAAACAATAGCTATAACAATTCGTTTGGCAATATGAAAAATGCGTTTTATAATGTCCTTATCCTTTAGTTAAACAAATATACATTTAATCTATGATTGATAATAGGTAAAAATCTTTAGCTTTGTTAAACATTTCAATAACTATGCCTGTTTACACTTATGACCAAAAAATCAATTTATATCCTTGCTATAGAATCTTCGTGTGACGATACTTCTGCTGCTGTTTTTGAAAACAATAAAAAACTAAGCAATATTATTGCCACACAATCAATTCACGAAGCCTACGGCGGCGTAGTTCCAGAGCTTGCCTCAAGAGCGCATCAAAAAAACATTGTTCCTGTAGTAGACCAAGCCTTAAAGCAGGCAAAAATCAATAGAAAGGACTTAAATGCCATCGCCTACACTAAAGGTCCGGGACTTATGGGTTCTCTTTTAGTAGGTTCATCTTTTGCTAAATCTATGGCTTTGGCTTTAGATATTCCACTGATTGAAGTTCATCATATGCAAGCCCATATATTGGCTCATTTTATTGATGATGAAGCACAAGAAATTCCAAAATTTCCGTTTTTAGCATTAACGATTAGTGGTGGGCATACTCAAATTGTAAAAGTGAGTGATTTTTTTGAAATGGAAATTATAGGCGAAACCCTTGACGATGCTGTTGGTGAAGCCTTTGATAAATGTGGAAAAATGATGGGGTTGGGTTATCCCGCTGGTCCGATTATAGACAAACTCGCAAAACAAGGAAACCCAGAGCGTTTCACTTTTTCAAAACCTAAAGTTAAGGGACTTGATTTTAGCTTTAGCGGACTCAAAACGGCTGTTTTATACTTTCTACAAAAACAGAGAAAAATCAATCCTAATTTTGTTGAAGACAACCAAAAAGATATTTGTGCATCTTTTCAAAAAACAGTTGTTGATATATTAATGGATAAACTAAAACTAGCCGTTAAAGAAACTGGTATTTCACGCATAGCAATTGGCGGTGGTGTTTCGGCTAATTCAGGCATTAGAGAAGCTTTAAAACAAGCTGAAAATGACCGTCAATGGAGTTGTTACATTCCCAAATTTGAATACTGTTTAGACAATGCCGCTATGATTGCAATTGTTGGTTACTATAAATATTTACAAAACAATTTTGCCAATTTCAGTTCAACCTCAAAAGCCAGATTAAAACTATGAGATTAATTTACTTTAGCTTCATTTTATGTATATTTTCTAAATCTTCAAATGCTCAGAGAGGCTTATTTAATCAACCTTATGAGACAATTTTAAATGATTTTAACCTGAGTGAATCAGAACTTGAGAGCTATAAAAGCCAAGGAAAAATTATCATCTTTAATGAAGTAAAACACAAAACTAGGTTAGCTAAAAGTTTTCTAAATTACAGAAAAGGCAAATCAAAAATTTACGATAAAGGATTTTATGAAGTTGAATATAAAGTCATTGCCAAGGAAAAAATTCCTCATTTCAGAGTGAGGTATATCTACATAGATCAATCAAAATTTGAAACCGAAAAAAATTTAAATGACTACTTACAAAAAGTGAGATCACTTTTAGAAGAAACAGCCTTTAAATCGGTTGCTATGCAATATTCAATGGATTATCATAAAAATATGGGGGGCGACTCTGGTTGGTTTAAGCAAGGAAAAACCCTACCTGATTTTTTTGATAAAGCCACTTCAACCAATAGACTTTCTGAGGAAATTTTTGAATTTGAAATTCCTGAACTTAATGCTTACTATTTTGTCAAAAAAACACACTCTAAAAAAGACATCAAAGAGGTGGTAGTTTTAGAGACTAAAATCAAAAAATAAATATGCAGTTATTTTATGACGAGCACATAAATTCTAGTGTTAAAACACATCAAATTGCCATTGATGAAAGTCGGCATATTTTAAGAGTTTTACGTAAACAAATTGGTGATATTATTTATTTAACTAATGGTGTAGGTCAAGGGTTTAAATGTAAAATTTGTGCAGTGGCTTCAAAACAATGTGAAGTTAACATCGTAGAAGTTTTTGAAGATGAACCACTACCCTATCATCTTCACATAGCTATTGCGCCTACAAAATCAAGTGATAGGTTTGAGTTTTTTTTAGAAAAAGCTACAGAGATTGGAGTTTCAGAAATTACCCCTTTATTGTGCAAAAACAGTGAACGCAAACGACTCAATACCAAGCGCTGTCATAAAATTTTACAAAGCGCTATGAAACAATCTCAGCGTTTACATTTGCCACATCTTAATGAAATGATGACTTTTGAAAAATTTATTGAACAAGATTTTAACACAAGTCAAAAATTTATTGCTCATTGTGAAAACCAAGAGAAGTCTTACTTTGCACAACATCTAAAAGAGCATAAGAAAATTTGTATGCTCATTGGCCCTGAAGGTGATTTTGATTTGAATGAAATTGAAATAGCGTTGCAATCTAACTTTAAACCAGTTAGCTTAGGAGAAAAACGCTTTAGAACAGAAACTGCAGGCATATTTGTTTGTCAAGCCTTATCATTACATCATCATATTTAATTGTTTAAAAATGAAATATTTAAGTCTAATTATTTTAATGTTTATTTCTTATAATATTTCAGCTCAAGAAATCGCAGTGATGAAATACAAAGGCGGTGGCGATTGGTATAGCAATCCTACAGCTTTACCTAACCTTGTTAGATTTTGTAATGCAGAAATCAATACTGCCATCGCTGAGAAAATACCTACTGTTACACCTGATTCGCCTGAACTCTTCAATTATCCTTATGTATATTTAACCGGTCACGGCAATGTGTTTTTTAGTGAAAACGACGTCCGAAATTTAAGAAACTATTTATTAAGTGGTGGATTTCTTCACGTTGATGATAATTATGGTATGGAACCCTATTTTAGAAAAGCCATTAAAACTGTATTTCCCGACAAATCATTAGAAGAAATTCCTGCCGATCATCCCATATTTTCAAACGCATTCAGTTTTCCAAAAGGCTTGCCCAAAATACACGTTCACGACGGAAAGCCCCCAAAATTATTCGGTTTAAGCCACGAAGGCAGATTGATTCTGATCTTTTCTTATGAGAGTGATTTAGGCAATGGATGGGAAGACCCTGAAGTCCATAATGATCCAGAAGAAGTAAGATTAAAAGCTTTAAAAATGGGTGCTAATATTATTAAATACGTTTTTTCAAACTAAGAATTCAGAATGCAACAATTGGCTCATAAAGACATAGTAAATAAAAAAAATACGCTGTCTATTATTTTAGTTTGTGATGTTTTAAATTCGCCAGCTAATTTAGGAAGTCTTTGCAGAATAGCAGAGGCTTTTGGTGTTGCAAAATTGTATATCAACCAAACCAATAAAGACTTTCTGAAATCTAATAGATTTAAAAAAACTGCTCGACACACTGATCAATATCTTGATTTAGAGTTTTATACTGATTTTACACAGTTATTTAAAACCCTTAAAGTTGAGAAATACGAGAGCGTTGCCTTAGAATATTGTGATAAAAGTGTAGCTCTACCTCAAATAAAATTTAATGAAAAAACAGCATTAGTTGTTGGTAATGAAAAATCAGGTGTATCAGAGACTATTTTAAATTTTGTAGAAAAGTCAACTCATATTGATATGTATGGTCGAAGCAGTAGTATAAATGTTGTTCAAGCTACAGCTATTGCGCTTTACGAATGTGTAAATCAACAGCGATGAGTTTAGACAAAAATATTTTACATCCAGATGTTATTGAGTTTATAAAACAACACGAGAATCACGATATTCCAAAGTTGATTTTAAAAGGCAGTCCTTTTAAGTCTATTAGTATTCAACACATTGCACAACAAATTAAAGGTCGACAAGTAGCTAAAACAAAATTTCCACAATTATATGATTGTTCAACAATCATCTATCCGCCAAAGCTAAACCTAGAGCAATCTTCTTCAGAAGTTGCTGCAAACTATAAAACTCAATTTGTAAACACTGATGATAAAGTTATAGATATTACCGGCGGAATGGGAGTTGACACCTTGGCTTTTGCTCAAAAATCTAATTGTGTAACCTATTGTGAAATACAATCCAAAACTTTTGAATATGCTCAGCACAATTTTAAATCTCATAATCCAGAAATAAAATTATACCTAACCGATGGCATAGCATTTCTCAAGCAAAATAAAACTCAATACGATTTGATATATGTCGATCCTGCGAGACGAAATCAACATCAAAAAAAGGTGTTTAGACTTGAAGACTCTGCGCCTAATGTTTTGGAATACTTAGATTTATTTCAATCAAAGTCTAATCGTGTTTTAATTAAAACTTCACCCCTACTCGACTTAAAGTATTGCTTAAATAAAATAGTTTTTGTAGCTGAAATACATATTGTTGCAATTAAAAATGAAGTTAAAGAGATTTTGATTTTAATAGATTTTAATTCTGCAAAAAGAGCTCCTGTTTTAAAAGCTGTAAATTTAGAATCTGATCAAAAAAGTTTTCAAGGTCAGTCAACTTTGTTAGATGAATCACCAAAAATATCTGAACCAAAAACTTATTTATACGAACCTAATGCAGCGATTATGAAGTCTGGTTTATTTGGTGAACTATCAACTCAATTTAACCTGACAGCTTTGGCTAAAAACACACATTTGTTTACCAGTAATGATTTAGTTGATTTTCCTGGTCGACGATTTAAAATTAAATCCATAGTATCGCCTAAAAAGAAAGATTTGAAAAAACATATACCTCATTTAAAAGCTAACGTTAGTAGTAGAAACTACCCCCTAAAACCCGAACAAATTAAAGCAAAATACCAGATACAAGATGGCGGTGATTGTTATGCTTTTTTTGTTTCAGATTTTAAAAATCAAAAAATAGTATTAATTTGTCATAAAATTTAGAATTGATGATTAAGACCTATTTGACTTTGTTACTATTCACTTGTTCGCTCTTGTCTTTCGGACAATGTGAGTACAGCGAAATGGCTTATGATAATTCTACTAATCAAGCTTATTTAAAGTCCCTTCCAATAACATTAGACATCTACGAAACTCCATTTAATGGCAGAATTGTATTAGCTTCATTTATCAGAACTGGTAATCAATACTTTATAGAAATAGAAATCACAAAAGATTCTTCATCCCAAAATTTAGAACCCATTTGTTTTGAAAAGGGTTCTCGCCTAAGCTTCTCTCTTAAAGATGGGTCAATCGTCAGTATACCTCAAATAGAAGAAAAAATATGTGGTATTAAATCTTATGATAAAAAAACTAATTACACTTCTATATCAAATTATGCCAAATTCATTTTAACACAAGAAGCTTTTGACAGTTTAGTCAAATCTGAAATAATTTTGATAAAAATAAGCTCTACAGATTTTAATAAAACGTTTGTTTTAAAAGATGAATTAATTCAAACCCGAGCAGATTCAACCATAACAACAAATCCCAGTCGCTTTTTTATTGACAATATTAAATGTATGACTAACCCCAAATTTTAATTGGTTTTGAAGCAATCGTATACATCATTAATTAAATCTATCGGTCCAGGTTTTTTGTTGGCTGGTGCAGCCATTGGGGTATCACATTTAGTTCAAGCTACGCGAGCTGGCGCTGAATATGGTTTTGTGCTACTTGGCGCTTTAATCATTGCTTGTTTAACCAAATATCCATTTATGGAATTTGGACCACGCTATACATCTACAACAGGTAAATCTTTAATTGAAGGTTACAAAGGTATTGGTCAATGGGCTTTGCAGCTTTATTTTATTATTAGTATTGGCAGTGCTTTCATTATTCAAGCTGCTGTTACATTGGTAACGGCTGGATTAGCCGAATATTTATTTCGATTAGGAATAAGTGTTTTTGGTTGGTCGTGTATTATTCTGAGTCTTTGTATACTTATTCTTTGGATTGGACGGTATAAAACTATTGACCGTTTAATGAAGCTGTTAATTAGCGGTTTAACCATAGCTACATTAATTGCAGTATTTTTAGCATTAGATAACGAAAAAAACACAAACCTTTTTAGCTTTACGCATCCCGATTTATGGCAGGTTAGTTCAATTGCCTTTATTATTGCTTTTATGGGCTGGATGCCAATACCTGTTGATGCTTCTGTTTGGCATTCAATCTGGACCAAAGAAAAAAATAAACAATATCTCAACAATTCTACTAAAAACAGTTTATTAGACTTTAATATTGGTTATCTATCGGCTTCATTTATTGGTTTATTGTTTTTTTTGCTTGGTGTTTTAGTTTTTTTTGGTAGAGAAATAGAACTCTCAACAACTGCTGTTGGGTTTTCAGGTCAGTTGATAGAGATGTACCAATACAGTATTGGCGAATGGAGTAAAACCATTATTGCAATAGCCGCATTTTTTGCGATGTTTAGCACAACTTTAGCCGTAACCGATGCCTACCCGAGAGTGTTTGATGAGTATATAAAGCTTCAAATTAAAACAGTAAAACATTCTAAAAATCGCTATGTTCTTCTCCTTATTTTTATTTCAATTTTGAGTTTAGGACTCCTCTACTTTTTTTCTAACAGTTTTACAGTGTTTATAGATTTTGCAACAGGTTTAGCCTTTTTAACATCACCTATTATTGCCTGGTTAAATTTGAAATTAGTTACCGCTGATGATTTCCCAAAAAACGAAAAACTCAAACCTGTTTATCTATGGTTTAGCAAAATTTGTCTTTGGTTTTTAATTTGTTTTGGGCTGTTTTACTTAGGCTTTCATCTAATAACTTAAGTCAGTTATAATTTACCTTTAATAATCTGTTCAACCACCTCAGGATTAAGCAAAGTGCTAGTATCGCCCAAATTGCTGGTATCATCAGAAGCGATTTTTCTTAAAATACGTCGCATTATTTTCCCACTTCGGGTTTTAGGCAAACCTTTTGTAAACTGAATTTTATCCAGTTTAGCAATTGGTCCAATTTGTTCAGTGATGATTTGGTTGATTTCTTTTCTGACGTTATCCTGATTTCTAGTCTCACCGGTTTCTTTCATCGTGATATAACCATAAAGCGCGCTACCTTTGACCTCGTGTGGAAATCCTACAATAGCACTTTCTACAACTGCTGGATGTTCATTGATAGCATCTTCAATCGGCGCGGTGCCTAAATTATGTCCTGAAACGATAATGACATCATCTACTCTACCCGTGATTCTGTAATAACCTACTTCATCTCTAAAAGCGGCATCACCGGAGAAATACATATTTTTAAATGCAGAAAAATACGTGTCTTTGTAACGCTGATGATTGCCCCAAATCGTTCTTGCCATACTTGGCCAGGGAAATTTTATACATAAACGCCCATCAACTTGATTGGCTTTAACAGGTTTTCCGTCTTCATCCATCAACTCGGGTTGAATGCCGATAAATGGCAATGTGGCATAGGTAGGTTTTGTGGGCGTTGCAAAAGGGATGGGAGAAATCATAATGCCTCCTGTTTCGGTTTGCCACCACGTATCTACAATAGGAGATTTTTTCTTACCAACATTATCATCATACCAATGCCAAGCTTCTTCATTGATGGGTTCGCCAACTGTTCCAAGAACTTTTAAAGAAGACAAATCGTGTTTTTCAACATGCTCTACGCCTTCTTTAGCTAATGCTCGAATGGCTGTTGGTGCTGTATAAAATTGATTAACTTTATGCTTTTCAACAATATTCCAAAAGCGACCAAAATCAGGGTAATTTGGCACGCCTTCAAACATGACTGTAGTGGCTCCATTACATAATGGACCATAAACAATATAGCTATGACCGGTAATCCAACCAATATCGGCGGTACACCAATACACATCATTTTCTCTGTATTGAAATATATTTTTAAACGTATAGGCCGTATAAACCATATAACCTGCTGTGGTATGAACCATTCCTTTAGGTTGACCTGTTGAGCCCGAAGTGTATAAGATAAATAAAGGATCTTCAGCGTCCATGATTTCAGCTTCACAATGTGTATCAGCTTGGTCTAAAAGGGGTTGAAGCCAATGGTCACGACCTGATTTCATATCAATATCGGTTTGAATACGTTTGGCGACAAGCACATTTTCTATGCAATTGCAAGATTCGAGAGCTTCATCTACAATACCTTTTAAATCAATTGTTTTTGAACCGCGATAAGAACCGTCACTTGTGATGAGCATTTTACAGTCAGAATCGTTTATTCTTGTTGCTAAAGCGTTGGCAGAAAATCCGGCAAAAACTACTGAATGAATAGCGCCAATTCGTGCACAAGCCAATACTGAAATAGCCAATTCAGGAATCATTGGTAGATATATGCAAACCCTATCGCCTTTTTGAATGCCTTTTGACTTTAAAACGTTTGCCATTTTGCAAACTTTTTTGTGTAACTCTTTATATGAAATATGTTGAGCGTCTTCGCTTGGGTCGTTGGGCTCAAATAAAATAGCGGTTTTATCGCCTCGAGTGTTTAAATGTCTGTCAATACAATTTTCTGTGATATTAAGTTTGGCGCCTTCAAACCATTTGATTTCGGGTTTAGAAAAATCCCAGTCTAAAACTTTATCCCATTTTTTTCGCCACATAAAATGTTCTTCAGCGATTTCTTCCCAGAAGGTTTCTGGGTTTCTGACTGATTTTCTGTAGACTTGAAAATATTCTTCAAAATTTTTGATGTGATAATTACTCATGGTTTGAGGCTTTTTAGCATTAAGATTGTATTCTGAGTCTTTAAAAATAAAATATTTATTAGATATAACGAATTTAAATCTGCAAGGTTTTGAAAATCATTGATTCTTTTAAATATTACAAACCTGCAAGGTTTTTAAAACCTTGCAGGTTTAATTGTTTTACTTCCTGCGTGAGGGATTTCAACCACAGGCAGACAAGGCAATGGAAATCCCGCAGTGAGGCGACACGCCGAAGCGAGGAATTGGAATGAAAAGCCCGACTCCCGCCTTGTGCGGGAGACACGCCCAAATTATATTAATTTTAAATTTACTTTTTAGGTGGTTGTGAAGGTCTGACTTCTATTTTGCTTGGTAAAGTCCTGGGATTCAATTTAAACAAATCCACAACGATTTCTCCTAAATCTTCAATTTGTATTTTCCAGGCGTCGCTGTCATCTGGCTGATTACCATTGAAATAAGTAGAAACTGAACCAGGCATGATGGTCGAGACATTTACACCTTTTTGTCTTAAATCTAGCATTACAGCTTGGGTAAAACCGGTGACACCAAATTTACTCGCATTGTAAGCTGAGCCACCTGCAAAGAAGTTTTCGCCTGCTAAACTGGAAATGCTGATAAAGTAACCTTTGGTTTTCTTAAGCGCTTCTACAGATGATTTTATGGTGTAAAACACACCACTCAAGTTGGTATCAATCACTTCTTGCCACTGCTCTACTGTGAGGTCTTCAATGCTGCCAAAATGCCCTAAACCTGCGTTAGCAATGACATAGTCGATTTGTCCAAAGGCATCTTCGGCTTTGTCCACAGCAGATTTTACGGCCTTGTAATCGCGAACATCGGCTTCTACACCAAGACATTTTACCTTATATTTTTCAGATATGGCATTAGCGGCTTGGTCTGCACTGCTTTGACTTCGACTGGTCAACACAGAATGAACGCCTTGTTGTGCAAGACTTTCGGCTATGCCGTAACCAATGCCTTTTGAACCACCGGTGATGAATGCTACTTTTCCTTTCATAATTATTATCATTTTTGAGTTAATCCAAAAATAGTATTTAAGTCTTAAGTCTAAGTTGATTTAAAAAAGGTTTAACCTTCTTCGTTTTGATAGTTGTTTTAACCTCTAGGTTCGCAAAGAATTCGCTAGTTTTCTTTACTTGATAATTGTTGTAAACCATTAAAAAATTAAGAGCATTAAGCTTATTCTGCAAAAGAAATTGTTATGGTTTAAGCTCGATTTCATAGATGTGCTGGGCAACACCTTGATCAGATTCTGTTGATATATAGAGTTTATCTTTATAAAACGCTAAGCCTTCTGCTTGAGGTAATTCTGCTTCATTAAGTTTATAAATAGTTTTGGGGTTGAATGCAGAATCTAAAATGAGTAATCTCATATGCCGACCGTCAAGCATATAAAAATCTTCATTTCTCGGATTTACGGTTAAAGCTGACGGCATAAATTCAGGGTGATTTTTAAATATTTTGTCATTTAAATTCAATTGATAAATTGGTTTATCAATAAATTTCTGATTTGCTAAATCAAATCCAAAAATGGGTTTTGTATTTTTATCTTTTTTCAACTTAAATTTTGGTGCCAATAACAAGCGATTTTGAGCTGAATCGTAATGTAAGCCTTCAAAATTGTATTTTTCTTTAAGTTTTGGTTGGTATGTTTTTACTGCTTTCTCGCCAAAAACATTATTGATTTCAAACAATTTGCCATCGCTTCTTAATACGTAAACCGTCTCATTTACTTTGGTAACCGATTCATAATCGCCACCTGGGCCAAACTTTATTCTCTTTTCAATAGATTTCGTTTTAAGGTTATAAACAAACAAATAGCCATCTTCATCTTGTACACAAATTAAACGGTGTTTATCCCAATGCACCATACCTGATATTTCATTGAGTTCATTTGGTAATATCCATTCTTTTGTTAATTTGTATTGGTATTTTTCTTGTTCTTTTCCAAGAATAACATCTTTAAAAATTAATAAAGTTGAAATTAATGCAACACATAAAAATATTATGATTTTTAAACCCAGTAAATTCTTAAACATGATATATTATTAAATAACAATTTTATTAATTTATCTTTGAATTCAAAATGTATTTAACATGAATCCGCAAACCCCTATTCATTATATTTATGATATTATAAAATCTAATTCAGATTTAAGCGATTTTTATGCGTTGGTATTAAATGCTTTAGTTAACAGTATTGTCTTAATTTTATTTTCGTATCTACTTTTTCGTATACTAAGAGGAATAGGTTTAAAACTCGTTAATCGATTTGCTGAAAAATCTAAAACCGATTTTGATGATTATTTGGTTCAAAACAAAACTTTTGTCAACTTATCAAATCTCATTGTATTTTATATTATTTCTGCTTTTACAGATGAATTGTATTTAGATTTTCCAGTTTTCGAAGGTGTCATAAGTAGCTTTGTTGATGTACTTTTAGTTGTATTTACGATTTTGACCGTAAGAAGTATTTTAAAAACGATAAAAGATTATCTCAAAACCCTTGATAATTTAAAAGACAAGCCGATAGAGAGTTATATCCAAGTCTTCATGATTTTGCTTTGGCTTGTAGGTATTATCATCATTTTTTCAATTATTACTGGCAAACCTTTAATGAAGTTTTTGATTGGTTTAGGAACGGTTTCTGCAGTTTTGTTATTAGTATTTAAAGACACTATCCTTGGTTTTGTAGCCAGTATTCAAGTTGCTGCTAATGACATCGTACGAATTGGTGATTGGATTACCATGGAAAAATACGGTGCTGATGGTGATGTTTATGAAATCAATTTAGCTTCAGTAAAGGTGAGAAACTTTGATAAGACCATAACCACAATTCCTACTTACTATTTGATATCCGATTCGTTTAAAAACTGGCGCGGTATGAGTGAATCCGGTGGGAGACGTATAAAGCGTGCTATTATCATTAAGGCTAATAGCATAAAATTTGTAGATGAAGATTTATTTCAAAAGCTTAAAGGTATCCAACTTATTAATGATTATATAGAAAAACAACAAGCAGATATTGATAAGTATAACCAATCTAATAACATTGATAAAAGCTTAACTATTAATGGCAGGAACCAAACGAATTTTGGCGTGTTCAGAAAATATATTGATGAATATTTACACCAACATTCCGCGGTGAGTGATGATATGACTATTATGACAAGGCAATTGGCGCCGACCGCTCAAGGTGTGCCACTTGAAATTTACTGTTTTAGTGTAGATAAAGTTTGGAAAAACTACGAATATATCATTGCTGATATTTTTGATCACCTGCTGGCATCTATTCCTTATTTTGAGCTTGAGGCTTATGAATTGCCAAGCGGTAAGGACTTTAATTTAATTAAAACTTAACGTCTCTACGAGGTTTAAAACCCTATTTTTGCAGCCTGAAAAATAGGCATGATTCAATTTTTGAAATTTATTAGGTTTAATTTAAAGCCTTTAAGTTACGGTTGGTTATTGACGTTTTTGTCAAGTTTTGGACAGACTTATTTAATTTCGCTTTACGTTATCCACATCACCAAAGCTTTTGATATTACCGAAGGAACTTTTGGTGCAATATATGCTATTTGTACAGTAGCCTCGTCTATAATAATGCTGAGTATTGGTCATACGGTTGATCATATCTCGGTTAAAAAGGTAAGTTTTTTTACCATTTTAGCCCTGGCCTTATGCTGTATATTAATGGGGTTTTCTTATCACTTAGCTTTTGTGTTTATAGCATTAGTAGGTTTAAGACTAAGTGGCCAAGGCATGTTAAGTCATATCAGTTTTACAATATTGTCTAAATACTACGACAAAGACCGTGGTAAAGCCATTAGCTTTTCTACTTTAGGTTTTTCTATTGGAGAAGCTATTTTACCTATTATCATAGTCAGCACCATTGCGTATTTTGATTGGCGAACAGCGATGATTGGAAGTGGGGTTTTGTTATTGCTTTATTTAGTTCGTTTGAAATTTACAGATTTAAGTTATTTTGATAAACAACTCGATACATTTAAACCGAGTTCCAAAAGCTTATTTAATGACTTTTTTGATATCATAAAAGACAAGCGTTTTTTGATTGTTATGCCAACAAGTTTTGTGTTGAGTTACACGGCGACCGCCGTAGTGTTTTTTCAATACGTTTTTGTAGAACAAAAAGGTTGGTCTGTGACCTTGTATGCTTCATTTTTTACAGCTTATGCCATAACGCGATTATTATTTTCACTTTTTGGCGGACTTTGGGTTGACCGATTTACGGCTAAAACACTATTTAGGTTTTATTTGATACCTATTGGTTTAGGCTTATTGGCTTTTGCCTACATAAATTCTATTGCTGGTGCGCTGATTTTTTTGATTTTAATGGGAATTACAGTCGGTATGGCAGGTACGATAAAAACGTCGGTTTTAGCCGAAGTTTACGGGCTTAAAAAATTAGGAACTATAAGAAGTTTATTTACCATGTTTATGGTACTTAGTACTGCTCTTGGCCCATTAGTCGTTGGTCAAATGATTGATATGGGCATGAGCATAAAGATTATTATGATTAGCTTGGCCATATTTGTATTGCTATGTGTTTTAAATGCACAGCGAATCAAAAACATACCAAGAGTAAAAACAGAAATATAATTCAAAAAAGCAATAAAAAATTAAGTTAAAAGTTTATGATTTACCATTTTAAAAGGTTTAATTAATAAAAATGAATAATACTCCAAAAAAACACCAAAAAAAACCACGTTGGAAATTACTACATCAATATTATAGCTATACGGGGTTTTACAATTTTATAGGTAGAAGCTTAATTAAAGCTACGCCACCTGTAATTGTGTTTATAGCAATATTGTTGAGTATACATTTTTTTGTAATGGATGTCAATAGTATTCTATTGTATGTTACAGAAAATTTTCATCCTGTGGGCGTATTTGGGGTGTTTTTTGCTTCAGAATCTATTTTAGGTTTAATTCCACCTGAGATATTTATTGCGTGGTCAGGTAAAAATGAACTGCCTTGGTTTTTCTTAAGTATACTTGCTACTTTATCGTATTTAGGTGGTGTATTATCTTATTTTTTCGGCCGTGGCATTGCTAATATTCCTAAAGTATTTGTCTATTTAGAAGTTAAAATGGCTAAACACATCAAAAACATGAGAAAATGGGGTGGATTACTTATCATAGCTGGAGCACTTCTCCCCTTGCCTTTTGCCATATCAAGTATAGCAGCAGGTATTATAAAGTTTCCGTTTGGCAGTTTTTTACTGTTTGGTTTGCTTAGGTTTCTACGATTTCTTATTTATGGATTATTAATTTTTGGGGTCTTGTAATTAATCCATGTATAGCTCATTTATTTTAGAGCGTAACTTTCTGGTATAATCTTCAAACAGCCAATCTCTATAATTTTTAGTATTTCTAATGATACATTTTGAGTATTGCTTGATACGGTCTTGAATATCTTCTTTGAGTTCTCTGGCCAAAATACGTGCATCAAATACATCTTCAGAGTTTTCAATACACATTTGGGCGTGTTGAGCAACAGATTCTTCAAGCACTAATTTAGATTTTTCACCATTATTTACAGTTTCATCATAGCGCTTTTTAATATCAAAGCTAATATCTTCAGTGTTACTAAATTTTTCTCTGACTTCATCAGGCATTTCATAAACAAACTGACTTTCAATTTCTTCATCAGAAACAACATTTTCTAAGAAATAATCGGGATTTTTGAAAATCATTTGCCAATCTACTTTCGCGTCCCAAGGCCCAAAACGGGCAAAGTTATTTCCCAAATCAATAACATTGAACGTATCTTTATTAGGAAGTTTTCGAGACCCGCGGCCAATCATTTGAAAATATAAGGTCAAAGATTTTGTCGCTCGATTTAGAATAATATTTTCAACAGTAGGTTCGTCAAATCCAGTTGTTAAAATACTTACCGACGTTAAAATAGCGTCAGGCTTTTGCTTAAACCACTTGAGGATAGCTTTTCGCTCCTTTTTATTGTGTGTATTGTCTAAGTGCTTGATTTCGTAGCCTGCTTCTTTAAAAGTATGGTAGACGTACCAAGACGTGTTTATACCGTTGTTGAAGATTAAAGTTTTCTTGCCTTTGCATTTTTCTTCATAAGCCTGTAATAGCTTAGTTTGCATATTCATATTGGTATATAAATCTTCAGAAGATTTTACCGTATAATCGCCATTAATACCAACTTGTAACTGACTTAATCCTACGTTGTAAGTATAAGTTTTGGCTTTTGCTAAAAAACCTTGACTAATTAAAGAAGGAATAGACTCGCCTACCAAGAGCTTATTGTAATTCCTGTACATCGGGAGTTTAATGTTTGAACTCAAAGGCGTTGCTGTAACACCAAGCAAAAATGTTTTTTCAAAAAACTTAAAGAGTTTAGTAAAAGAATTATAGTGCGCTTCGTCTATTATAGTTAAACCAATATTTTTTAAAGTTACTTTTTCATCATTGAGTCGATTATTGAGTGTTTCTACCATGGCAACAAAACACATATAGTCATTATCATCGCTAAGTTCTTTAACCTGAGAGTTGATAATTTTGTTGTTAACGCCAAACTCTTTAAGCATTTTTGACGTTTGCTTACACAGCTCTATTCTATGTGTAAGTACGATAACTTTTTTACCTGTTTTATTGATATAACGTCTGACGATTTCTGAAAAAACCACTGTTTTACCACCACCTGTAGGCAACTGATACAATAAATTAAAATCATCGTTCTCATTCTCAATATGATCAAATATTCTTTCAAGATCTTTTTCTTGATAGTTATAAAGAGTTTTATCAGCTGTTTTTGTCAACATAAAGAGGTATCATTTTGGTTTAAAAGATTTGCAAAAATAAGTAGAAATAAAAGTTAACTAAAATTTAAAAGGTTAAAAAGCATTAAAAATCGTTTTTAGGACCAATAATCTCATAATTAATTTATTTTTGTGCTTTTAAATTATACGTTTTGAAAAACAAAAAAGCACAACAAAAGTTAGATAGCATCATTAATGAAGTTGAACAAAGCGATTCAGTTTCTGTTTCATTAGTAGACCATCTAAAAGCCTTAAGAACATACGCCGTAGAAGAAAAGCTTCCCGTAGTTGCTAAAGCGCTTCGTTTAGCCTACGAACATATTGAAGAAAATGAAAGTTTTATTATTCCTATACCTACCGACGAGCCTCTTGAAGGCGAAGAAGATGATGTTCAATTAATAACTGGGGTTGAAAGTTTTGTATATTTTATGAATTTGATTAAAAACTCAACCAACAAAGTCAACCTTCAGGAGATTAGAGAATACAATAGGTTAATGGACTTATGACAATTTACTGCATTAAAAAAGTCGTGTTTGTAGCACGACTTTTTTATAAATAGAGAAAACTATTGTTACTACATTTCATCAAATATAGAATGCATCAATCGTTTTTTATCATTGATACTTTCTTCTAAAGATATCATAGTTTCTGTACGTTGAACACCTTCTATGTCATCAATTTTAAATATAATATCTTTAGCATGGTCAGTATTTCTGGCTCGCAACTTACAGAATACATTATATTTTCCAGTGGTTATACTTGCGACAGTAACATTTGGTATTTCTCCTATTCTATTGATTACAAATTGAGTTTGAGAGGTTTTTTTCAAATAAATTCCAACATAGGCAATAAACATATAGCCCAACTTCTTATAATCTAAACTGAGGCTTGAACCTGTAATAATTCCTGCTTCTTCCATTTTTTTAACCCTGACATGTACCGTGCCTGCAGATATCAATAGTTTTTTTGCTATATCTGTAAATGGCGTACGCGTATTTTCAATAAGCATGTTAAGAATCTTGTGGTCAGTATCGTCTAACTTAATCTTTGACATTTTTTATGTTTTAATGAATTAACAGCAAAAATAATGCTTTTTTATCAACAAAACACCAATTTAATCAATAATTTTATAAGTATAAAACTTTACTACAAGGTTTTCGTTAGTAATTTATCAAACATTTAAATCAAATTCTTGATCTGCTATTCTAAGCTGTTCAATAGTATCTCCAATTTTAATATCACTTTGACTGTTAATAGTCAGTTTATTTTGTTTTGCCTCTATAAAACGATGACTGTAGAAGTGATTAAGTGGTTTCAAAGCATCAATAACAGGCTTAAATTGTACACTTTCTTCAGCAAGTTGCTCCTTATAAACAATACCTACATCATTAGGATATAAATTTTCAGCTCCACTTATGATACAATCGTAGTAAAGCTTTTGATTCATAGGAATATCAAAATATGTTTTGTAGTTATACTTACTTAGCTCACCTCCTGAAATTACATCTAGCATTTTTAAAAGACTCAAAAACACAAATTGACGTGTTTTATTTCTACGGTAATCATTTTGATAGTGACCTGCTTCAAATAATACTGTGGGAACATCTTTACTCTGAATATAATCTCCAAAGCAATTAGGATTATAAGCGTCGTCATAACGGCCAATTTGATTGGGTATAAAGTCCTGAAGCATTTCATATGCGGCAGAAATGAGCTGCATTCCTACTTTTCGGGTTGGCGTGACTGACCTGTCATCATCTATTGATGGTGATAAAAAAGATAAAGTAGCGGGATAATCTGCTTTTCCAGCACTAAACAAAGTACGTTGTCCGTGCATATTAAAACAATAATCAGGTTCAAAATCATTTAAAACCTTAAAGAAGGCTTTAGTTTCACTTTGACTTTGTTTTATAGCATCTCTATTGAGATCTTTATTATGTGCATTTAATCTATTGTAAACAGTGGCACCATCAGGGTTTAGCATAGGGATAATTTTGATGGTGCATTTGACTATTAAGGCTTTGACAAAACTTGTATTTTTATTTAAATTTATGTAGTTTAAGAAGTCTAATAAAGCCTTTGTTGTAGTGGTTTCATTTCCATGCATTTGAGACCAAATGAGGATTTTGTTAGCGCCTTTTCCAATATTAACCTCATAGATAGACCGCTTTAGTTCAGATTGTCCAATTACACGGTGTGAATAAAAAGGGAACACGTTATTATCTAAATAATCTTTCAGTTGCTCATAACCTAAATACCGATCATTAAATCCAGAAACTTTAATCGCTGAATAATTTTGCATAAGTGTTTTGTATGATGATTTATTCATGTTACAAATGTAAACAATCATTAATTTACATCTGTAAACATGGTTAAAATTACATTTGTAAACTAGGTGTCATGGTCATTTTACATTTGTAAATACACTGTGTGTCTTTCAAAAGGAAATATTCCTATAAACTATTTAATTAATATTATTAATCTGTTTATCAATGATATAAATTACATAATATAAACCTTTTATTTATATTTTAAAGATCTCTTAACCCATGTTGTTTTGTTTTAAAATAATTATTTACATTTGTAAATATAAATTTTCACACTCAATAGTTTACAATGGTAAACAGTAAAGAATTTTCTGAACGCTTAGAGCAAATTTTTAAATACTACGATTTAAACGCTTCGGCGTTTGCTGATAAAATTGATGTAGGTCGAGCTTCTATATCTCATCTCTTATCGGGTCGTAATAAACCGAGTTTAGATTTTGTTATGCGTGTGGTCAAAACTTTTCCTGAAGTTGAATTGTATTGGTTACTTAATGGCAAGGGTCAATTTCCCGAAAAAGAAAAAAAGGAAACAGAAGCTCAGATGAATTCAAAGATGAGTGAATCTGAGAGTGAGTCTAAAATAATTAAAACTTCAAACCCACTTCACCCGGAAACTAAACCAAATGAAGATTACTCAAATTCTGATATAAAACGCATTGTAATTTTTTATAAAAACGGGACGTTTAAATCCTACGTTCCAAATTAAAAATTAATTTTGCAATATGAAATATTGTCTTTTAATATTGATTATTGCATTGACTTCATGTTATTCACCTAATAGAGATTGTTCAAATTTTAAGACTGGGAAGTTTAAATACGAGGCCCTTGTTAATGGGAAGTTAGAAAAAACTATTTTTATTAGAAATGACAGCACCCAAATTGAAATATACCGAACTAAAACAGACACTTCTAAAATCAGGTGGATTAATGATTGCGAATTTATCTTAACGCCAGTTAATCCAAAAAGTATTTTAGATCAGTATCAAATGCATATGAAAATACTAAAAACAACACCAAATAGTTATACATTTGAGTATAATGTTGTTGGTGAAACTCAGAAAGAAATAGGACGCGCTGAAATTATAAACTAATCTGTATCAAGTTGCACGTATTAAATTAAATTGTATATTTGCAACCGATAAAAAATTTATCATACATAATAATCATTGAAATAATATTTGCATGTATATTACATCAGAAGACAAAAAAAAATTATTTGCTAAGCACGGTAAAAATGAGAATGATACCGGGTCAACAGAAGGTCAAATTGCATTAATGACTAAGAGAATTCAACACATTTCTCAACACTTAAAACAGAACCAAAAAGATTTCAACTCAGAAAGAGCTTTGGTTAAAACTGTTGGTAGAAGAAGAAATTTGCTTAATTATTTAATGAAAAAAGACATTACACGATACAGAGCAATCGTGAAAGATTTAGGTTTAAGAAAATAAATCTCCTAACCAGAAAGGGGCTTTTTGCCCCTTTTTTTATGTTTTAAATTTGCTTTCCTTTATTTAAGTTTCCTTTGGTCTTTACATTATCAACAACACAACCGGACCGTCACGATAGGCGGAAACTTAAATTATAAATAATTATGATTCCAAAAACATTTAAAGAGGCAATAGACCTCGGTGATGGTAGAGAAATTACTATCGAAACAGGAAAACTCGCCAAACAAGCCCATGGCGCAGTTGAAGTAAGAATGGGAAATGCCGTCTTATTATGTACAGTTGTATCCTCATATACACCTACTAGTATGGACTTTTTCCCACTCACTTTAGATTACAGAGAAAAATTTGCTGCTGCAGGTCGTTATCCTGGTGGATTTATGAAACGAGAAGCACGACCAAGTAACGAAGAAATTCTCGTTATGAGATTAGTTGATAGAGTTTTAAGACCTTTGTTTCCAAGCGATTATAAGTTCGAAACTCAAGTAATGATTCAACTTATGTCTCATGATGATGAAGTGATGCCTGATGCTCTTGCCGGTCTTGCTGCTTCAGCTGCTATTCAACTTTCAGACATTCCGTTTGAATATCCAATATCTGAAGTCAGAGTTGGTCGAGTAAACGGTGAGTTTATTATCAACCCGAGTCGCTCTCAAATAGAAGAATCTGATATCGATATGATTATAGGTGCTTCTGAAGATAGCGTTTCTATGGTTGAAGGCGAAATGCTGGAATGTTCTGAAGAAGATATGACAGAAGCTATCAAGTTTGCTCACGAAGCTATCAAGAAACAATGTGAGGCTCAGAAAAAACTTGTAGCACAAGTTGGTAAAAAACCAACCCGTGAATATGAAACGGCTAAAGAAAATGATGATCTAAAACAAAAAATTCACGATGCGGCTTACCAAGCTTGTTATGATGTCGCTAAAAAAGGCTTGTCTAAGAAAGACCGCTCAGAAGCGTTTTCAGAAATCAAAGACAATGTCAAAGCTTTATTTACCGAAGAAGAGCAAGAAGAATTCGGCAGTATAATTTCAAGATACTTTAAAGACGTTCATAAAAACGCAATTAGAGATTTAACCCTAAATGAAAAGGTGCGGTTAGATGGTCGAGAAACTACTGAAATTAGACCAATTTGGTGTGAAGTCGATTATTTGCCGTCAACGCATGGCTCTGCCGTATTTACTAGAGGCGAAACTCAAGCTTTGGCTACAACAACCTTAGGGACTTCTAGAGAAGCCAATATGGTTGATAACCCCACATACCAAGGTGAGGAAACTTTTTACTTACACTATAACTTCCCTCCTTTTTGTACTGGTGAAGCTTATCCTATAAGAGGAACTTCTAGACGTGAAATAGGTCACGGTAATTTAGCACAACGCGCTTTAAAAAATATGATTCCTAAAGACTGTCCTTATACTGTAAGAGTCGTTTCAGAAGTATTAGAATCTAATGGTTCGTCGTCTATGGCAACAGTTTGTGCAGGCACAATGTCGCTTATGGATGCAGGTGTTCAACTTAAAAAACCCGTATCTGGAATTGCTATGGGTCTAATTTCTGAAGGCGATAAGTACGCCGTTTTATCTGATATTCTAGGCGACGAGGATCATCTTGGCGACATGGACTTTAAAGTTACAGGAACTGAAGATGGTATCACCGCTTGCCAGATGGACATTAAAGTTAAAGGTTTATCGTATGATATTTTAATCAAAGCTTTAAAGCAAGCTCGTGATGGAAGATTGCATATTTTAAATAAAATTACCGAAACCATTGCTGCACCAAACCAAGAGGTGAAAGCACACGCACCAAAAATTATTACAAGAACAATACCTGGTGAATACATTGGTAGCTTGATAGGCCCTGGTGGTAAAACTATTCAAGAGCTTCAAAAATTAACTGGTACTACAATCGTTATCAACGAAGACGAAGAAACTGAACAAGGTATAGTTGAAATTTTAGGAACAAATCAAGAAGGTATTGATAAAGTTCTAGCTAAAATAGAAGCCATGTTGTTTAAACCTGAAAAAGGCAGCGTGTACGAAGTTAAAGTGATTAAAATTTTAGATTTTGGAGCAGTTGTAGAATATGTAGAAGCTCCAGGAAACGAAACCTTACTTCATATTTCTGAATTAGCTTGGGAGAGAACAAATGATGTCACCGATGTAGTAAATATTGGAGATGTAATAGATGTGAAATATTTTGGTTTTGATCCACGAACTAAAAAAGAAAAAGTCTCAAGAAAAGCATTACTTCCTAAACCAGAGGGCTATAAAGAAAGACCTTCTAAACCAAGAAGTGATAATTCAAGAAGAGATAACAGAAAATAAATTTTTGTTTTAGAATATAATTTAAATGCAAAGCCTGTCTCCTACCGACAGGCTTTTTTATATTAATATGTTATCGCTAAATTTTTTAATATTTGTAAGTTGATACGATTTCACTTACTTTTGAAACCTATTCAAAATCATGAAAGCGTCTGTAATTATTAGTACTTACAATTCACCTGAATGGCTTCAAAAAGTGCTTTGGGGATATTCAGTACAAACATTTACTGATTTCGAAATTGTTATTGCAGATGATGGTTCCGATCAAAGGACTTCAGATATGTTAAAGATGATGCAGCAGAAAACAAACCTAAGTATCAATCATATTTGGCACGAAGATCAAGGTTTTCAAAAAACAAAAATTTTAAATAAAGCCATATTAGCAACACAATCTGATTATCTCATTTTTACAGATGGAGATTGTATTCCGAGACAAGATTTTGTAGAAACGCATTTAGAACATCGTAAATCAAAACATTTTCTTTCAGGAGGACATTTTCCATTAACAATGGAAATTTCTAATCTTATTAATAAGAATGATATTTTGTCTCAAAACTGTTTTGACATCAATTGGTTAAAGTCCAAAGGATTAAAATCAAGTTTTAAAAATATTAAACTTACCCAAAAACAAGCGTTATCAGAATTTATGAATGCTATTACACCTACCAAATCAACTTGGAATGGCGGAAATGCCTCAGCTTGGAAAAAGGACGTTATAGCTATTAATGGCTTTGATGAACGTATGCAGTACGGTGGTGAAGATAGAGAGTTTGGCGAACGTCTTGTGAATTTTGGTATTTCTCCAAAACGTGTTAGGTATTTTGCTATTATTGTGCATTTAGAGCACGAAAGAGGTTATGTCAACGAAGCAGCTTGGATTAAGAATAACAAAATAAGAAGCGAAACCAAAGAAAAAAATAAGGTTAGAACGCAATTTGGTCTTAACCAATATTTGTCTTCAAAAAATCAATAAGCTGAAATTTAAACAAATTGGGGTTTAGCTCATTGTAGTACTTTTCGGCATTTTGCTTTAAATCCTTTATATTGTGATTTTCAAACCAATTATCATTAAAATCACTTAAGTGAACAGATACATTTGGATGATTTTGTTCAAAACTATTCCAGCCTTCTTTGATTATCCATGGTGAAAAAATAGAAAAAGTCGGCACATTTAAAGCTTTAGCTGTATTAATTGCCCCGCCTTCATTACCTACAATAGCTTTACACTGTGAACAAATACAGATAAAGTCGCGTAAACTGTTTATATCTAAATCCTTAACGATGTAATTCTGTGTTTTTAGATCACATAAATTGATTAAGCTATCAATTTGATCTTGTTGAGCAGGAATATAATTCAGAATTAAATATGCTTTTGTATGCTTTACAATTAAATTCAAGAGTTCTGCCATATAATTTAATGGATAGGTCTTTGAAGCCTCGCTGCCTAAAGCACTAACCATAATACATGTTTTAGAATTAAGGCCTGCGTTTAATAATTTTTGTTTGGCAGTTTTTATTTCGACTTCACTAAGATAAATTTTAGGTTTATTATTATAAATTTTGGTATGAGGCATTAGTTGAGTTAAGCGCAATCTATTTTCGATAGCTGTCCCTGCTTCTGTATGAGATGAATGTTGAATTCTCACAGTATTTGTATAGAAAAACTGACTATAACTTTTTTTAAATCCAAAACGATTTTTAGCCTTTGAAAATCTACTAATCAACAGGCTTTCTAATTTACCGTAAGCATCAAAAACATGTGTGTATTTAGCTTTAGAAATTTGTTTTAAAAATTTATAAAACTGAACTTTACTTTGTCTATACTTATCTTCAAAAATCACAAACTCATCCACACAGGGATGGCCTTCGACTACGGGCAAGGTAAAACGATTGATCAAATAATGTATTTCAGCATCGGGAAAATTGAGTTTGAGATTTTCACAAATCAAACTGCTCGTGAGCACATCCCCTATCATTTTTTGCTGAATGACGAGTATTTTCAAAATATTAGTTTCAATTTGTAAGTTGAAAAGTTATTAAATTTATTCACAAGTTAGCTTCATAAATTATTAATATTCCTACGGCTAAGAGCTAATGACTAATAGTTAAATACTACACCGCCACATCATAGGTCCTCAACGCCTCATTTAGAGAGGTTTTCTTATTGGTACTTGCTTTACGTTGCCCAATGATTAATGCACAAGGCACGTTGTAATCGCCAGCAGGAAAAGACTTGGTATAACTCCCAGGAATCACTACTGAGCGCGCAGGAACAATGCCTTTCATTTCTTTGGGCTGATTGCCTGTAACATCAATAACTTTGGTTGATGCTGTTAAAACTACATTGGCGCCTAGTACAGCTTCTTTTTCTACTCTAACACCCTCTACAACGATACTTCTTGAGCCTAAAAATGCATTGTCTTCAATAATGACAGGTGCGGCTTGTAATGGCTCTAAAACCCCTCCAATCCCAACGCCACCTGAGAGATGAACGTTTTTGCCAATTTGGGCGCAACTGCCAACAGTAGCCCAAGTGTCAACCATAGTGCCTGCATCAACATAAGCACCAATATTGACATAGCTTGGCATCATAATCACACCGCTAGAAATATAAGCCCCGTGACGTGCTACAGCATTTGGAACCACACGAATATCGCGTTCTTTATAGTTCGTTTTTAGTGGAATTTTATCGTGGTATTCAAAAATACCAGCTTTTAAAGTTTCCATTTTTTGTATGGGGAAATATAACACAACAGCTTTTTTTACCCATTCATTCACTTGCCAACCTTGGTCTGTGGGCTCAGCACAACGAAGTTTGCCTTGGTCTAGAAGTTCAACGACTTCTCTAATGGCTTTAATAGTCATTTTCTCCTTTAAAAGGTCTCTGTTGTCCCAAGCTTTCGAGATGATATCTTGTAAATTATTCATTATAAATATTTTTGACAAATATAAGATTTTGCTTGGGCAGAGTTTAATAAAGCTTATGCTATATTTGTAAAAAAATTGCTTTATGCCGCAAGTAATGGCTTTAGATTTTGGACTGAAACGCACGGGTATTGCCGTTACCGATGATTTAAAAATGATTGCCTCTGGATTAAAAACAATTTCAACCCCAGACCTCATGCCTTTTCTTAAATCCTATTTTTCTGAATTCGAAGTAGACGAATTAGTTGTTGGTCAACCTAAACACATCGATGGGCAACTTATGGCTTTAGAAAGAAATATTTTGTGGTTAATTGAAGATATCAAAAAAGAATTTCCCAATTTAAAAATTATTAGAATTGACGAACGGTATTCTTCAAAAATGGCCTCACAAGCAATAGCTCAAAGTAATTTAAAAAAGAAACAAAAACAAAGCAAAGGTTTGATAGATGAAGTTAGTGCGACACTGATTTTACAAGATTATCTTAATTAGTCTTCAGTTATTAGTTATTAGTTTTCAGTTTTCAGTTATCAGTTTTCAGTTATTAGTTTTCAGTTATTAGTTTTCAGTTATCAGTTTTCAGTTATCAGTTTTCAGTTATCAGTTTTCAGTTATCAGTTTTC
>RRZV01000042.1 GCA_003931895.1 Mesohalobacter salilacus
AAAATACAAGTTGTAGTTTTGGATATGTTTAACTTTTAAAATATTTGTATTATGAAGAAAATTTTATTGATTATTTTGTTAGTATCAGGATCACTTGCGATGATGAGTCTTCAAGAACAACCAGAAATTACTTCTCAACCTGAACTTAGCTCATCATTAGAAGACTCTAAAACAAAAGTATGCAGAAGAGGCTCTCATCAAACTGCCCCATTTTTTAAACGTTTATGCTCCGATTGTAAAATTCATTTTGCAAATTGGGGTGGTAAGGGAAGTTGCCAAAAATAATTTTAATAAAAATTCATTAGAAAAATGATTTAACTTGGTTAAGTCATTTTTCCTTTTAATGGATGTGAATCTTTAGTTACGTATCTTTCATTACTGTTAATGATTTAATTATTAAGATGGGTTATATTTATGTTAAGTGTAATGACTTAAATTTTAAGCAAATAACATTAGTAGGTAATTTCAATGAAATAAATAAAAAACTACTAATTATGATTTTAATAATAAGGCTATATTGTTAAATTTATTGATGAATGAATAAAATAAAGGTAACTAATCAGTCTAATTTAAGCATTGATAGTCAAATTCTTATTTCACGCAAAGGCCACAAAGGAAAAACGCAAATAATCGCAAAGTTAGGATTAATAACTATTTACGAACTTGTTGTCTTTGAGAAAGACTTAGCGGTTTTACAAAAAAAATTATATAAAATTATGATAATGAGATATTTGAAAATTTTGATTTAACGATATTTTGACACTGATTAGTTACAAATAAAGTTTTATTTGTTGAAGATATTGTTAATAATAAAGCATTGAACAACCCTCTACAAAAAACTAATAAATGAATACAACTAAATATTTTTTATTTTTTACTTATTTTTTAGTTTTATTATCTTGTGATAATCAAAGGGCTAACTTTAAATATTATTCAAGTTTTGGAAAAAATATTAATTTAAAAGGGAAAGTTATAAAAAACATCTCTGATAGAATATACCCTCAAAGCATTAATATTTACAAAGACAAAATCATATTTTGTGATTATTCATCAAATCCACACTTTTATGCATACCAATTACCAGATTTTAAGTTTATTGCAAGTTTTGGTTATCAAGGTAAAGGTCCATTAGATATTAATAGTCCAGTCGTATGGAGTCAAATTCAAAATGGTAAAATAGGGATTTATCAAATGAATTTGATGAAATTTGATTTTTATCATATTGATGATTTAATCAATAATAGAGTGAAAAAAAATCAATTAAATCCCTCTTACATGCCACCAGAAATAAATGATGCTATAAATATAATATCTTTAAAAAATGATATTTACATAGGGACTGGTGTAAGTTCAACTGGAGAATATTTTGTCTTTAATCAAAAAACCAAAAAATTTTATTGGAGAGATTATTTTAAATTTTTTGATAAAAAATTTAATGATAGAATTATAGAATATGATTTAATGTCAGAGTTAAATCTTGGCATAATAAAAATTAAGCCTGATAAAACAATGTTTGTCAAAACTAATATTTATAACCCCTTAATTCATGTATATGACAATAGCATGGATTTAAAATTTACAATTGCTAATAAAAATATTACTGAACCAATTATTGATGATAGTAAAAAGTTTTTTAGCTCTAAAACTAAAATGTATTACACCAATTGTTATCTTACCGACAAATTTATATACGCGGTTTATAGAAATTGTACATTAGAAGAGTATAATAATTATGAGTGTGATAACGTTGAAATACATACTTTTGACTGGGAAGGTAATCCTGTCGTTAAGTATCTTTTAAATGAAGGTATAGCCCCTCTGTCACCATTTGTAGTAGATGAGCAAAGATTAAAAATTTATACTGTAAACCCCAAAACAGAAGATTCTTATTATAGTATATTCAACATTAAGTAGTCTTTGAATTTAATATGCCAACCAAGCTTATTTTTTTATTTTCATTCATAATATTTGTATCAGTATGTTTTTCACAAAATTTTGCTGAGATACAAGGTGTGACTTATGATAAACATACAGGAAAACCATTACCATATGTAAATGTTATGGTTTTAAATAAATCTATGGGGATTACCACAGATATAAATGGAAAGTTTTCTTTTTACTCAAAGCGGATAGAATCTACGGATACTTTGTTTTTTTCTCATATAGGTTATTTTTCTAAAAAATTACAAGTCAATAATATACATAACGGCATAATAAATTTAAGACCAAAAAAAATTGTTCTTGATGAAGTGAAAATTCTTTTTGATAGAAAGATTAACGCAACTAAAATCACTGAATTAAATAAGTTTAATAAAAGAAAAACCTCTTTAGTTTACAGTAAAGAACCTTTTAATAATGAAGGTAATTTGTGGATCCCTTACAGAGATATGGAACCTTCAATTGAGACCATGTATTTTCAAAACAATCAAGACGATAATGATTTTGTTAAGCTTAAAGAAGTTAAAATTAATATTGAGTCTTTCAAAGAAAATTCTAAGTTTAGATTGAGAGTATTTCTGGCAGATAGTCTAAAAAGGCCAGCATCAGAAATAAAACTCAATGAACCAATTATTGAAGTATCAAATGGGGATTCTGTCGTTAATATCGATGTAATGGATGATAATATTTATTTTTCAGAAAATGGCATTTTTATAGGTGTTGAATATTTATTGATAGAAGAAAACCTCACATTAAAGAAAAATGAAGAAGCCAATGTAGAAGCAAAATTATATTCCCCATTCTTAAAATATATAAGAGTCAAAGAGTTTTATGAATACTATATTTTTACGAAAGGGAAATGGCAAAAAATAAGAAAAGCCGCTCCAAACTTTATGAATTCAAAAGACACTAAAAAATATTCATATCAACCGGCAATTTCAATAAAGATAATAGAGTAAGAAATATATATTTTTTTAAACTATATATAAATCAGTTTAAACAATATCTATAAAGTTTTTAAAACCAAAAAGATAGAAAAATTTATGAATTAAATTTACCAAGTAAATTACAAAAATTAACTTATTTTTAACAAAAAAAAATACAAGTTGTAGTTTTGGATATGTTTAACTTTTAAAATATTTGTATTATGAAAAAAATTAAAGCAATTACAGCAAGTTTAATTATGCTTGTGGGGATTTTAACTTTGGCTTTTTCGAGTCAAGATGTAGAAGCAAAACAGTCGAATTCTAGTGATTGGAGAGTTATGGCTAATAATGGTAAATGTTATAATGATCCTTACGATTGTCAACCAGAGCCTGTAATTATTATAGGTGATTCTTTTACTATTGCTGATTAATTTTAAAAGGTTTATAGGTCTGATTTTTATCAGGCCTTTTTCTATTTTATGAGAAAGTTTTTATTTATTATAATTGTTGCCTTATTAACATCCTGCAAAGACAATATGCAAGATCAAAGTAAGAAGAGTGGATACGATCAAACGTTTAAACAAAGCTCACAACTCAATTTAAAAGACAGCCTAAGTTTTGATATTGACCCAAGTATGTCCTATCGCTTTATTTCTCACCAAGTTGTATCAAAAGATAATCAAGATTATTTGCTTGCTGGAGATTTAAATAACAATGGTATTTCGGTTTTAAGCTTTAGAGATAAAAAGGTTATTAAAAAAATAAAATTCAAAGCTACGGGACCTGATGGTATTGCTTCAATGAAAGCCGGAAGAAATTTTTATTATCATAATAAAGATTCAATTTTTATTTTTAACCAGAATAAACGCAGTATTTATCTGGCTAATGATAGGGCAGATGTATACCAAAAGTATTTACCTCAAAAAAATAAAGAAAACTTAGGTGAAATTATCGTTGAAAATCGTTTTATGCCATCTTTTTTCGATAATACTCTAAATTTTTGTTTATACCCTATTATACCACCATACAAAAATAAAAGTAAAAACTTTAATTCCATTTACGCAGAATATAACATTCTTGACAAAAAATTAAGTAAAGGAAAGTTAACTTATAAATACGCAGACCAAAACAATAGACATCCTATTTATCACTACCCAAGTCGAGTTGACGATTCAATGCAATTAGTATTTTTGCACCCCTTTAAAAGTGAATTTAAAATATACAATAAGCATAACGATAACCTTTATACAAAGTCTTTTAATCATCCTTATGTAGATGAATACACACCATTTCTTGAAAGCTTTGATAAGATGAAACGATTTGATGTAACAAGCACTTTAAATACTATTTTGTTGTTTAACAAAAGGCAACAGCTTTACTATGTGATTACAGAATTAGGAATGCCATATATTGACCCAAACACGGGAGAAAAGAACGCCTACGAACAAAAACCATTTTCTGTTATAGTTTTTGATGTACAACTCAAAGCCATAGCACACAAAAAATTTAAAGGTGGCCAATATTTTATACAAAATTCGTT
>RRZV01000023.1 GCA_003931895.1 Mesohalobacter salilacus
GTTTATTGCAAATCTAATAAGTGAATTTTTATTAAATTAGGCATGCACAAACATAAGAGGGAAGGGTTGGGGATGGGTGTTTTTTAAGTAATATTTTATTAATTTGTTTTATTATTTAACTTTATGCGAAACCATAATATTCTACCCTACACAAAAGAAGCCCGAGCCTTAGCATCTCAACTAAGAAAAAACATGACTCCTGAAGAGAAGCTTTTTTGGAATGCCACTAAATCGTCTAAACTAGGTGTAATCATGAGAAGACAAATGCCAATTCTTGACTATGTGATCGATTTTTATATTAAAGATATTGGACTGGCGATTGAAATAGATGGAAAAATTCACGATAACAATGTTGTAGAAGATGGAGTAAGGCAAGCAAGAATTGAAAAATTAGGAGTGAAATTTATAAGGTTTACTAATGATGAAATTGAACATAATTTACCTGATGTATTGAATAGACTTAAGGTTTTGATTAAGGAAATGAAGTAACTCAGATCCATATGTTTTTGAACATAAAAAATAGCTTTTATATACTTAAAATTTAATACTTTAACATAAAGATATTTCTTTTTTTATGCAGTAAAATCTTCTAAAATATTAGTCGAACTCAGCTTAAAAACATAACTATGCAATTGGTCTTTGCAACACACAATCAAAACAAACTTTTAGAAGTACAAGCTATTCTGCCACAATCCATCAAACTGTTATCGCTTAATGACATCAATTGCCACGAAGACATTGCAGAAACGGCCAATACCATAGAAGGCAATGCTCAGCTCAAAGCTGAATATGTGTTTAAAACCTATAATTTGCCATGCTTTGCAGACGATACCGGTTTATTTGTCAATTCACTCAACGGCGAACCTGGCGTCTATTCTGCCCGTTATGCTGGTCAACAAAAAGACGCTCAAGCCAATATAAATAAGCTTTTAAAAAACCTCAACAACACCAAAGACCGCAGCGCCTATTTTAAAACCGTCATCGCTTTTAAAACCGAAAATGACAACAAATTGTTTACAGGCATTTGCAAAGGCCAAATCACCAAAACACCAAGTGGCAGTGCCGGATTTGGCTACGACCCAATTTTTAAACCCCTAGGCTATACTCAAACTTTCGCCGAATTAGACCCACAAACCAAAAACCAAATCAGTCATCGTGGACAGGCTTTACAAAAATTCATCGATTATCTCATCTGATATTAACTTAATGGGCTTTTAACGGGCCTGCCTGCCGCAGGCAGGCTATACGCTATATTCCCGCACGTGCGGGAGATGCCACTTACCTTGTCCCTAAGCCAAATTGAAACTCACTTAAACCATCACAAATCAATTAAGAAATTAAAAGTTTTAAACCCCAAACTTTAAATTATCCTTAATCTCAAAGCAATTTTTAGGCTTATAATTATATTTTATTTAATTTTACAACTGTTCAATTTTTAAATATTTATAAAATGAAAGATGTCGTTATAGTCAGTGCAGCCAGAACTCCAATTGGGAGTTTTCTTGGAAGTTTATCTTCAATTACAGCTACTCAATTAGGCTCAACTGCCATCAAAGGCGCTTTAGATAAAATAAATTTAGACCCCAAACTCGTTCAAGAAGTTTTAATGGGCAATGTGGTTCAAGCCAACAATGGTCAAGCTCCTGCACGTCAGGCAGCGCTCGGAGCTGGTATTCCAGAATCAGTACCTTGTACTACGGTTAATAAAGTTTGCGCCAGCGGAATGAAATCTGTCATGCAAGCTGCACAAAGTATAGCCCTCGGCGATGCGGATATTATTGTTGCTGGTGGTATGGAAAGTATGAGTCAAATTCCGCATTATCTACATTTAAGAAATAGTCATAAATTTGGCCCTGCTCAAATGATTGACGGTATGCAAAGAGATGGCTTGTCTGACGCCTACGACAATCAAGCCATGGGAACTTGCGCCGATTTATGTGCCACAGATCACAACTTTTCAAGAGAAGAACAAGACGCCTTTGCTATTCAATCCTACAAACGCTCTGCTGAAGCTTGGGAGTCTGGTAAATTTAATGACGAAGTCGTGCCAGTTGAAGTCCCTCAACGCCGTGGAGAACCTATTGTAGTTAGTGAAGATGAAGAATTTAAAAACATCAAATTTGATAAAGTCAGTAAGCTAAGACCAGCCTTTAGCAAAGATGGTACAGCCACTGCAGCCAACTCTTCAACCATCAATGATGGCGCTGGTGCTGTTGTTTTAATGAGTAAAGACAAAGCCGACGAACTCAATTTAAAACCATTGGCGACCATTAGAAGTTATGCCGATGCAGCTCAAAAACCAGAGCATTTTACGACTGCGCCGGCTAAAGCTTTACCTCTTGCTCTTAAAAAAGCAAAATTAGATTTAAAAGACATCAATTATTTTGAATTCAACGAAGCCTTTTCTGTGGTTGGTTTGGCTAATATGAAATTATTAGGACTTTCTGATGAAAATGTCAACGTCAATGGCGGTGCAGTTTCATTAGGTCATCCTTTGGGTTGCTCAGGCGTAAGAATTATCATAACTTTACTGCACATTTTAAAACATAACGATGCCAAGTATGGTGCGGCAGCCATTTGTAATGGCGGTGGCGGTGCTTCAGCTATGGTATTTGAACGCTAAATCAATTTAATACATGGCTTACGGATGTTGTCACCTCAGTCTTGTTCCCGTTAGAGCAAGTGCAAACGATAAATCAGAAATGGTGACACAGCTCTTATTTGGTGATGTGTTTGAAATTTTAGAACACACCAAAAAATGGGTTAAAATCAAAAATGCCTTTGACGCTTATGAAGGCTGGATTGATTCAAAACAGTATCTCTCTATTGATTTACAACATTTCAACTCCATCAAAGCTCAACTTTTGAACTGCTCTACAGACCTTGTAGAGTATGTTCAAAGTCCAAAAAACCAATTGATACCAATAGTTATAGGATCTTCTGTACAAGGACTATCTCAATTTGATTACAAATTTGATATAACATTGAGTCAAGGCAAAACTCAACGTAGTAAAATTGTGCCTACTGCCCTACTTTACCTCAATGCCCCTTATGTTTGGGGTGGCATGAGTCCGTTTGGAATAGATTGTAGTGGCTTTACACAAATGGTTTATAAAATTTGCGGAATATCTCTCAAACGCGATGCCTCGCAACAAGCCCAACAAGGCGAAAACTTGAGTTTTATAGAAGAAGCCCAACCAGGCGATTTAGCATTTTTTGATAATGAAGATGGTGATATTATACACGTTGGCATTATGATGAAAAACAATTACATCATTCATGCCCATGGACAAGTTCGCATAGACCGCTTAGACCATACAGGAATTTTTAATGCTGAAACCAAAAATTATTCACACCAACTTCGGGTGATTAAGCACGTGAATTAGGCTAAAAGTTCATTTATTTTAATCAAGATTTACTTAATAATTTTCTGTATTTTCTTTTAACTGACTTTGACTTTATTAAACAATCAATTAGTGAAAAGAATAGTTGTCTTTTCATTTGACCCCATATTTGATAATCAGTATTTTCAAGCGGATAAACTTCTTTTAAAAACTCAATTTCATACATATATATTTGATGTCCATAGATATAAGTTTTAAAATCAAAATATTTTCCAGATTCTGTTACTTCAGTATTATTTGAAATCACAAAACAATTAAGGTTTATGTCGGGTAGTTCAACACATCCATTATCAACTTCTTCTTTTTTCGGAATTGAATCCCTTCTCGTAGGCAATGATGCTAAAAGATTTATATCCTCTAGATTTTTTAAAACAATAAAGTATTTTGGTTTTGCTGTATTTCCGTTTTTAAAGTAAAAGGGATCAAAATAAACTATAGTTCCTTCTTTAAACATTTTAATTAGCTTCTATAAAGTCACTATAAATATGTCTTTTCCTTTGGTCGTGTTCTATTAAAGAAGACATATCAACTAAAAATTCAGTATTATTTATTTCTTCTTTTTCTAACAATTCTAAAACAGAGTTTTCTTTGGCAGTATTATACCAAGGTGAGTTTTTACGATGCGTAAAATAGACTAAATCTTTTGCTGGTTGATTACCAAATTCCTCTATAACAAAATCCAATAACTCAATATCATTGTCCGAAAATTCATCGTCGTCAAAGTCTGCTATTGGTCTTATTAAAATAACGCCATCTTCTGAAGTTCGTTCAATAAAGTTTTTGAGCATTGAAGTATCTGAAGATAAATCAATAAATAATTCTTCAGAAACTGGACCAAACTTCCACACTTTATACTTTAGGTTAAAGAAAGGTATGCCGCTTTTCTTAATTGATAACTCGTCTAAAATGTATATAAGTTTTAGCGCTTTCGTCTTGGAAAGCTCTCCTATTTTGTTTGATAAATAAATAATAGAATTTCCAACCTTATTTATTTGTTCTTCTGATAGTTTAATGTAGGACAGCGTTTGCATATCACGAATTTACAAAATTTAATATTATAAACAATTTTATGTAAACTCTAAATATTTAAAACACAAATGTTTTACCACTTTCAGCCAATGAAACGGGATCAAAAACAGTTTCTGCTTCTGTTTTAAACGCATTTAAATTTTTGTAGCGCGCGGAATAGTGCCCTAATATTAAGTGTCCGACTTCTGCTTTAGCAGCAATGATACCAGCCTGTTTTGCTGTAGAATGTTTAGTTTTAACACAAAGGTCTTCATTGATTTCTAAAAATGTAGATTCGTGATACAGTGCTGTTGCTTTTTTTATAATGGGTACAATATCAGGTTTAAAAGCTGTATCGCTACAAAATGCATAAGATTTTACGGGTTCAGGTGGAAAAGTTAAATCTGCATTAGGAATAATTTGCCCGTTGTCTAAAACGATATCATTTCCTTTTACAATTTTTTTATAATAAGCTTTATCAATAGGAAACTGTTCAACTTTTTCAATATTTAGTTTTCTGTCACTAGGTTTTTCTGTAATTAAAAACCCGTTAGTATAAACCCTGTGGTCTAAAGGAATGGTTTGCACTTTAAATTTAGAATTATCTATAATTTCCTCTGAATGCTCAGATTCTAGAGCAACAAATTCCAAAGGATAACTCAAATAAGATTTTGAATGTTTAAGCTGAAGTCTTATAATATCTTCTGCCCCTTTTGGGGCAAATACTTGTATTGGTGTTTGTCGGTTGAGCAAACTTAAAGTAGATAAAAATCCGATTAATCCATAAAAATGATCACCGTGTAAATGTGAAATTAAAATATGCTTTATCTGATTAAACTTAATGCCTTGCTGACGTAACCTAACTTGAGTCCCTTCACCACAATCGATTAAAACTAGTTGGCCCCTAACTTCAACCACTTGAGCCGTTGGAAAAACCTTGGCTTTTGGCGTAGCTGAATGACAGCCTAAAATATGAATTTTTAATGGTGAACTCATTTAAAAGCCTAAATCGCGTTCAATCTCTTCCATCTGTATCATATCTTCGGCTTCCTGTAACGTTGGCACAACCTTTAGTTCTTCTGGAACATCGTCTATAACAATAGTATCATTAACTATAATGAATGATTTTTTGTTTTTGTAGTGTTTTAGTGAAGGCTTTAAGTAGGCCAACAATTCATCTAGAGTCAGTTTTCCATACTTTAAAATGTCAATGACTAGATTATCTGATTTAAATTGATCTAGCAGACCATCAATAAAGTTGGCGAATTCTTTAGCATCGTCTTTTTCATCTCTTAAAATAATGTAATTGTCTTTTTTTATGCTTTGCATATGACTTATATAGTTGTTGTTGAATAGTGTTTAAGTTTTGAAGCTAAAAGGTACAAAACGGCCATTCTAATTGCAACCCCATTTTCAACTTGATTTAAAATTATAGCGTGGTGAGAATCGGCAATATCGCTTGAAATTTCTACACCGCGATTGATTGGCCCTGGATGCATAATGACAATTTCCTTTTTGATTTGATCTAAGCGTTGTTTATCTAAACCGTACTGCGCAACATATTCACGAGTTGAAGGAAAATATCGCGTACTCATACGTTCATTTTGAACCCTCAACATGTTGGCAACATCACACCATTCTAAAGCATTATCAAGACTGTGTTCTACCTCTACCCCAAGGCTTCTGATATGTTGTGGCATTAAAGTATTTGGCCCGCAAACTTTAACCTCTGCTCCAAGTTTTTTTAAGCAAAAAATATTGCTTAAAGCTACTCTAGAATGAAGAATATCTCCTACAATTACAACTTTTTTACCTTTAACCTTGCCGAGTTTCTCTCGAACAGAATACGTATCTAAAAGCGCTTGTGTGGGATGCTCATGAGTGCCATCGCCAGCATTAACAATTGATGCATCAACATATTTAGATAAAAATACGCCAGCACCTGGATTAGGATGACGCATAACTACCATATCCACTTTCATGGCTAAAATATTATTAACTGTGTCAATAAGCGTTTCACCTTTATTAACCGATGATGACGATGCTGAAAAGTTAACTACATCTGCACTCAGGCGTTTTTCAGCCAATTCAAAAGACAACCGAGTCCTAGTACTATTTTCAAAAAACAAATTAGCTATAGTAACATCTCTTAGTGAGGGGACTTTCTTTATTGGTCGGTTAATAACTTCTTTAAAGTGGTCTGCGGTTTCAAAAATAAGTTGAATATCAGCAGCGCTAATATGTTTTATCCCTAATAAATGATTTACACTCAGTTCATTCATCTTGATCTTGTATTAAATATACGGCATCTTCGCCATCGTTTTCTTTCCATGAAACAATAACACGCTCACGGTTAATAGCATCGACTTGTCGTCCTTTATAATCGGGCTGTATAGGTAAATGTCGACTAAAACGACGGTCGATTAAGGTTAACAATTCTATTGATTTTGGTCGACCAAACGACTGAATTGCAGTCAGTGCAGAACGAATACTTCTACCTGTGTAAAGCACGTCATCGACAAAAACAACTTTTTTGTTTTCAACTATAAAGTTAATATCTGTTTTATTGGCTTGAAGTACTTTATCGCTTCGCATAAAGTCATCTCTAAAAAATGTGATATCAAGTTTACCAAATTTAACATGTTCAATCTGATAAACCTCGTTGAGTAATTTTTGCAGTCTATGGCTTAAATACACGCCTCTTGGTTGCAAACCTATGATTACCGTGTCTTTAAAATCGTCGTGATTTTCTATAAGCTGGCAAGCCAATCGATTGAGAATGATATCGATTTCTTTGTGATTTAATAGCTTTTTCTTACCCATGTATTATTGATCCATCAGTATGTTACAAAAGTAAATAATTTATCGAGATGATGATTTATAATCAACTATATATTAATTTTACGAATAAACGTTATTAAACCAGTAATGAGAATTTATGTCACACTGAGAACAGACGTAGTAAAAAGCGACCATTCGACTGCGCTCATGGAGACATTTTAGCTTATGATTTAGAGTAATCATTATTACTGGTTTAATAGAGTAGAACCAATTAATTTTTAACCCAAAGCCATAGTCATTTTTTTAATAAAGTTAAAGAAACCTAAACTTCAATTCAACTCAACTAAAGCTATTATATTTGAAACTAAAAATTTTATGCATTCACGGTTTTGGTTTCTTCTGTTGTGTTGTTATTTTTCATTTCTTTCTGCTCAAACACCTTCTAAACCAAATGGTGTAGAGATTTATCGAGACTTAAAAAGTTTAAACTTTCTCGGCACAGTATTGTACGTTGCTGCGCATCCTGATGATGAAAATACCAGACTTATCTCCTATTTTTCCAATAAAACGCATGCCCAAACTTATTATCTCGCTTTAACGCGTGGCGATGGCGGACAAAACCTATTAGGTTCTGATTTAAAAGAAGCTTTAGGACTTATTCGTACTCAAGAATTGCTTAAAGCTCGTTCTATAGATGGCGGTCAGCAGCGCTTTACTCGAGCCATTGATTTTGGCTATTCTAAATCACCTGAAGAAACGCTCAATATTTGGAATAAAGACAGCATTCTCCACGATATGGTTTGGACCATAAGAAACATTAAACCCGATGTGATCATCAACCGTTTTGACCATCGCACTCCAGGCACCACGCACGGTCATCACACGGCTTCGGCAATGTTGAGTATGGAAGCTTTTGATTTAGCCTCTAAAAAAAATCAATTTAAAAACCAATTAAAATCTACTCAAACTTGGCAACCCAAACGTTTGTTTTTTAATACTTCGTGGTGGTTTTATGGCAGTAGAGAAGCTTTCAAAAAAGCCGATAAATCTAATTTAATGTCGTTTGATATTGGCGAATATTATCCAGATTTAGGCTTGTCTAATTCTGAAATTGCTTCACTGAGTCGAAGTCAACATAAATCTCAGGCGTTTGGTAACACACCAAGACGCGGAGAACAATTAGAATATCTCGAAATCATCAAAGGTGATTTGCCCGAAAATCAAAATATTTTTGAAGGCGTTGATACATCATGGAATCGTGTTGATGGCGGGCAACCCATTCAACAACTTGTCAACAAGATTATTGCTGATTACGATTTTTCTAAGCCTTATCAAAGCGTACCTGATTTAGTCAAAGCCTACCAGCTTATTCAAAACTTAGACAATGAACACTGGAAACAAATCAAAACACAGCAAGTCAAATCTATTATCAAAGCTTGTCTTGGCTTGTATATTGAAAGTGTGAGCGAATCTCCTTACGCCAATGCCAATCAAAACCTGAAAATCAACACAGAAATTATCAATAGAAGTCCGATTGAGGTTAAGCTTTTAAATATAAAAATGGCGTCAGAAAATTTGTTTTCTGATAAGACGATATTAAAAAACAATCAAGCGGTTTACACCACTTTTAATGTTGATGTTGACAATAAAAACACTTTACCTTATTGGCTAAATTTACCACCAAAAAAAGGACTTTATCAAGTTACAAACCCCAGTTTAATCGGCTTGCCTGAAACCCCAAATCCTTATCAATTAGGGTTTAATTTAGAAATCGAAAACACGAAAATCTCTTTTTATTCTGATGTGGTTTATAAATACAATGACCCTGTAGATGGCGAAGTTTTTGAACATTTTGAAATCCTGCCTAAAGTTTCTATTAAACCTTTAAAAGAAGTTGCGATTTTTAAAAATGGAAAGCCAAATCATTTTAGAGTTCAAATAAAATCTTTCACCAATGCCTTTGAAGGTCAAGTCACTTTAGACATACCAAAATCTTGGAGAGTTGAACCTGAATATTTCGACGTCAATTTATCTGAAACAGCAGAAACAAAAACCTTTGATTTTAAAATTACACCACCTGAAAACACTGAAAAGGTAGAAGTTAAAATTTTAGTTCAATCAAAAGATGAAACGTTTTCCAAACAAGTTAAAACTTTAGATTACAGGCATATTCCAAAACAAGTTTACACAAAGGAAGCTAAAAGTGCATTGGTTAATATCAAGTTTAATCAAGGGGTGAAAAATATTGGATACATTAAAGGTGCTGGCGACAAAATTCCAGATAATTTAAAAAGTTTAGGTTACAGTGTTGAGTTTATTGATTTAAACAAAACTTATAATTCTGAAAATTTAAAACATTATGATGCTATCATCTTAGGTATTAGGGCTTTTAATACAGAAGAACAGCTTGTTACAAAAAACGAAATTTTATTTGATTATGTCAAGCAAGGCGGAACTTTAATTACGCAATACACCACTACTTACGGTTTATTGACTGATGAAATTTCACCCTTAAAGTTGAATTTATCTCGAAACAGAGTAACCGATGAAACCGCTGAAGTTTATTTTATAAATAAAGATCACAAAGTACTCAATTATCCTAATCAAATTACTTCAGAAGATTTTAAAGGCTGGGTTCAGGAACGTGGATTGTATTTTCCTGATGAATGGGGCAATGCCTTTCAGCCTATTTTAAAAATACAAGACTACGACGATAAACCAACAAAAGGAAGTTTACTTGTTGCTCCATACGGCGAGGGTTATTATATTTACACAGGATTAAGTCTTTTTAGACAGTTGCCGGCTGGTGTTCCAGGCGCTTTCAGATTATTATCTAATTTAATATCAATCAACTCCAATGAATAAACCCAAGTCATATCGGTGGAAACGGTTTTACACCATTGTATTGGTGGCTAATCTTGTTTACATTCTTTTGATGTATTGGTTAATGACGGCTTTAAACTAGATTATGCATTATATCGATATCATTGTAATGGTTGTGAGCATCGCTTTTATAGTGATATATGGCACGTATAAAACCAAAAAAAGCAAAAACGTTCAAGACTATATTAAAAGTGGAAATGACGCGCGTTGGTGGACGGTTGGAATTTCTGTTATGGCCACACAAGCCAGTGCGATTACCTTTTTATCTACACCAGGACAGGCCTATGATGATGGAATGGGTTTTGTTCAATTCTATTTTGGTTTACCTATTGCAATGGTCATTATTTGTATGGTTTTTATTCCTATTTACCATCGGTTAAAAGTTTATACAGCTTACGAATACCTTGAAAGCCGTTTTGACAAAAAAACCCGAACACTTACAGCTCTACTCTTTCTTACCCAACGTGGGCTTTCTGCCGGGATAACCATTTTTGCGCCAGCTATTATTCTTTCTGCAGTATTAGGCTGGGATTTATTTTCGTTAAATATTATCATTGGAATTTTGGTGATTATTTACACCGTTTCAGGAGGTACACGTGCCGTCAGTGTGACTCAAAAACAGCAAATGGCGGTGATTTTTTCAGGAATGATTATTGCCTTCTTTGTGATTTTAAGTTATCTGCCAGAAAACATTAATTTTAGTAATGCTTTAGAAATTGCCGCTTCAAGTGGCAAGATGGAGATTTTAAATTTCGATTTTGATTTTAATCAACGTTATACGGTTTGGAGCGGATTAATTGGCGGTACGTTTTTAGCACTCTCCTATTTTGGTACAGACCAAAGTCAGGTTCAACGCTATTTAACAGCCAAATCGGTTAAGCAAAGCCAAATTGGAATGCTGTTTAATGGTTTACTTAAAGTGCCAATGCAGTTTTTTATTTTACTGGTTGGTATAATGGTCTTTGTGTTTTATCAATTTAATACCGCACCGCTCAATTTTAATCCTGCCGCTGAAATTGCCGTTAACAATAGTGAATACAAAACTGATTATCAAAATATAAATAACAAATTAGAGCAAAATTTTGAGCATAAAAAAACACTATTCAGTCAAATGAATGATATAGGTATTTCAGAAACTAAATTTGAAAACCTAAAAACCCAACTTGCCCAAGCCAATGCAAACGAAAAAGAAATAAGAGAAGAAGCTAAAACTGTGATTAGTCAAGCGGATGATACCGTAGAAACTAATGATACGGACTATGTGTTTATACATTTTATACTTAACAACTTGCCACGAGGTTTGATTGGCTTACTCTTAGCGGCTATTCTCTCAGCGGCGATGTCTTCTACAGCTTCTGAATTAAATGCTTTAGCCTCAACCACGGCTATGGATTTGTATAAAAGAAATGTCAAAAACGCTAAAACCGATATGCATTTCGTAAATATTTCAAAATTTTTTACTCTACTTTGGGGTATTATCGCCATAACTGTAGCTTGTCTCGCGCCACTGTTTGATAATTTAATTGAGTTGGTCAATATTATTGGTTCAATTTTTTATGGCAATGTTTTAGGTATTTTTCTCTTGGCTTTTTTTATTAAATACGTCAAATCCGCAGCGACTTTTTGGGCGGCCGTGATTACTCAAATTATTGTCATTATTGGCTATTATTTTGATATTATGCCGTATTTATGGCTCAATTTGTTTGGTTGCGCTTTAGTGATGGGCATTGCTTTAATTATTCAAACCTTAAATCGAAAATCATGAAAACTTACAGATGGGGAATTTTAGGCTTAGGAAATATTGCTCATAAATTTGTGCAAGACCTACAGACAGTTGAAAATGCAGAACTTTATGCTGTTGGTTCGCGTTCACAAAATAAAGCTGACAAATTTGCAAAAGAATACAATGCCTCAAAAGCCTATGGCAGTTATGAAGAATTAATCCAAGACCCCAATATTGATGTGGTTTATATTGCTACGCCACATGTTTTTCATAAAGTCAATACTATTTCAGTTCTAAATTCAGGCAAAGCAGTATTGTGTGAAAAAGCTTTTGCAATGAATCAAAATGAAGTTGAAGAAATGATTCGCACAGCTCAAGACAATCAAGTGTTTTTAATGGAAGCCTTGTGGACTAATTTTATGCCCACAATCAAAACGTTAAAAGATTTTCAAGAAAAAAACACTTACGGAAACATTAAGCACATTCAGGCTGAATTTTGTTTTAAAGCGCCATTTGACCCAAAAAAGCGATTGTTTAATCCCAAATTAGGTGGCGGTGCGTTGTTGGATATTGGGATTTATCCTGTGTATTTGGCATTAAAACTTCTCGGAAAACCAAATCATATTTCCGCAGAAAGTAAGCTATCAACTACTGGTGTGGATTTAGAAACTAAAATGAGTTTTGAATATGAGAATGGCGTAAAAGCTGATTTGTTTTGCAGTTTTGATCAAACCAAAGAAAATTTTGCTTTCATTGAATTTGAAAAGGCTAAAGTTGAATTAGGACCACGGTTTCACGAAACGGATAAGCTCAGTATCATAACAAGTAATAATACAATAGAAAAAGATTTTAATTATCAAGCCAAAGGTTATCATTTTGAAATTGCGCACGTTCAAGACTGTTTAGATCAAGGTTTGACTGAAAGTCCTTTGATGCCTTTTGAGTTTTCTTTAGAACTCATAAAAACTTTAGATGAAATTAGAGCGATTGCTGGGTTGGACTATGAATAAACTGTTGTTCTTTTTGACTGTGTTAAATGCTCACAGTTACGCTTTTGACTTCCATTTATGCTATTTCTGATTTTCTAAACCACGAAAATACAGAATGTCCATATTGTCGTTTTTGATTAAAATTTGGGTGGTTTGACAAATCTGTGTGCTTAGAATGTTCTACAATTAAAATTCCTTTCTCTTTTAGTTTATTAGATTTGAAAACCGTATCTATAATCTTTAGAAACTCTTCTTCAGCAAACGCATAAGGCGGATCAGCAAAAATAATATCATAAGTCTCATCAGAAGTTTCAAGAAAATGAAACACCTCTTGCGTTTTGATATTGATTGAAATATCTAAACTTTCAGCAGTTTGATTGATAAAATCTGTACAGCCTTTATTTTGATCTACAGCGGTAATATCGGTTGTACCTCTGGAGGCAAATTCAAATGAAATAGAACCTATACCAGCAAAAAGGTCTAAAACTTGTAAGGCCTTAAGGTCGTAACTGTGGTACAAAATATTGAATAAAGCTTCTTTAGCTCTATCGGTGGTTGGTCTTACTGGTAAATGTTTAGGGGCGTTTATTCTTCGACTTTTAAATTGACCTGATATAATGCGCATAATTTTGTCTTTAGCCAGTAGCTTTTACTTTAGATATAAAAATAGCTAAACGATAAAAGCTGCCAGATTTTGTTGTTCGTGTTTTACGTTTAAAATATAGCGTTTAATGGTATCAATTGAAGAAGTATCTTCTAGATCGTGAAAAATTTCTAGTTGTGCTTCTCTTTGATCAAATTTAAGTTCTTCAACACAAAACAAAACATAATAGGCTAAGTCTAAATCGGTTTCATAATTAAAACTATTACACAATTTAAACTTTTGACCCTCAAAAGCAATGATATCGATATGGGTTGGTTGAACGTAAACCCAGAGTTTTTGAGCTGGCTCAAAGGAGTGCGGCAGAGCATGTTTAATTAATGAATGTGTAAAATGCTCGTATTCAAATTCTTCAAAGTGTTCTAAAATTGCATTGTGGTAATTCATCAAGGGAATATAAACTTGATAAACTTTAATACCTTCAATATATTCTGATACTATTTGATCTTCTTCAAAAAGTTTGACATTGTATTTTAAGTAATCAGCCTTAGCTTCTTCTTGAAAATAATCTTCGGGAACGAGGCTGTAAAATGAATTTGAAAAAGCCAACTTAAGCTGTGTAAATTCGTATAAATTCTTATAGGTTTTAAGCTGCTTTTTGAATAAATTTAGGCTCTTAGTGCTTAAAACATCTGTGACTTCAAGTGGCTCTAGAGACAGAGATTTATCTGCTGATTGGTGATGTAAATAAAACAAAAATCCATCCTGACCGATCAAGATGGATAATTGTTTAAATTGATAGGTATCTGTGTTATTCTTGTTTACCATAGTTTATTGGCCAGTTACCACTGGTGTCCACTTCATTCATAGAACCTACTTTAATGTAAGGTCCGTTCACGCCATCGACCGATACAGTTTGTTTTTCTTGTATAATTAATTCTGGATCTAAGCCCTCTAAAATGATTGACTTGTTGACTTTAGCTTCAAATACGGGAACTCTATTATTATTAACTGTAACATAACCCGCATCCATTTCAAATTTAGTATCCTCTGTCGTTGGGACAATCTCCAGTTTTGAATAGTCGTAATTCTTAAACAAGGAATCTTTAACTTTAACCGTTCCTAGGGTATCAATAACAACATCTTCAACCATTTTATCTACACCATAAGTTTTAAGATATTCTTTGTCAAGATATGTTGTATCTCGCCTTTGGGTTAAGGTAAATTCTGCAGTATCAATAAACCGCGTTAAGCTATCAAATGAACTTGTAAATTTGCCAACCACATCACGGTGAGCAAGTTGAGCTTTACGGATTTTATCCATTTTTTCGATAACCTTAGCATAGCGTTGCTCTTTTTTCTTATTAAACTCTACCGGACCGTAGATTGATTTGTAATTTAAATACACTAAAACTACAATGGCAATCCATAAGACAATCTGAATAACTACTTTCATAATTTATTTAAATATGTTTAGACTTGTCACAAATCTACAATTTTTTTTTAATCCAAAAACTATACGTCCTTAAATTCAATAATATTTCCTTTATTTGAAAAAGGATTTCCTCCAGAAAATATATATATGAATGAAACAGAGCTTTATAAAAATTTAATCAAAGATTTTGCTTATACCCCAACGCCAGATCAAACTACAGCCTTAAAACGTTTATCAAAATATTTGATTGACGACAATAACGAGCAAATATTTTTACTTAAAGGCTATGCGGGGACTGGTAAAACTACCATCATTTCTACCGTTGTTAAAAACCTGACCAAACTTCGTTTGAAATCGGCTTTAATGGCACCGACTGGTCGTGCTGCAAAAGTGATGAGCAACTACTCCAATAGACCCGCTCAGACTATTCATAAGCGTATTTATTTTCCACAAAAAAATGCTAAGGGTGGCGTTAACTTTGTACAGAAAGAGAATAAATTTAGAAACACCGTTTTTATTGTCGATGAAGCCTCGATGATTCCTGATTTTTCATCGGGAGATGATTTGTTTAGTGGGAATTCCCTTTTAGATGATTTGATAGAATTTGTGTTTAGCGGCGAAAACTGTAGGTTGATTCTTATCGGTGATACCGCACAGTTGCCACCAGTAAAAGCAGAACTTAGTCCCGCTTTAGACCAAGATATCTTGAGATCTAAATACCATACAGAAGTGATTCCTATCGAATTGACCAAAGTGGTTCGGCAACAACTGGACAGCGGTATATTACGCAATGCCACCAATATGCGCGAAGGCTTGCAAAATGAGTTTCCTGAACATTTTAAATTTAATTTACACCAACAAAATGACCTGATACGTTTAATTGACGGTTACGACATTATGGATGCCATCAATTCGGCTTATGACAATGATGGACATGAAGAAACCGCTATTGTGGTGCGATCCAACAAACGTGCTAATCAATACAACCAACAAATCCGTCAGCGCATCCTGATGCGTGAAGGCGAAATTGCCGTTGGTGATTTTTTAATGGTGGTCAAAAACAATTATTACTGGCTGAAGCCCACATCAGAAGCCGGTTTTATTGCTAATGGCGATATTGTTGAAATCCTTAAAATTAGAGGACTTTTCGACTTATATGGCTTTCGCTTTGCAAAAATTAAAGCCCAAATGGTAGATTATCCTGAAATGAGCCCGTTTGAAACTGTGATAATTTTAGATACGCTTGAAATGAATACACCTTCGTTACCTTTTAAAGCATCTCAAAAGCTCTATCAAGAAGTTTTAAAAGATTATGCAGACATCAAATCGAAATACAAGCAGTTTTTAAAAGTCAAAAACAACGAATTCTTTAATGCTTTACAGGTGAAATTCAGTTATGCGATGACCTGTCATAAATCTCAGGGTGGCCAATGGAATACGGTTTTTGTAGAACAACCCTATATGCCAGAAGGCCTGGATCAAAACAGTTTACGGTGGCTTTATACGGCCTGCACACGGGCTAAAACAAAACTTTACTTGATTGGGTTTCAGAATCAGTTTTTTGGTGAGGGGTGAGGTGGGATGTGTGAACTGTGAAGGATGATGAGTGATGAGTGAAGAGTGATGAGTGAAGGGTGATGAGTGAAGAGTTGATGGTTGTTCGTTGGTGGTTGATGGTTGTTCGTTGTCGTCCTGAAGGTCGTAAAGAATCTCATGTTTATAAAAGCAGGTTTGAAAAAAATAATTGTAATTTTGCAAGACTAACCTAAACCTCATGACCGAAAATCCCCTAGTCTCTATCATTATTCCCACCTACAACCGCGCACATTTGATTGGGGAAACACTTGACTCGGTTTTGGCGCAGACGTATCAAAATTGGGAATGCATCATTGTCGATGACGGCTCTTCAGACCACACCCATGAAGTTGTTGGTGCCTATGTTAAAAAAGATTACCGTTTTAAATATTACCACCGACCTGACGAACATTTACCAGGAGGAAACGGGGCACGGAATTATGGGTTTAAAATGAGCCAAGGGAATTATGTGAATTGGTTGGATAGTGATGACCTGTTTTCAGAAAATAAAATTGAGGAGCAGGTAAAATTAATAAAAAATAAAACCTATACGGTAAGCACATGTAAATGGGGACGGTTCGAAGATAAAGATGATTTTAAATTAAAGAATTTAGAAGTCTATAAAGACTATAAGCCTGCTTATTTGCTATTGAAGGATTACGGGGAAAAGGGGATGTTTTTTCCACCTCATTCTTTTTTAGTCGAAAAAAGTTTAATTATAAAGTCAGGTCTGTGGAACGAAAATTTAAAAATAAATCAAGATGGTGAGTTTTTTTGTAGAGTTATAATTAATACTGAGGAAGTTGTCTTTAGTAGCCTGTCCTATATTTTATATCGTTCCAATTCAAATAATAAAACTAGCGATTTGGTTTCGGAGATCAAAGCTAAACATGCTATTGTAAGTTGGAGGCTTATAGAAGATCAACTTAAAATAATCGAAGATGATTTTTCTGCATATATAGAAAAGGGTAAGTTTTATATTTATAACAAAATAGCTAAAGATTACAAAAGCTTAATTGATGAAAACCCTTGTTTTTTTAAAGAACAAAAAAGGTTTTATTCGATAAAATCACGTCTATTAAGAAAACTAAATAAATTGTTTTCATGAAAAAAAAAGTATTGATAACTGGTCCAATAGGCGGCATATATGGTAGGGATGTTGAAGCTAACCTAGTAGCTAAAGCCTTAGAAAAGGATTACCAATTATCTTTCTTTTCAACAGGCATTGCTTCAAAAAATACTGTAAGCATTTCGGAGATTAAAGGAGCTAAAATAACTTCATTAAGAGTAAAATATTTAAAAAATCCTATACTTCTACTTTTTGCAATTGTTTCGTGGTTTGCAAACCGTTTTAAACTTGACTTGGTAACCTATTCTAAAAATAAAATCAATGCTAAATTAATAAAGAAATACAATTGGGATTTAAAAATTATTGAAAACCAAATTAAAGATAAAGATTTGGTGATTTGCTTTGTTCAGCTCTCAAGCTCATATCTTTCAGATATTATTAAATTATGCAAAAAACATGACGTTAGAATTGTTGTCAGAACAACAGGGTTTATAAATAACTGCCCTTTAGATTTAGCGTTAGTTAAACAAGTAGATCTCTTTATTCATCACTCCACATCAAATAAAAATAATTTAGAACAATTCTCTTCGCATAATTTTAAAATAATTGATCAGTCTACAACTTTAGAAAATAAATTAATCAGTATTGATTCTATCTCAAATAAAAAAGATTATATTTTTGGGTTTATAGGTAGATTAGATGAAGATAAAGGTATTGTTGAAATCTTAGGTGTAGCCAAAAAATTAAATATTAAACTTATTATTGCTGGTGAGGGTGAGTTAAAGAATAAAGTAAAAGAAATATGCAAATCAAATGACAACATTTTGTATCAAGGTTATATTGGTTATGATAAATTAAAGGATTTTTTTAATAAAATAGATGTATTTTTAATCAATTCAAAAACTGAAACTGGACCACTGACTGGTTTAGAGGCAATGTGCGCTTCTCGCTTTATAATTTCTAAAAAGGTCGGTGCTATGCCTGATAGATTGATGGAAAATGAAAACATATGGATAGAGAATGGGCTAGAAAAAGCTTTAAATTTTTTTTACAAAATGAACAAAGAAACTATAAAACAAAAAGCTAAAGAAAATAGAGAAATATATTTGAGGAACTACAGTTTGAACAAAATCAAAAACGAATACCTAACAACCATCAACACTATATTAAATGCGTAAAGGCACTAACCCCGCTAAAAATATAGACAACAAAGTCAAAACAGATGACTTTCACCAAGTCATAGTGCCTGTATATCTTCCAAATTTAGAAGGTTACTATAAAGAAGGTTTAGATATTTTGAAACTGTGTTTAGAGAGTATTGTTTTAACTTCACATAACAAAACCTACATCAGCGTTGTCAATAATGGGTCGTGTGTAGAAGTAAAAGCTTATTTAAACGAATTATTACAAGTTGGCAAAATCCATGAAGTGATACACACCACCGCTATTGGTAAAATTAATGCCATTGCTAAAGGCTTAGCAGGTCATAATTTTGATTTAGTGACGATAACTGATGCGGATGTATTATTTATAAATGGTTGGCAAAAAGCCGTTTATGAAATTTATGAAACCTTTCCTAGGGCAGGGATGGTTGGCACGACACCGCAACCGATGTTGTTTAAAACTTACAATGAAAAAATATTTTTTGATAATTTTTTTAATCCAAACTTTAAATTTTATAATGTCAATCAAGAATTAAAAGAAGACATAAAAAAAATGTATAGTACTACAATAGGTTTAAATCACCCTAAGTCAAAATATCATTTCAAGAAGATTTTAGCTATTTCTAAGAAGAACCTAAAATCTGTCGTGGGTAATGGCCACTTTACAGCGACTTATAAAAGTGAATTACTCAAATATTTAAAAAATCTTACAGCTAAGGAAAAAATGGGAGGTTCCGGATTAAATGTATCCTTAGATGAGCCAAGTGTAAAGCATGGACATTGGCGTTTATGTACTTTTAAAAATTACACCTATCATATGGGTAATATCAAAGAAAGTTGGATGGATAAAAAAATTAACTTGATCAAAACACAATCAAAATCTTTTGATTTAAAACAACCACAATTTAAAGCTTACAAAAGTAGCCTGCCTGTTAGTTTCATAAGAGGTTTAGTGAGAAAGTTTTTTATTAGAACGTTTTTGTTTAAAGATTTCCTTACCAAAAAAGGTTTGACTCGTAAAGAAGCAGAAATTTATTAATTTCATGCTAAATCCTCCTCACCCAAAAACCCCCAAGCCTCCATATCACGCTTTAAAGTTTTGCCAATCACCGTTTTGAATTTGGATGCATCGATGCCCTGATTTTTTGGCTTTTTGGCTTCCAAATCTTCAAAGCTCAACACATTACCTTGAGGCAAATCTTTATTGACCGCCAGAGATTTTTCAAAAATAGATTTTAAAGAAGCAAATTTGCTGTTATCACTTTTATCAATGGGATGGTTTAAAGCTGTGGAAATATCATGAACACCATCTAACAATTCTTGTGTTTGCTCTAAAGTCAGACTCGAACTGCTGTCTGGTCCAAATTGCTCTTTAGAAAAAGCCACGTGAAATTCTAAAATTTCAGCACCCAAAGCCACAGCGGCAAGTCCTGTAGATACTTTCCCAGAGTGGTCTGAAAATCCGACTTTAACTTGATATCTGGATTGTAACTCCTGAATCACATTAAGTCCATAAGTTTCTGGCGGCGTTGGATAAGCTGTTGTACATTGTAAAACTGAGACATCAATATTTTTATCTTTTAAAAACGAGACCGATTCGTCTAACTCCTCAAAAGAACTCATACCCGATGATAAAATAACCGGTTTTTGAGTTTGTGCAATTTTTTGAAGCATCAGCAGGTTATTGACTTCACCAGATCCGATTTTATAGCGTTTCACTTCCAATTCTTCTAACCAGTCAATAGCAGCATTGCTAAAGGCAGACGCCATAAATTCAACACCGGCTTCATCACAGTGTTGTTTTAAGCCTTTCCATTGGTCTTTGGTAAACGACATGCGTTGCCAATACTCGTATCGCGTTTCATCTTGCTGGCTAAATTTGACACGAAAGGGTTCGTGAATACTACTTTCGGCATGCGCCAGATGCATTTGAAATTTAACCGCATCAACACCGCGTTTGGCTAAAGCATCGATATAAGTATGCGCCATGCCCAAACTTCCGTCATGGGCCTGAGCCACTTCAGCTATCGTAAACACCCGTTTTGTCATAAAAAATTGTCTTTACATCAAAATTAGGGAAAAAGAAGCGATATTTTTAGTTTAAAACCTCTCAAAAATTTATTTTTACCAAATAAACCCTATTTATGAAGAAACGTAAAATTTGCGTTGTCGTCACCGCTAGACCATCCTACAGTAGAGTAAAAACCGTTTTAAAAGCCATAAAACAACATGAACATCTCGAACTTCAACTCGTGGTGGCCGCCTCTGCTCTACTCCAACGCTATGGCACAGCAGTTGACTTTATAAAAGCCGATGGCTTTAAAATCAATGCGAAGGTATTTAGCGTTTTAGAAGGCGAAAACACAACTGCCGCTGCTAAAACTACTGGCTTAGGGATTTTAGAACTCTCTAGCGTATTTGAAAATTTACAACCTGATATTGTGGTGACCGTAGCCGACAGATTTGAAACCATGTCCACTGCCATAGCTGCGTCTTATATGAATATTCCTCTCGCCCATTTACAAGGCGGAGAAGTCACAGGCAATATTGATGAAAAAGTAAGACATGCCATCACAAAACTAGCCGATTATCATTTTGTATCCTCAGATGATGCTTATCAACGCGTCATCAAACTCGGTGAAGAAGAATCGTCTGTTTACAACACGGGCTGTCCATCTATAGACTTGGCAGTTCCCGTTCTAAAAAGTAAAGCACTGAGCTTTAATCCCTATCAAAAATACGGCGGTGTAGGTCATGAACCTGATTTATCAGAAGGCTATTTGGTCGTCATGCAACATCCCGTGACCACACATATTCAAGAAAGCCGACAGCAAATTGAAGAAACTTTAAAAGCTATAGATAAATTAAAGCTCCCAACGTTTTGGTTTTGGCCCAATATTGACGCTGGCGCAGATGGCACTTCCTCGGGCATAAGAGCATACCGAGAATACAACGAACTCAAACACGTGCACTTTTTTAAAAACATGAGCGGTGAAGATTTTTTAGAATTAATTTTTCACTGCAAAACCTTGGTTGGCAACTCTAGTGTGGGTATTCGAGAAGCTTCATTCTTGGGTGTACCTGTGGTTAATATAGGTGATAGACAAAATAGACGTCAACGTGGAGAAAATGTTTTGGATGTGGAATGTGAAACCATTGCCATTTCAAAAGCCATACAAACTCAAATTAAGGCGGACATCCCACAATCTCAAATTTATGGCCAAGGCAATTCCGGTAAACGTATCGCTGAGCTGTTGGCGCAAGTGGAGTTGAAGTTTCATAAGACGATTTGTTATTAGTTAGGTGTGAAGGGTGAAGAGTGAAGGATGAAGGGTGAAGAGTGAAGGATGAAGAGTGAAGGATGAAGAGTGAAGGATGAAGGGTGAAGAGTGAAGGATGAAGGGTGAAGAGTGAAGAGTGAAGAGTGAAGGATGAAGGGTGAAGAGTGAAGAGTGAAGAGTGAAGAGTGAAGTGGAAAATTTTAAAAGTAAAAAATACAATTAACCATTTAAATTTTTAATTATGAATCATAAACATCTTGACGCTTGGAAAACAAGCATGCATTTAGTCGATTTAGCTTATGAATTATCTAAATCAATGCCAAAATATGAAGATTTTATTTTAAAACAACAGTTTTTGAAATCTGCGATATCTATCCCTTCTAATATTGCTGAAGGTTGTGGACGTAGCTCGGATAAAGAATTGATAAGATTTTTAGATATCAGTTTAGGTTCACTTGCAGAATTAGATACCCAATTTGAAATCGGTTTAAGACAAAATTATTTTAAAAACACAAAACAGTTTAGCGATTTAGTTACAAATACTAGAAAACTAAATATTGGGCTTAAAAAATATATAATCTCTAAAAATGTCAAATAAAGACAAAAACTCCTCACCCATCACTGCTCACTCCTCACTCAGAACCCTCGCCATCATCCCCGCCCGTGGCGGAAGCAAAGGTGTGCCCAGAAAGAATATTAAAACATTAGGCGAAAAACCTTTATTAGCTTATACCGTTGAATCAGCTAAACATTCAAAATTTATCAATCGTTTAATCTTATCTTCAGAAGACGATGAAATTATCAAAGTTGCCAAAAATCTTAATCTAGAAGTACCGTTTAAAAGACCAGAAAGTTTAGCCAAAGACCAATCGGGAAGTATCGGCGTGGTTCAACACGCTATTGAGTTTTTTGAAAATCAAGGGGAATTTTTTGACGCTGTGATTTTATTGCAAGTCACATCTCCATTTAGAGAACCAAATTTTATAGACAAAGCCATTCAAAAGTTTAAAACATCAAATTCAGATGCGTTGGTGAGTGTTTTACCTGTACCACACGAATACAATCCACATTGGGTATTTAAACCAGATAGTAAGGGATATTTACAAATTGCCACTGGAGAATCACAAATTATTAAAAGACGGCAAGACTTGCCTGAGGCTTATTTTAGAGATGGTAGCATTTACATCACGAAAACAAAATTCATAAAACAAGGAAGTTTTTTTGGAGAAAAATTAAGCTTTATCAAATCAGATCCTGCAACATACGTCAATATTGATACATTAGAGGATTGGAGGAAAGCGGAAAATATTTTAATAACTAATTTAAATAAACACTAATTTTATAAAATGTCAATAAAAAACAAAAAAGAGTTAAGGTTTTTTTTAGAAGCAGATAAGTTTGCATTAAAGAAGATCGGAAAGCCAAATCTTTTAGGTGATTATATATGGAAATTTCAGATTTTATTACGTAAATGCGAATATTATAGAAACAAAAACGGTGTTTTTAAATTATATCTTAAGTATTTAAGACTAAGAAAGAACAAATTAGCTTACAAACTAGGTTTAGATATACCTGAAAATGTTTTTGGTCCGGGATTAAGGATAAACCATTTTGGAAATATAGTTATTAATGGAAAGTGTAGAATTGGAATGTGGTGTGATATTCATCAGGGAGTTAATATTGGTGCCAGTAATCCTACTAATAAAGATAGTAACGAAACATATACTCCAAAAATCGGAAATAATGTTTGGATTGGACCTGGAGCAAAAATTTATGGTCCAATAAACGTAGGGTCTAATGTTCAAATAGGAGCCAATGCTGTAATCAATAAATCATTTCAAAGTGAAGTTACTGTAGCTGGAGTTCCAGCGAAAGTAATAAGCGAAAAAGGTACTTCTTATGTAGATATAGTTGCAAACCCTAAAAATACATTGAAGTTTTTTGATAAATTCCCAGAATATATCAAGTATAAAAATTTTAAACATTGAGTATATTTCTGCTCAAGAGTAATTAATAACTTTTCGGTAAAAAACTTAAATCGAATATTAATAAAATTTAATCAACTTCTGCAGTATGTTTTTAAATATTGAATATATATTGATCCTTTTGCCAGACGGTGTTGGACTTAAAAATTTCGTTTACTCTTCTTTTCCTAAGCAAAATACCAGAGATAATATAGAATATTCATATTGGAATTCTACTCCTCTTAATTTGACAGAACTTGGTTATATGGAAGAAAAATTAGTTGGTAGGCATACTTCAAACTCTGATATATATAAGAGAGCCAGAAAAATAATTGAAATTGACAGTTTTATAAAAAAAACTGGTAATAACATTTATAGTAATTATTTATTCAAATCGAATAGTAGTAACGTAAAAAGCAAACTTAAAAACCTCTACGAAAGCTTAATAGTATTTTATTATAAAAATAATCTAATAAAGTTGAGAGAAAAAATTGTTAGTTTAGAATCAGAATCATCATACTATTATAAATGCTTCAATTATCTTAAAAAAAATAATATTTCAATTTTATTAAATACCAATCAAAGAATTTTAAACGCCGTTGCACCTGTTCAGGCTGCTAAAAAATTAGGAATCCCAACTGTGAATTTCATTTTTTCTTGGGATAATTTACCAAAAGCAACTATGGTAGTTGAAACAGATCATTATTTTGTTTGGAGTGAATATATGAAAAACGAACTTCTTTATTATTATCCATACGTGGAAAAAGATAAAATCCACATTGTCGGCACTCCACAATTTGAAATTCATTATGATAAAAGTTACTTAATTTCTAAAGAAAATTTCTTTAATAAATATAATCTTGACTTAGAAAAAGATTATATATGTTTCTCTGGGGATGATATAACTACAAGCCCACACGATCCTGAATATCTAAGAGACATAGCTATGAGTATTAGAGACCTTAATAAATCTAATCGACTTAAAAAAAGAATAGAAATTATTTTTCGTCCATGTCCTGTTGACTATTCTAATCGTTTTCATGATGTGTTAAACGAATTTATCGATGAAATTCATTTAATACGCCCAGAATGGAAATCATATGGAGGTTCTTGGAATAAAGTAATGCCAAGTCAAGAAGATCAAATATTATTAGCCAATACTGTAAAACATACAAAAATGGTAATAAATGTGGGGTCATCTATGGTATTTGATTATGCTGCACAGAACAAGCCTTGCGCATACATCAATTATAATCCAAATACTAAAAATATTAAAAAAGACATCCATAAAATATACCAATATATTCACTTTGAATCCATGCCAAATAAAGATGCTGTAATCTGGTTAAACTCCAAAGAAGAAATAGCTAATAAAATTTTAGAAGGCTTAAATCATCCAGAAAAATATGTAGCAAATGCTCAAAAGTGGTTTAAAGTAATTAATAAACATCCACCACAAATGGCATCGCAGAGAATTGTAGAGGCTATAGAAGGTATCATAACAAACAAATGAAAATAGCTTTTTTAACATCAGAATATCCGCATTCTAAAACTGGCAGTGCCGGTGGTATTGGAACGAGTATTAAAAATTTGGCTCAGGCTCTTACCAAGTTGGGTCATGAGGTTGTTATATTGGTTTATGGACAGGAAACAGACGGTTATTTTTGGGATGAACAAATAAAAATTATACAAATTAAAAACTTAAAGTTTAAAGGTCTTTCCTGGTTTTTGACTAGAAAAAAAATAGAAAAATTAATAAATAGGCTTCACGAGGATAAAGAAATAGATATAGTAGAAGCACCAGACTGGACAGGCATCACCTCATTTATCCAACCTAAAAAATGTCCTATTGTTATTAAGTTAAATGGGAGTGATACCTATTTCTGTCAACTAGATAACAGAAAAGTAAAGTGGATCAATAAATTCCATGAAAAAAGAGCGCTTAAGATAGCAGATGCTCATATATCTGTAAGTGAATTTACAGCCGAAAAAACAAATAAAATTTTTGACTTAAATATTAATTTTAAAATCATATCTAATTCAGTTAATACTGAAGTTTTTAACCCCCTTCCAAAACCTAAAAATGAGATAAAACGCATACTATACTTAGGGACTTTAATTCGAAAAAAAGGACTATTGGAGCTGCCTTATATCTTTAACCATGTAGTTGAGAAATATTCCAATGTTGAGCTTGTTTTGATTGGAGGGGATTCATTTGATATCAAAACTAAAAGCCATTCAACTTATGAGCTAATGAAATCTTTGTTTAGTGCAAAAGCTTTTGGTAAACAAGAATATTTAGGTAAAGTACCTTACGATCACGTAAAAAATTATATGGCTACTGCAGATGTTATAGTTTATCCTACTTTTGCAGAGGCTTTACCTGTTACCTGGCTGGAAGCCATGGCCATGGGCAAAATCGTTGTAGCTTCCAATATTGGTTGGGCTAGTGAGATAATATCCAACGGTAAAGATGGATTTATAGAACACCCTAAAAATCATAATGTTTATGCTAAATACATCTTAGACGTTTTAGAAAATAATGTAGACAATAAGCAAATCAGCAAAGAAGCAATAAATAAAATAGAAAATAAATTTTCAAATGATGTTGTTGCCAGACAAAATTTTGAATTTTATGATTCTGTTATTAAAAGACACAAATGATTATACTAGTACATAATACAGATATAGTTATTTCATGCCAGAAAACAGGAAAAGTTTTATCCGATTACCACCAAAAGCCTTTAGTAAATACTTTTTTTAAACTTGCCAAAGACTATCCTGATGAGCTATTGATTTGGGTACATCAAGATATTCATCAAAATTTAAATACCGAGTCTTTTGATGAGATATTTCATCATAAACGCATCATGGCTAGTTATTCAGGTGTTCAATATTTACCTGAATCTATCGGATATGTTGAGCAAAGCCCGTTTATCAATGTTAATCTTGAAGTAAAATACCCGACTTGGCGGATGCATCAAAATGTGGGCGGTATCAACACTGCGGTCGTGAATAAGTTAGAACCCTTTATTAAAAGGCATAAAAACCTCAATTATATTCTGCATAGTATAGCCAAACTGGCTCAGCCGCGAGGTTTGTTATGTTATTCGCATCCTAAATTACTAAAACCTGTTAAAAAGCTTCAAACTGTACAAAACCAAAAAGCCAACACCTCAGAACTGTTTAGCTTTGTAGCTCAACATTACAAATGGGTATGGAAGCATCTTTTGCTCTTAAACTTAACGATATATGAATCTAAATTTAATCTTTGGGCATGGTTAAAAAGTTTGTTTTTATCGCAAATCAAAGTAAAGTCATCACTTTTAAAATCAATCACCTTACCTGAACTAAAGCCATTCAATAAATCTCAAATTCAGCTTGATGTGATTATACCTACAATTGGGCGAAAAAAATATTTGTATGATGTTTTAAAAGACTTATCAAAACAGTCATTATTACCTCAAAATGTTATCATAATCGAACAAAATCCTAATCCAGAGACCCAAAGTGAACTCGATTATTTAGTAACAGAACAATGGCCTTTTAAAATCACACACCGATTTATACATCAAACAGGCGCATGCAATGCCCGAAATATGGCTTTAGATCTAGTGAAGTCTGAATGGGTGTTTTTAGCCGATGATGATATTAGAATAGAAAAAGATTACTTGCTTGGTTCCATAGAACTAATAAAGCGCTTAGGTTCTTCGATTCTTGTTACGGAATGTTTGAGGGAGTTTGATGTAAGCCAAAAATTTGACTTCAAATCATGGCCAACATTTGGTTCCGGTACTAGTATTTTAAAGTTTGAAGTAATTAAAAATATTAAATTTAATATGTCTTACGAGAATGGATTTGGAGAAGATGTTGACTTTGGTATGCAGATCAGGAATCTTGGTTATGATGTATTATTTAGTTCAAAGACAAAGCTTAAGCACCTTAAAGCTCCCGTAGGTGGGTTTAGAACATCGCCAAGTTTACCATGGGGAAACGAAAAGCCTTTGCCAAAACCATCCCCAACAGTATTACTTTCAAAAATTTTACACCACAGCGAGCCTCAAGTTTATGGTTACAAGACATTACTGTTTATAAACACATTAAAATCAAAAGGATTAATACATTTATTTTCACATCTTAGTTATTTCAAAAAAGCTTGGAATACGAGTTTACGTTGGTCTACAATTTTAAATAATAAACATCAATGAAGTTAAGTTTAATCATCTGTACCTACAAAAGGGCTGAACCTTTATTAAGACTTTTGGACTCAGTTAAAGTGCAAAGTTATTTACCCGATGAGATATTAATCATTGACGGTTCACCAGATGATCAAACTAGTGAAGTTGTTCAAAATTTTGCCCTTGAAAATTTAAAATACCATCAAGTCAAACCTCAACAACGCGGCTTAACCAAACAACGTAATATTGGTATTGAATTATGTGATAAAACCATAGATATTGTTGCGTTTTTGGATGATGATATTATACTTTATCCTAATTATTTTAAAAATTTGATAGCAACTTATACTTCTCACGATGATGCTATTGCGGTAGGTGGTTATATTGTTAATGAAGTAAAATGGAAAAAAGTAGATTCTAATTATAAAGTTAAAACTAGTGAGTTTATTTATGATAATTTTGTTCGAGAAGATGGGGCAAGGTTCATCCTAAGAAAGAAATTAGGTTTAGCACCTAATCGACCCCCAGCTTATCTTCCTAAATTTTCTCATGGCAGAAGCGTTGGACATTTGCCACCTAGCGGAAAAATTTATCCTGTTGAACAATTTATGGGTGGCGTTTCTTCTTATAAAAAAGAAGTGTTTAAAAAACTTCAATTTTCTAGCTATTTTGAAGGTTATGGTTTATATGAAGATGCTGATTTTTGCTTTAGATTGCATAAATTGGGGCAACTTTATGTCAACACAGCTGCTCAATGTGAGCACCATCATCATCCGTCGGGAAGACCTAATCAATTTCAATATGGGCAAATGGTGGTTAGAAATGGTTGGTATGTATGGCGATTACGCTGGCCAAAACCAGGATTTAAAAACCAATTGAAATGGCACGCCAATGTATTACTGTTGACCTTTCTCAGATTTTTAAATATCTTTACCGCAGCAAATAAAAAACAAGCCTTTACCGAAAGTTGCGGACGTTTTTGGGCTTGGCTCAAATTGTGGTTTGTTAAACCAAAAATACAAAGATGACTTTCCTCATCATTTCACATACCAATCATTACGAGGTTAATCATCAACTTCACGCCTATGCACCTTACGTCCGTGAAATGAATTTATGGTTGAAACATGTGGATCAAGTGAATATTGTAGCACCTGTGTCGAATGACTTTGACCCAAATATCAATTTAGCTTATAAACACCCTAATATTTCTATCGATAAAGTGCCTGCTTTTTCTTTAATTGGGTTAAAAGAAAAATTGTCTACTCTAACTAAACTGCCTAAGATTTTAAGCCTGCTCTTCAAAGCCATGAAACAAGCCGACCACATTCACCTGCGCTGTCCAGGCAATATGGGCTTATTGGGCTGTTTGGTTCAAATTTTATTTCCCAAAACCCCAAAAACGGCTAAATATGCAGGCAATTGGGACCCGAATTCAAAACAGCCGTGGAGTTATAAGTTACAACAATGGATTTTGAGCAACACATTTTTGACCAAAAACATGCAAGTTTTGGTTTACGGACAATGGCCAAATCAAACGTCAAACATTAGACCCTTTTTTACAGCGACCTATCACGATAATGAAAAAGAGCAACTGTACGTCAGAGATTATACCAAGCCATGGCACTTTTGTTTTGTAGGGAGTTTATCGCAAGGTAAGCGACCACAATTGGCTTTACAACTCGTGCATCAACTCAGAGCAAAAGGCATAGAAGCCATTGTGCATTTTTACGGTAATGGCGAACTCAAAACTGACTTAGTTAAAAACATCCAACAATTAAACGCTGAAGATTGGGCGTTTCTATACGGTAATCAGCCCAAAGACGTGGTCAAAAAGGCTTTAAAATACTCGCATTTCCTCATATTACCCAGTCAGTCTGAAGGTTGGCCAAAAGTAGTAGCCGAGGCTATGTTTTGGGGTTGTATCCCCATTGTCACTCCTATTTCTTGCGTCCCTTGGATGTTGGATCACGGTCATCGCGGCGTTTTAATGGATGTTCAAAACTTAAATCAAACCATAGACAAACTCAAATCTTTTAAAGACACCCCTAAAGACTTAGAACAACTGTCAACAAAAGCAGCCGAGTGGTCAAGACAATATACGCTAGATAAATTTGAGTTAGAGATTCAAAAGCTTTTGGATAAAACTTAATGATGCAAATCTGCAAGGTTTTTGAAACCTTGCAGGTTTATATGTAATCTTGAGAGATTTCTTCAACTTCAGT